>DATJFF010000259.1:0-7664 GCA_035495795.1 Vicinamibacterales bacterium
CTGCCCGCCACCGGATCGAAGATCTCGACGTCGGCGCTCGGCGCGCCGCCAACCTGGCCGCCCGACACGACCACGCGCCCGTCCTCGAGGCGTGCCGCCGCAGCGTTCACGCGCGGCGCGAACAACTGCCCGGCGCTGCTGGTCCCATTCGTCACCGGGTCGTAGACGATGACGCTGTCGGTGACGCTCCCGTCGGCTCGCTGCCCGCCGAGGATCAGCGTGCGGCCGTCATCGAGTATCACCGACGCCGCACCGACGCGCGGCTCGGCGATCGTGCCCTGCACGCTCCACGTGCCGACGGTCTGGGGCAGCTGCGCCTGGATGTCCAGGGCCGATGCGATGGCGATGAGTGTCGCTACACACGCCGCGGTGGTCAGTCGAGTCATAGTGGGGGCCACGTCTTTGCTCCAGTGAAGAACCGCGCACCTACCTGACGGGAGGGTGCATTGAGCGGCAGCAGAGCAACCGACATGCCTCATCCATGCGCGCGTTCAGGTGACCCGCGCGACGATCTGTGCAGGACAGGCGAGGGATGTGGAGATGTGCGCGCGCAGGACTGCGCGCTTGTGAGCAGTGCAGACGATCGCGGACAGCGGCCGCCGCCCGGGATCGTCTGCCTCCGAAAGGTCTTTCGTCTACAAATCCAAAGTCGACTCGAGCGTCACTGCATCGCGACCGCCTTCAGTGCTGCGGGTTTGAGACCCGAGGCGCCGAGTTTGTCATAGAGCTGTGGCACGGCGGCGATCAGATCGTTGAGCTCCTGCACGACCTTGGTGAGGTCCTCGCGCGCTTCGGATGCGCTGCGGACCTGCATCGCCGTCGGCGGTGACGTGGAGCCGACGACCTGTCCTTTCAACTGCCCGATGCGAGCCCGCAGGGGCTGGTTCTGGCCGCCGAAGCCACCTCCGCCGCCCGTGCCGAGTTGACGCCGCAGGTCGGCGAGGCGCTTGGCTGCGTCCTCTACCAGCTGCTTCCCTCCAGCGGGCGCGTTGCCGGCGGTCTTCAGCAGCGACTCGGCGGTCGTGATCTGGCCGCTGAGGACTGTCAGCGCATCGGCGGCTTCGTTCGCCGTGCGTTGCATCTGGTGGAGCGACATCGACGTGTCGTGCCAGGTCTTGCGATCGGTCTCGCTCATCGGGAGTGCCGTGTCGCCGGACACGCGCAACGGCTTGGTGGCGACGTCCTTCCCAGCGACGACCAGCGTCACGCGGTACTCGCCCGGCAGTACGTTCGGCCCCTGCAGCGCTGCCGCACCGAAAGGACCGCCGCCGCCCCCGCCGCCGCCCTGACTCTGCGGCGCTTCCGGCGCCGGCAGCGGCTCGTGCCGCAGATCCCAGTAGATGCGATTGACGCCGGCCGCGCTCGCTCCGCGCGTGGCGTTGCCGGTGAGCTCGCGCACCAGCGTTCCCTGGGCATCGCGAATGCGAATCGCCACACTCTCCGCCGGCGTCGCGAGGTAGTAGCTGATCGGCGCCCCGTACGTCGGGTTCTTGCCCCAGAAGCCGCGGTCGGCCAGGAACCCGCGATCGTTGCTCGGGTTGAACTGCATCGCCGGACGAAGGTCGAACAGGAACGCCGGCGACTTCTGCGCCTCGGACAAGTGCTGCACCGGCGTGGCATCGTCCAGGATCCAGATGCTGCGGCCGTGCGTGGCGATGATCATGTCGTTGTCGCGGGGGTGGAACACGATCTCGTGGATCGGCACGGTCGGCAGGCCGCTCCGGAACCGTTCCCAGCGTCCGCCGCGATCGAGGCTCACGAACAGCCCGAACTCGGTGCCGGTATAAAGAACGCTCGGGTTCTTCGGATCCTCGGCCAGCGAGGTCACCGTGTGTCCCTTGGGGATGCCTTCGCCGATGGAGCGGAAGGTGTTGCCGCCATCAGCGCTCGCGTAGACGAAGGTACCGTAGTCGTCGTTGCGATGGTTGTCGAACGTGGCATAGACCGTCGCAACTTCGTGCGTGGACGCCGCGAGCCGTGAGACGTATGCGTCCTTGGGCAGGTTGGGAAACTTGTTCGTGATGTTCGTCCAGCTCTTGCCGTCGTCCTTCGTCATGTAGACGGTGCCATCGTCGGACCCGGCGTAAAGCACGCCCGCCTGCTTCGGCGACTCGACGAGCTGCACGAGGTTTCCGTACGACTGCACCCCGTCGTTCTTCGCAATCGTGATCTCCTTGGCGCCCTGGCCCATCAGGCTCAGCGTTTCGCGATCCGTGTTCTGCGTGAGGTCCGGACTGATCGCCGTCCAGTTCTGCCCGCGATCGGTGGACTTGAACACCTTGTTCGCGCCGACGTAGATGGTGTCGGCGTTGTGCGCGGACAGCACGATCGGCGTGTTCCAGTTCCAGCGCAGCGGCGGCTCTCCGCGCGCCGCTACCGGGCGGATCGACTTGCGCTCGCCGGTGAGCCGATCGACCCGGACGATGTTGCCATCCTGAGATTCCGCGTAGACGGTACGGCCGTCACGAGGGTCCATCGCGGCGTCGAAGCCGTCGCCGCCCTGAATCTGGCGCCAGTCGTCGATGCCGATCCCTGAGCGGCTGCGGACCGCGCTCGGGCCGCACCAGGTGTAGTTGTCCTGGAGGCCGCCGCAGACGTGATACGGCGTCTGCATGTCGTAGGCGACGTGGTAGAACTGGCCGAGATCCATGTTCGTGACCGCCTCCCAGCTCGCGCCCTTGTCGTAGCTGATCCCAACCCCGCCGTCGTTTCCATCGATGATGTGGTTTGGATTGTTCGGATCGATCCACATCGCGTGATGGTCCGAGTGGAGCGCGCCGTTGTCGATGAATGTCTTCCCGCCGTCATCCGAGAGGTGGAGCTCGACGCCGAGCACGTAGATCCGCAGATCGTTCGTCGGGTCGATCCGGATCTGGCTGAAGTACATCGGCCTCGGGTTGACGCTCGACATCTTCCGCCACGACAACCCGGCATCGTCGGAGCGATAGACGCCGCTTTCTTTCTCGTGCTCAATGCGCGCGTAGACGACGTTCGGGTTGGCGCGATAGACGTCGAGGCCGATCCGGCCGAGCGGCCCGGTCGGGATGCCCCTGGTGAGCTTCGTCCAGGTCCGGCCGGCGTCGGAGGATTTGTAGATGGCGCTTCCCGGCCCGCCGCCATTGAAGCCCCACGCCGCGCGCCGGCGCTGATAGGTGGCGGCGTAGAGCACCTTGTTGTTGGCGGGATCCATCACCAGCTCGGTCGCGCCGGTGTCCTCGTTGACGAAGAGCACGTTGCTCCAGGTGAGCCCGCCGTCGGTGGTCTTGAACACGCCCCGTTCTTTGCTCGGGCCGAACACGCTTCCAAGCGCGGCCACATAGACGACGTCGTGATCGACGGGATCGACGATGATGCGTCCGATCGATCGAGAGCTGCTCAGGCCCATCAGCTTCCAGGTGTGACCCGCGTCGGTGGACTTGTAGACGCCGTTCCCCCACGAGGTGCTCTGCCGATTGTTGTTCTCGCCCGATCCGACCCAGATCGTGTTCGCGTCGTTGGGCGGAATGGCGATATCGCCGATCGAGACGACGTCATCGATGTCGTCGAAGAGCACTTCCCACGTGGTGCCGTTGTTGATGGTTCGCCACAGGCCGCCGGTGGCGGCGCCAACGTAGAACACCGCCGGGTTCGACTCGAGCACCGCGAGGTCGTCGATGCGTCCGCCCATCACCGAGGGACCGATATTTCGGAAGGTCAGCCCGGCATAGAGGTCGGGTGCAGGCGCGGCAGCCGAGCCCTGGCGCGCTGGTGCCTGTCCATCGGCCGCCACCGTGGCGGCAAGCAGGGCAGTCAAGAGCGCGGGCAACATCCCCGCGCGGGCCTGTCGTGTACGCATCGAACGTTCCCTCCTGAGGCGGGGGCAATGTACTACACCACCCTCGAGTGCGGCGGGTGCGGGGTGCGACTGGTGCCACTCGTGCGACGGGCGCCCACGTGTGCAACTCGCGCGGATTCCATGCGACAGGTTGAACCTCTGTGCATTCTTGGGGCGATCGCATTTTGGGCGTTAGCACTCGAGGCACCAGTCGCACCCGTCGCACCGGTTAGAATTGTTCGTGCATTGTTCGTGGGGCGCAGGCATCCGCGCCGTTCTTGCCGCGGTCCTGTTGCCGGCGCTGGCTGCCTGCCAGTCGTCATCAGGCCAAACCGTCAACTCCGTCCTGTCGCCGTGTACCAGCGAACAGGGGCCGACCGACGCGTTGTGCGGCCGATTGAAAGTGTTCGAGAACCGGCACGCGAGATCGGGCCGGACGATTTCGCTGAAGATCGTGGTCTGGCCCGCGCTCAGCAACGATCCGAAGCCGGACCCGCTGCTGTTCCTGGCTGGAGGCCCTGGTCAGGGCGCGGCAAAGCTCGCGCGGCAGGCCCGGGAGCTGTTCGCGTCGCTCCAGAACCAGCGGGACATCGTGCTCGTCGATCAGCGCGGCACCGGCGACTCCGGACCGCTCGAGTGCACGAGCGAGGACGATTCACTGGCCTCGCTCAACGAGCCGGATGAGACGGGGCTGGCGCGCTTGCGCCGCTGTCTCGCGGGCTACGACGCGGACCCGCGCTTCTACACTACGCCGATCGCGATGGACGATCTGGACGAGGTCCGCGCCCATCTCGGCTACGAGCGGGTCAACCTCTACGGCGGGTCGTACGGGACACGTGCCGGCCTCGTCTACCTGCGGCAGCACGGCGATCGCGTGCGCACGATCGTGCTCGACGGCGTCGCCCCGCCCGACATGCGGCTGCCGCTGAACGTCCCCCGCGATGCGCAGAGAGCGGTCGATCGATTGATGGCCGATTGCGCTGCCGACGAGGCCTGTGCCGCGAAGTACCCGAATCTCGGCGAGCGTGTCCGACGGCTGTTTGCGCGTCTCGACGCCTCGCCGCCGACAGTCCGTGTCGTTCACCCGCGGCGCGGCGTCCCCGAAACGGTGACGGTAGACGCGTCGCTCCTGGCAAATCTGGTGTTCGGCGCGCTCTACTCGCCCTTCACGTCGTCGATGGTCCCGGAGCTGCTGGTTCGCGCCGAACAGGACGATTTTCAGGGCATGTTCGCGCTGGCGTTGGCCACCGACGCAAACGCCGGCAGCGTCAGCGTCGGCATGCAGCTGTCGGTAGTCTGCGCCGAGGACGCGCCGCGGATCCCACCCGGCGAGATGGAGCGTGTCTCGGCCGGCACGCTGTTCGGTCACCGCCTCCTGACGTCTCAGCTCAAGGCCTGCGAGTTCTGGCCGCGGGGCGAGCTGCCGGCCGACTTCTACGAGCCGGTGCGATCGGACGTGCCGGCGCTGATCCTGTCGGGCGACGTCGATCCAATCACGCCGCCTGCCTGGGGCGAGCTCGTCGCGGGGGAATTGAGGCAGGCCACGAACCTGACGGCGCCCTTCACCGGTCACGGCGTCGTCAACACGGGGTGCGGGCAGCGCATCATCAGCGACTTCATCCAGCACGGAGACGCCGAGGGACTGGACACCTCGTGCCTCGCCAGCATCAAGCGTCCCCCGTTCTTCCTCACGCCCGCCGGCGCGAGCGCCGCCGCCACGTCCGGAGGCGGTAGCAGATGATCCGGGTCGAACGCCTTCACAAGCAGTTTGGCCAGGTCGTCGCGGTGGACGACGTGAGCTTCGAAGCGCCCGACGGCGCGGTAACGGGACTGCTCGGGCCGAACGGTGCGGGTAAGACGACCACGCTGCGGATGCTCTACGGCCTGATGCGGCCGGACGCGGGCCGCATCCTCGTGGACGATATGGACGCGGTGGCGGACCCGCTCGGCGCGCAGCGGCGGCTCGGCGTGCTGCCCGACCTCTCCGGCCTCTACCCGCGGTTGACGGCGCGTGAGCACATCCACTACTTCGGAGAGCTGCACGGGTTGAGCGGGAGTGAGCTGAGCGCTCATGCCGATCGGCTGCTCGAACGCCTCGACATGCGCGACATCGCCGATCGCCGGACTGCCGGGTTCTCGCACGGCGAGCGGACGAAGGTGGCCATTGCCCGCGCGCTCGTCCACGATCCGACAAACGTCCTGCTCGACGAGCCGACCAACGGGCTGGACGTGATGAGCACCCGGGCCGTGCGCGACATCATCCGGCGGCTGAGGGCTGAAGGACGGACCGTGATCTTCTCCAGCCATGTCATGCAGGAAGTGTCCGCGCTGTGCGACACCATCGTGGTCCTGGCGCACGGCCGGGTGGTGGCGGCCGGCACCCCTGATGCGCTTCGCGAGCACACCGGACACCAAAGCCTGGAAGACGCGTTCGTCGCGCTGGTCGGGCTCGAGCGGCAGGAGGTGGTGCGATGAGCCGCGCGACCCAGCTGCTCGTGGTGACCAGGAAGGAGTTGCGCGACGCCTTCCGTGACCGGCGCGCGATCTACTCGGTGCTGCTGGGCTCGCTGTTCGGCCCGATCCTGATTGGCGTGATGCTCAACGCGATTGCCGGACGGCAGCGGGAAGTCCGCGACCTGACGCTGCCGGTTGTCGGGATGGATCATGCGCCGGCGCTGGTCGAATGGCTTCGCCAGCAGAAGGGGGTGACCGTTGTACCCGGCCCGGCGGACCCGGAATCGGCAGTGCGCGAGCGCCGGGAGGACGTGGTCGTCATCATCCCGGCGGACTACGAAAAGAAGTTCAGCGCGTCGCGGCCGGTCGAGATTCGCGTCGTGTCTGATGGCTCGCGCAACACCACGCGCCCGAAAGTTCAGCGGGCCCGGTCGCTGCTGCAGGGCTACGCAAGCCAGGTCGCGGCCCTTCGCCTGATCGGGCGCGGCGTCAGCCCGATGGTCGTGACGCCGCTGCAGCTGCAGGAGCTCGAGGTGTCGAGCGCGCAACAGCGGGCGGCGCAGGTCCTGAACTTCATTCCGATGTTCATCGTGCTGGCTGCGTTCACCGGAGGCATGCAGATCGCCACCGATTCGACGGCCGGCGAGCGTGAGCGCGGTTCGCTCGAAGCGCTGCTCGTCAACCCGGCGCCGCGCGCGGTCATCGTCGGCGGCAAGTGGCTGGCCGCCGCCCTGTCGGCGGCGCTGAGCGTAGCGATCACCACCACGCTGTGTCTGCTGCTGCTTCGTTTCATCCCGATGGCGGAGCTCGGATTGCGATTCCGGCTCGGGCCGGCCCAGGTCGGGTGGATGGTGGCCGCGGTCCTGCCCGTTTGCCTGCTGTCGACCTCGATTCAGCTCTATCTCTCGACGTTCGCGCGCTCGTTCAAGGAAGCGCAGACCTACATGGGATACCTCGTGATGGTCACGACCGCGCCGGCCGTCCTCAGCTCGGTCTATCCATTCGCCAGCCAGCCGTGGATGTACCCGATGCCGATTGTTGGGCAGCACCTGCTCGCCGTGGAAGTGCTCGGAGGCAAGACGCCCGCGCCATGGCTGTTCGCCGCATCGGCCCTCATGGTCCTGACCGCGGCCATGGTGCTGGTCCGGATGACCACCCGCAATCTGCAGAGCGAGCGTGTGATCTTCGCGCGCTGAAATAGGCTCAGGACGCGATTCAGCGTGACAGCGTGTCTGGCCTAAAGCCTAAAGCCCAGAGCCTAGAGCCTGCCAACGCGCGCGTCGTGATCAGCGCGCATCGTGAAAGATGACGCCGAGCGTGTGGCGGCGGCCGCTTCGGATCTCGCTGACGCCGTGGCGCAGCGTGACCCGGTAAATGCCGCGCGTGCCCTGAACCG
>DATJFF010000260.1:0-3372 GCA_035495795.1 Vicinamibacterales bacterium
GAGCTCTCGCTCGGCAATGGTGGCACCCACTGCGAGCGCTTCTCCCGGTACGCGGTACACGCCGCCTTCCGCAGCCATCACCGTCGCACGTGGACCGCCGGGCGCGAGCATCGCATCGATCGTGTCTCGTGCGGCGTACAACACCGCGAGGAAGATCACTGCGGCGGCAGCGAGCGAGCCCCATCGTGTCCAACGGGAGGAAGAACGCTGCGGCATTGGAATCACCCGACGCTCGTCCTTCAGTTCCAACAAGGCCGCGCGGCAGGCATTGCAGCGACTCAAATGGTCTTCCATCAGCACGCGCCTGCCACCGGCAAGCGTTCCGCTGAGATAGGGTTGGAAGTCGAGTCGGAACTCCGCACAGGCCACGCCGGCCGCGCCCATCAAGTTGTTGAGGACGCGAGCGCGCGCGGCCTCGAGGGTGGCGGCGTCAACGGGCTCCTCTTTCATTGCGTGTAGAGCTTTTTCCAGTCGGTCTTCAGACATCGCCGGCCTCCTCCGCCTTCTCAGCGTTCCAATTCCATTTGCAGCCGATGCCGAATCCGGTGCAGCCTCACAGCGACGGTGTTCTTCTCGAGCTGGAACAGATTCGCCAGCTCTTCATTCGACAGCCCCTCGATGTATCGCAGCAGAAACAGCGTGGCGTCCTCGCTCTCCAGCGTGGCGATGGCGCGCCGCAGCTGTTCTTTCAGTAGCGGTGGGGAGTCGACGGCAGCAGCCGGCGCGAGATCGTCGTAGGCGGTCTCGCCACGAGTGATCCGGCGGCGAAGCAGATCGACAGCGGCGTTAACGGCCGCGCGCCGGAAGTAAGCCGCCGGACGGCGGGCCACCTCCTCGAAGTCGCCGCGTGAAAGAATCCGGAGGAACACGGTCTGCACGGCGTCCTCGGCATCAGTGAGATTGCCGGTGACGCGCGCCGCGGCCCGAAATACGGCCTCGTAGTGCCGCGCGTACAGGTCATCAAAGTCAGCGGGCACGGACGTGGAAGGCATGTCGGTCAGTTCGCCCAGTTTCGGGCTGGCCATTATCACGTCGCACGCGCCTCACTACCTAGACGCGTGGGAAGGCCGGCTATTACATGGCGGGCCATTTCGGGGGGCGAAGAACCCGAATCGTATACACTACATGCCGCTTATTTCCATGAAGTGCGCGCGGTAACCATCGAGCCCGGACAGAATTGAGTAATCAGATGCGAAAACTATTCTGTGTGATGTTCTCGTTATGCGCCGCTCTTCTCATCATCGCGGCCACGGTTACGATCTCGGCACAGGCCCAGGGCGGAGGGCGGGGCGCTGGTGGCCGAGGTGCCGGCGCCGCTGCCCCGGCCGAACCGGCGGCGAACCTCCCCCGGTGGGCGTACGGGTATCTCGAAGCCGGCGTCACGCCTCCGCCTGCAGCACCGGCCGCGCCGGATGACGGTAGCCCGAAGACGCTCGCGGGCAGCACCGGCAAGTTCACGCTCACACAGGTGCGCGACGGCTTCGGCCCAGCCGACTGGTTCCCCGGAGACCACCCCACGATGCCCGACGTCGTCGCGCACGGCCGCAGAGACGCGAACGTTCGCGCCTGCGGACTGTGCCACTATCCCAATGGCAAGGGGCGCCCGGAGAATGCCGCGGTCGCGGGGCTGCCCGTTTCGTACTTCATTCAGCAGCTCCATGACTATCGCGATGGCGTTCGCAAGAGCGCCGATCCGGGCAAGGCGAACGTGACCGCGATGATCGCCATCGCGAAAGGCCTGACGGAAGACGAGATTCGCGCAACCGCCGAGTACTTCGGATCGATGAAGTGGACGCCGTGGATCAAGGTGGTGGAAAGCCAGACCGCGCCGAAGGTTCGAGTGGCCGCCGGGCTGTTCGTCGCCACCGGGAGTGAGACCGAACCAATCGGCCAGCGCATCGTCGAGGTGTCCGAGGATAACGCGCGCGAAGCGCTGCGCGATCCGCGCGCCGGCTTCATCGCCTACGTGCCGGTGGGCAGCGTCAAGCGCGGCGAAGCGCTGGTCAAGACCGGCGCGGGCAGGACGACGGCGTGCGGGATCTGCCACGGCGCGGATCTGAAGGGTCTCGGACCGGTGCCTGGCCTCGCAGGCCGGTCGCCAAGCTATGCGGCACGGCAGCTGACGGACATGCAGACCGGCGCGCGCAGCGGCGTGTGGGCCGACTTGATGAAGCCTGTCGTGGCGAAGCTGACGCCTCAGGACGTCATCGATATTTCGGCGTATACCGCGTCGTTGACGCCGTAGCTCGGTGGCGGCGCCCGCGAAACGTGCGCGTCACGTCAACGACTTCAGCACGGCCAGCTTGTACCCATCCGGGTCAGTGAGACGGAAGTAGCGTGCGCCCCATGGCGCATCGACCGGCTCGGAATCCAGTCTGCCGCCGCTGGCCTTGATGCGACTCGCAATGGCGTCGATGTCCTCGGTGGTCCAGATATTGACGGAGAACCCGAGGCCCTTGATGCGGTCCCATCCCTTGGCGCCGTCATCCTGGTTCAGGTTGAGACGGACGTCGCCGGCTTTGAGCGCGACGAGGACAAGCCGGCCATCCCGCTCGAACGTGCGGTCAATGCCGAAACCCACAACGTTCTGGTACCAGTCGGTGCTCTTCTGAATGTCTTTCACGGTGATGGAAATCGAGGTTGAACCGTGGAATTTCTCTGACGCCGGCGACGGATTGGTCATGTGTGTCTCCTGGAATCGATAGTCTCAGTTTAGTCCAGGAGCCGCCGGTCGCCGGCCGAAGTGGTCAGAAGCGCCAAGCTACGCCTGCGCGGACCGGCGCCACCGCCACAATCCCCTCGATTCCCTCAGCGCCGATCAACATGCGTGCGTCAGCGAAGGCGGTGAACCGCGGACCGAGCGGCACCAGGATGCCGCCGCCCATAGAGAGAGCCCTGGCCGCGTTTGTCACTGGCGTCGGAAAGACGTCGTTTACGTTTGGCCGTGACACGCCGGCCGCGAAACCGCCGACGACGAACGGTCCAACATGGTCGCGGCCGCGGGGAGCGAACCGCAGCTCCCCCGAGCCGAGCAAATACGTTCCACCGCGAAAGGACGAGATCGAGCTGGCGTCGCGGCGGCTCCCACCCGAAAGGTGCGTGCGCTCGATGCTGCCAAGCAGAGTGAGCCTCGACGTTGGCGACACGCCCACTCCCGCGGCAAGACTTTGGCCTTTATCAGTGACGGTGGGGCCAGCCGACCCGTAAAGCTCGAATGACTGCCCGCTCGCAACGGGTGCCCGGACGAACAGCAACATTGCGCAGGCCAAGATCTGGTTAAGTCGCACGGCACGTTCCTCCACCTAATAATGCGTTGAATCTGCTCCGCCCGGCTCACCCGCGGAGCGCCCTGCGGAACGAAATCCGGAGGCT
>DATJFF010000261.1:0-43496 GCA_035495795.1 Vicinamibacterales bacterium
CGATCGTGAAAGACCACGTTGATGGCCCCATCCCCGGGATCGACTGCCATCCACGTGAACATCTGCGCCGCACCCTTCGGATCGTCGTTGACGCGGACTGGCGCCTCCCAGGTCTTGCCGCCGTCGCGCGAGGCGAGCAGGAACACGTCCGTGTCTCCGTTCCGCTCGTCGATGAAGTTCACGTAGAGGGACCCGCGATTCGCGCCGGTGCTGAGATCGACGGCAGTCACCGGCATGCCATTGTGACGATCCACGCCCGGCACCGGGATCTCCCAGCCGCCGGTGAGCGGACCGAGCAGCGTGTCCTTACCGAACGTCCAGCCGCCATCGTCCGACCGGTCGAACGACAAGCCCTTCGGGCCTGCCCAGACGACGTAGACCTCGCCGCGCGGACCCACGGCGGGCACGGCGCCTTCAAGCGTTCCGTCGCCGTCCTTTGCGTCGCCTTCGTCATCGGAGATCCGGAACGGAGGCTGAAACGTCCGGCCGCCATCTCGCGATCGTGCGAACCAGATCGTGCTGTGATGCGCGGGATCGGCGCTGCCGTAGACGTCAAATCGCGTCCACGCGACATAAACGTTGCCGCGGTGCGGCGAGCCGGCGGCGCGATCGACGACCGTCCACGGCTTGTCTTCGAATGGCATCACCGTATTGACGTGATCGACGACGCGCACCGGCGGCTCCCACGTCACGCCGTCCTGGCTGCGGCGAATCCAAACGCCGGTTGCGGCCACTTCCGGACGCTCGACGCGAATGCCGTCGAACGCGATGTAGGTGTGAAAGGCGGTTCCGTCGCGGCCGAAGGTGATGGCATCGTCGCCCTGGACGCGCCTCTCGGGATTATCTGCGGGCGCGCCAGCCCATGTGATGCCGCCGTCGATCGACACGTATTGCCAGTTGCTCGAGCGCGGCTGTTGCCCCGGCGTCGCGCTCTGGATGAACGTCGAGATGACATGCTCGGGATTCGTCGGGTTGATCGCCACCGACGCCTCAGCCGGCCGGCGGGCGTCGGGCGCGCTCACCGCGACCACGCGAATCCGCGTCGCGTCCTGGGCGGGGACCAACGCCGGCGCGGACAGGACGAGCGTGACGAGAGCCGGCCCCCACCGCGACATCGAGGAAATTCTACGTGCGTTCGGGGTTGCGTCCTGAACCGACGCGTCTAGAATCGCGGCTATGTGCGCTCGCCTTGTCCCCATGCTGCTGATGGCTGGGATGGCTCTCGGGATGGGCGCCGCGGCCGATGAAGCGCGAATGATCGCCGTCGAAGGCGAGGGCGCGAAGTACTGGCCGCAGTGGCGCGGACCGTCCGCGCAAGGTCACGTCGTCGAAGCGGCCTACACGGACGCGTGGTCGCCCACCGCTCACATCGCGTGGAAAGTGCCGGTGCCGGGGCGCGGCAACTCGTCTCCCATCGTCTGGGGTGATCGCGTCTACCTGACGACCGCACGCGACGAGGGGCGCCGGATCTCGATGCTGGCGTTCAGCCGAGCCGACGGCCGGGTGCTGTGGGACACCGCGATCGCGCAGGACGGCGTCGAGTGGGTCCACCAGAAAAATGGCTACGCCTCGGCGACGCCGGCATCGGACGGACAACGCATCTATGCCTCATTCGGACGGCACGGGCTGGTCGCGTTCGACATGAATGGACGGATCGCCTGGCAGCGCAAGTTCGGACCGATCGAGAACTATCACGGGCCCGCGGGTTCGCCCGTGCTCTACAAGGACCGCATCTTTCTGTACCAGGACCAGTCCGCGCGCGGCTCGCAGGGCGGCTTCGTCGCTGCCTTCGACAAGGCGACCGGGGGCATCCTCTGGCAGACACCGCGCAGGGAAACCGTCGGGTGGGGCACTCCCGTCGTGATTCACACTGACCAGCGCGACGAGCTGATCGTCTCTGGCCAGGGACGCGTGGCCGCTTACGATCCCGCGAGCGGACGTGAGTTGTGGACGGTCACCGGCAACACGTTCGAAGTGATTCCCACTCCGGTCGTCGCCCACGGGCTGATCTTCGCCTCGTCGGGCCGCGCCGGTCCGACGATCGCGATTCGACCGGGCGGCGCGGGAGACGTGACGCGGACGCACGTCGCCTGGAGCACGCCGCGCGGTTCGCCGTTCGTCCCGTCAGGCATCGTCGTGGGCGACCTGCTGTACCTGGTCAACGACATGCAGAGCATCCTCACCGTCTACGAAGCCAGGAGCGGCACGCTCGTCTACCAGGGGCGGCTCGGCACAGCGCAACGGGAGGGGTTCTCGGCCTCGCCGGTCGCGGTGAACGGAAAGGTGTTTTTCACGAACGACGACGGGCAAACCTTTGTCGTGCAGGCGGGCCGGGAATTCAAGCTGTTACACGTCAATGAGCTCGGCGCTCGAACCCTCGCGTCGCCGGCCCTGGTGGACGGCACCTGGTACTGGCGGAACGATGGTCAACTCGTTGCGATTAGGTAAAGGCAAAAGGCAAAAGGCAGAAGGCAGAACTACTGCATGACGATGTCAGCCGTTGCGGCGGTCCCAGCGGCGATCGTGATCGAGCGCTCCGCGCCTTTCAGCGCTTCGTGCCAGACGCGAAGCTGGTAAGTACCCGGCGCAACGTCAGGAAGCGCGAACCTCCCATCCGGCCCGGTCACGACGGCGACATCGTCGGTGACGTATAGCCATCCGCGCATCCATTGGTGCGTGCTGCAGCCGATGCGCAGCGCGCCGCTGCCGTCGAGCGGTTTCGCGAGCTCGAGGTTGGGGACGGGGAGTGCGAGGTTGAAGAGCTGACGGCCGTCGGCCAGCTGCACGGTGGTGGTGTGCAGGATTGGATCTTTGCTCGATGTCTTCAGGGTCGCCTTGCTGCCGACCGCCTGCACTCTCGGGACGAACGCGCACTTCTCGTTCACGACCTTCACTTCGTGTTGCGGTGTGCGAGCCTTGACGCCCACGAGCGTCACGACGACGTTGGCGAGGTGACCGGCAGGATCGACCAGGATCGATTGATTCGGTAGCTCGTCGCCGCACACCTCCTGATCGTAGGTGATGCGCAGCGGCCTGGGCGCCTTCGCGCGGGTCGTGACGATTCCCTGCAGCCCCCCTGTTCGGGCCTGCGCCGCCGACAACGCGTTGGTCCTCGGGCTCGCCCACGCGGTCACCGCGAGTAGCACGATCCCGACTCCCTGCCACCGCATCCTTCCCCGCCCACGCATCCGTCCTCCGTTCATCGCCCGCTGGCAGCCGTTCGTGCCATCAAAACCCCGGTTCACCGGGGTTTGCTTGCTCGTCGCGCCTCGGTGGCTACGCTTCCAAGAATATGCGTATCGCCCTGGCATCCGGTCTTCTGATCCTGCTCTCGCTCGCGGCGCCCGGCCGGGCCGCGGCTCAGGCGGCAACGACGTTGGCCGGACTCGTGACCCAGGGGGAGAACGGACAGCCGATGGCTGGCGCGCTCGTCGTCATCGACGAACTTCGACGCGAGACGCGCACCGAGGCCGACGGCACGTACAAGTTCGAAGGCGTTCCCGCCGGCGAGTACCATGTAGGTGTGCGCGCCGAAGGCTATACGACGCGGCGCACCGAAGTTGTCGTCGGGTCGAGTCCGGCGACGCTGGACCTCGTCGTCGAGTTCGACCTCCATTTCGCGGAGGTGCTGTCGGTCAGTCCCAATCCGCGGCCGCAGTTCGAGTCCTACCAGCCGACATCTGTCCTGACCGGACAGGAGCTTTCGCGGCAGCTCGAGACGACGGTTGCCGCCACGCTGCAGGCGGAACCGGGCATCGCCATGCGCGCGTTTGGCTCGGCGCCGGCCCGTCCCGTGATCCGCGGGCTCGACGGCGACCGAGTGGTCGTGGTGGAGGACGGCCAGCGCACCGGCGATCTGTCGGCGCAGTCGGGCGACCACGGCGTGCCGGTCAATCCTGCGGCGGCGCGCAGGATGGAGGTGGTACGCGGGCCGGCCACGCTGCTGTACGGCGCGAATGCGATCGGCGGCCTGGTCAACATCATCTCGGACCAGATTCCGAGCGAGAAGACGCTCGGCGCCAACGGCAACTTCACGTTCGACATGGGCACGAACGGCAGGCAGGGTGGCGGCGCCGGCGACGTCCACGTCGGCAACGGGCGATGGGCGTTTCATTTCGGCGGCAGCGGCAGCCGAATCGGCAACTACTCGACCCCTGAAGGCGAAGTTGAGAACTCGCACTCCCGCACGGCAACCGCGAGCCTCGGCGGCGCGTGGACCGGAGAGCACTCCTACGTCGGCGCGAGCTACGGCTACACCGACATGGAGTACGGCATCCCGATTGTCGAAGAAGGGCAGGTGAGCCTCGATCCGCGACGCCACTCGTTCAACGTGCGGGCCGGCGGCCAGGCGCTTCCGGGCTTCATCCAGTCGTACCGTGCGACCCTGGGCATTCGCCGTTACCAGCACAGCGAGCTCGAAGGCAACGAGATCGGGACCACGTTCAACAACGATCAGGTCGAGGGCGAGGTGGTGCTCTCGCATCGCAAGGCGGCGGGATTGCTCGGCAGCGTCGGGGGTTGGCTGCTGAATCGCCAGTTCGAGGCGCTCGGCGAGGAGGCGCTGTCGCCGCCGGTGGATCAGAACAGCGTGGCCGGGTTCCTCTACGAGGAAGTCGCATGGCCGCACGCGACGCTGCAGTTTGGCGGCCGGCTGGATCACACCCGCTACGCACCTGATGGCGGGCTGCGAAACACCGACTTCACGGAGTTCTCCGGATCGGTGGGCGCGCTGATTCGGCCTGCTGCAGCAAACGATAACTTCGTTATCGCCGCGAGCCTGGCCCGCGCCGCCCGGCCGCCGGCGCTGGAGGAGCTGTATTTCTACGGCCGCCATCTGGGCAACTTCGCCTACGAGATTGGCAATCCGAATCTCGCTCCGGAGCGCGGACTCGGTTTCGATCTGGCGCTCCGCGCCCGCGGCCGGCGATTCGAAGGCGAGATCTCGCTGTTCCGCAACGACATCAGCAACTTCATCTTCCGCAACCCGATCAGCGACGACGAGTTCGCTGCCCGGCACGGGGAATTCGACCTGCGTTTCAACACCGAGACCGAGGGCAACGACCCTGGCGGAGAGCTTCAGTACGTGGAGTTCGTGGGTCGCGACGCGACGCTCTGGGGCGCGGAGGCGCACGGCGACGTGAAGTTCACCGCGCAATGGATTGGCGAGTTCACGTTCGACATGGTCCGCGGAACGCTGAACGACACCAACGAGAACCTGCCGCGCATGCCGCCGTATCGCGGCATCCTCGGATTGCGCTACCAGGACGCCGGATTGCAGGTAGGCGGCGGAGTGAACCTGGTCGCAACCCAGGATCGGGTCTATGGCGCCGAGGCGCCGACCGATGGCTACGCGACGCTGCGGCTATACGGCTCGTACTCGTTCACCAGGGCCCGGATGCTGCACACGCTCACCGCGCGCCTGGAGAACGCGACCAACGAGCTGTACCGCAACCACCTGAATTATCTGAAGGATCAGCTGCCGGAAATGGGACGGACGTTCCGGCTCGTCTACACACTCGGCTTCTGACAGGCCATTGGCGGCGGGTCTGTGTGGCTGCCCGCCGCCACATGTGCATCAGCGCTCAGGCCACCCTCCGGCCCACGGTAAACCGGTAAATCACCAGGAGCACGATTGCCCCGATCAGGGCCATGACGAACCCGGCCGCGTCCCCGGGGCCGTAGAGTCCGACGGCTCGGCCGATGTAGCCGCCTATCACGGCACCGGCGATGCCGAGCAGGCTGGTAACGATGATGCCACCCGGGTCCTTACCCGGCATGAGGAGCTTGGCGACAGCGCCAACGATCAACCCGAACACGATCCAACCGAGGATTCCAAACATCACGCCTCCTCTTTGGTTCGCCGACCCGTTCTATTGAAGCATCTTCCGTGCCCGGCGACTATACACCTCCCGGCGCCGGGCAACTCGTGCGTGAGCCGAAGCCGAGTCAGCGTCGCTCGGGCTGAGCCGTGCGCGTCAGCGCCATGAAGATCGTGCAGGCCATCGCGAGCACGACCAGCGCGAGCGCGGTGGCTGACGGCTCCAGCCCTCGGCTCAGGAAGAACAGCGCGACGGAGGTCCAGGCACACGACACGGCAATGAGCTTGACGCCGCGCGAAATCGATCTCTCCGCGTGATAACGCTCCACGTGCACGAGCGCTTCGCGGAACAGTGGCATTCGCTTCACCCACCCGTGCAGCCTGTCGCTCGAACGCGAGAAGGCCCACAGCGCGATCAGCAGGAACACCGTTGTCGGCAGGCCTGGCAGGATCGCGCCGAGCGCGGCCAATCCGACCGACGTGAGTCCGACAACCAGGTAGATGGCGCGAGCCAAGAGGGACATCGGGGAACCGCGGTGCCCGCCGATTATAATCCGCGGCCATGCATCGGATCGTTCCCCTCGCCCTCCTGGCCACCATCGTTTTCGGCGCGGCGGCCCTGCCGGCGCGCTTCCCCGCACATGCAAGCGAACGCCAGATTGGCGTTCCGGGATGGCTGACGCCTTATCGCGATAACGCGGCGCGCTTGATTGGCGCCGCCACCGCCGACCAGTTTGCGTGGGATCGCCTCGCCGAGCTCACCGATACCTACGGCGCCCGCCTCGCCGGCTCCGACAACCTCACCCGCGCGATCGCCTGGGCCGTCGCGACGATGAAGGCGGACGGCCTGGAGAAGGTGCGCGCCGAGAAGGTGATGGTGCCGCGATGGGTTCGCGGCCGCGAGAGCCTCGAGATAACCGAGCCGCCGAACCACGTTCTCCCACTGCTCGGTCTGGGCGGCAGCATCGCAACGCCGCCCGACGGCGTCGAGGCCGAGGTGATGGTCGTGTCGAGCATGGACGAACTGCAGCAGCGCGCGACCGACGCCAAGGGACGCATCGTGCTCTTCGACGTCCCGTATACGACCTACGGCGAAACCGTCAGCTATCGATCGGGCGGTGCCCGCGCGGCCGCGCGCCATGGCGCGGTCGGGATGCTGCTTCGCGCGGTTGGCCCGATCGGGCTGCGGACCACCCACACCGGAGGCATGCAGTACGGAGACGACGCGCCGAAGATTCCAGCCGCGGCCATCTCGGTGGAAGACGCGCAGCGGATCCACCGGATAGTAAACCGAGGGCGCACCGTGCGCGTGCGCCTGAAGATGGAAGGGCACTTCGAGCCCGATGTCGAATCGGCGAATGTGATCGGCGAGATCGCCGGGCGCGAGCGGCCCGAAGAGATCGTGCTGGTCGGCTGTCACTTCGACTCGTGGGACGCGGCGACCGGCGCCTCGGACAACGCCGTAGGCTGCATCGTCACCTGGGAAGGGCTGCGGTTGATGAAGAAGCTCGGCATCCAGCCGCGCCGGACCGTGCGCCTCGTGCTGTTCACCAACGAAGAGAACGGGCTCCGCGGCGGCAACGCGTATAAGGACGCCTATGCGAGCGACGCGGACAAGCACGTATTGGCGATCGAGTCGGACTCGGGTGTGTTCCAGCCGGCGCAGCTCGCCTTCACAGGGCCGGAATCGGCGCGCCGGATCATCGCGGAGATCGGGACGCTGCTGGCGGGAATCGACATGCAGCACGTCGGGCCCGGCGGCGGCGGCGCGGACATCGGCCCGATTTCCCAGCTCGGACGGGTGCCGATGATGGCCTACGGTGGCGACTCGACGAAGTACTTCACCATCCACCACACGCCGGCCGATACGGTGGAGCGCATCCTGCCCGGCGAGGTGTCGAAAGCTGCCGCCTCGATCGCGGTGATGGCCTACGTCGTTGCCGAGATGCCCGAGCGGCTACCGAGGTAGCGCCGGCGAGCGAATCAGAACCGGGCGACCCGAATGATCGTGTCGCTCGGCTTGCCGCTTACGAACAGCGCCAGCGGGCCGGCCGGCGTGGAAACCAGGAACGGATACGAACCGGGGACGTCGGCGGCGCCGAGTTGCCGCGCCGGACCGAATTCGGGGCGCCCCCCGTCATCGAAGCGCAAATCGCGCACAGCCGCGCGACGAACGCCTCCGATGACTTCATCCCACGCGATGTAGAGACGGCCGGCGGGGCCGGCCATCACCTGCGGGTGCATCGCGCGAGGTCCACCCAGGGTGGGAACGCGCACGCGGGCGGAGAACGTCTTCAGGTCGGGTGAAGAGGCGTAGAAGATGGCGCCCTCCGGCGTCGGGCCGTCGATGACGGTTGGCCACACGATGTGCGCGGTGCCCGAGGCATCGACCGTCAACGCGGGACCATCGTCGGGACAACCCGCCAACTGCCATTCGTCGACGCTCACGCGGCCAGGTGTCCCGAAGTGCTGCCCGCCGTCGGTTGAGGACATGAACGCGATGTCGCGAACGTTGCCCGAGTACACCTGCCGCCACGCCGCCAGTAGTCCGCCGCGCGGTGTCGTGGCGAGCGCGACCTTGCAGCAGTAGCAGACGCCTTTCACCAACTCGCGTTCGGACGTCGCGCTGCTGCCGTCGCCTGCGTAGTAGAGGCCGGACCGTTGCGCGAGAGCGACGCCGTCGATCGCCTCGCGTTCGGCCGCCGCCGCGTCGAGGTGATGACCCGCTTCGCCGCCGTGGTGTCCTTGCGGCGTACGGCCGGCGGCCAGGCCGCGGTGATCCAGCCACATGACGTGCGCGAAGCCGCGGCTGTCGAGCGCCATCGCGTGCCAGCCGCGATCGCCAGCCGCGCCGGAGGCCTGGAGCGGACGGGACGCGGCGAACGTGCGGCCGCCATCGCTCGAACGTGCGATTCGAATCTCGGTGCCGTGCTGGCCCCGGACGCCGTACGCCACGACGATCTCCGGAGTGTGCGCGTCGCGAGCCGCCAGGCCGACGCGGGGCGGCAGTTCCCCGCCCAGCCGCGGCTCTTCGCCCGCGCCGTTGACGCGGACGGGTTCGCCGAAATGACCGCCGCCGTCCTGGCTCACAGCGACATACACGTCGGCCCTGCCCGAGGGCCCCTGCGCTCCGAACGCGATCGCCACGACGTTGCCAAGTGACGCCGCCCACGGGGTCTGGTTGGAAAGGCCCGCCACACCGATCGTGATGTCGCTGGCCTGCCGGGCCGTGGCGGACCCCACGAGCATCGACACGGCCAGGGCGGTGCACACGGCGGCTTGACGCATTCCGATAGCGTACCGACGTGGGCGGCGGGCCGAGGTGCGGCAAATTGTCTCAGCCCCGGTCACCCCGCTTTCGGCCAGAATGAGCGCCATGTGGGCGCCGGAACCGGTGGTCACCGCTCGGTGGCTGCACCGCTTCAGGTGGGCGGTGGTGGCCAGTGCCGCGGCCATGCTGGTGGTCGCGCGACGCTGGCTGGAAGTCGAGTTCGCCGAATCGAGCGCGGCGATGCTCGTCGCGATCCAGGCCTTCAGCAATGTCTGGCTCCACCTGGTGCTGCGCCGCGGCGCCGAACCGCCCGATCGCCTGCTCGGCGGCCTGATTCTGTTCGACGTCGCGATACTCACCGCGCTGTTGCTGCTGACCGGCGGACCATCCAATCCGTTCACGATCGGCTACCTCGTCTACATCACGCTCGCCGCGGTCACGCTGAACGCGGCCTGGGCGTGGGCCGCCGCGATCGCAGCGATGGCCGGCTACGGGCTCCTGTTCGTCACGCCGATTCGCACGCTCGTCGAACCGCAGCCTCACCACGGCGCGATGGACCCCGCGCTCGGCCACCAGGCCGGCATGCTCCTCGCGTTCGTCGGGGCGGCGGTGCTCACCGCGGCTTTCGTCACACGCATTCGCCTCGCCCTCGAGGCCCGGGAGCGGACGCTCGACGAGGTGCGGCGGGTCGCGGCGCAGCAGGAACGTCTGGCGTCGCTCACGACGCTTGCCGCCGGTGCGGCGCATGAGCTCGCCACGCCGCTGAGCGCCATCGCCGTCGCCGCTCGCGAACTGGAGCTCTCGGCAAGCGCCGTCGGCGTTTCCCAGGAGATCCGCGACGATGCGCAGCTGATTCGATCGCAGGTGGACCGCTGCCGCGCGATTCTCGACCAGATGAGCGGGCGCGCCGACCAATCCGTGGCGCACGGCGCTCAGACGCTGACGCCGGATCGCGTCGTCGAGTCGGCGATGGATACGTTTGCGGCGGCCGATCGTGCTCGCGTGACCGTCTCGCTCGAACACGATCTGCCGGCCGTCAGGGTGCCACTCGAGGCCGCGACGCGGGCCGTCCGAACGTTGCTGAAGAACGCGCTCGAAGCCTCAACGCCACCGGCGCCGGTGCAGCTACACGTCGAGTTCGTGGACGGTCACATCCGGTTTTCTATCCACGATCGCGGCAGCGGCATGACGGCCTCCACGCTGCAGCGGGCCGGCGAGCCGTTTTTCACGACCAAACCGGTCGGCAGCGGCTTCGGTCTCGGATTGTTCCTGGCCCGGACCTTCGCCGAGCGCTGGGGCGGCAGCCTCAAGCTGGCCTCGTCGCCGGACCAGGGGACGACGGCCACGCTTGTTCTGCCGGCGGCGCCAGAAGGAGCGCGCGGATGACGACCGACCTTCGTACCTTGCTTCTGCTCGACGACGACGATGTGTTCGCATCGCGCATGGCGCGAGCGCTGGCGGCGCGCGGTTTCGAGGTGACGCGGGCGGCCACCGCCGCGGAAGCGATTGCAGTCGCGGGACAGGACAGTCCCGAATGCGCGCTCGTGGATCTGCGGCTGCCCGACGGACATGGGCTGGACGTGGTTGCCGCCCTGCACGCCATCGACGCGACGACGCGCATCATCGTGCTCACCGGCTACGGCGCGATCGCAACCGCGGTCGAGAGCCTCAAGCGCGGCGCGTCGGACTACCTGACCAAACCGGTGGATGCAGAGCAGGTGGCGTCGGCGTTCGAGCCGCAGGCGTCGCCTACCGACCATCTCCGCGAGTTCACCGTCCCATCGCTCGCGCGTGTGGAGTGGGAGCACATTCAGCGCGTGATGACCGAGTGCCAGGGCAACATTTCGCAGGCCGCGCGCGTGCTGGGGCTGCACAGGCGGTCGCTGCAGAGGAAGCTGTCGAAGTACCCTGTCAATCGGTGAGACCGCGCGCGATGTCCGTGTCCATTGACGATTGGCGAATGATGGTTGACGATTTATTGAGGATTGATGATTGGAAGATTGCGCCATTCGATTGATGATTGGCAGCATTGGATGAATTGGCAATTGAAGGAATGACGATTGGGGAATGACGTGCGAGGATTGCCTTTGGCAAGTCTGATCGTCGAGGTCGGCACTGAGCCGCGAATCCTCGATCTGGGCAGCGCGACAGCAAGAATTGCCAATGCCCCAATCGTTCAATTGCTCAATGAATCGTCGATCGTCAGTCATCAATCGGCAATGGACGCCGACAGGAGGCCGGGCATGAAGCGGGTGTGGGGCGCAGTGTGGATAGTGAGCCTGGCGCTGACCGCGACGATTGGTGCGGCCCAGCAATCCAACCCGAGCGTGTCCGATGCGTGGGTTGCGGAGCCGGCCGCAGGCGCCACGACGGCCGACGCCTATGCCGTCGTCGAGAACCCGTCGATGTATGAAGTATTCGTCGTCAGCGTGACCGCTGACGCCGCGGGCGCTGCCGAGATCGTGGAGGGACCGGCGGATGGAGCGAAGACTGTGAAGGAGCTCTCGGTGCCAGCGTACGGCCGCGCCGAGCTGAAACCCGGCGCGGTCCGTATCCGGCTGAAGGACCTCAAGAAGCCGCTGAAGGCCGGCGACACGGTGGCGCTGGCGCTCACGACCGACGGCGGCACGACGATGAAGGTGTCAGCCGAGGTGCGGAAGAACTAACGCACCGTCGCACTAGTCGCACCCGCAGTTTGCACCCGCCTAACCTTTCTTGAGGATGTAGGTCCCGTCGGCGGCCTTCTCGCGGTACTTGTTGTGGCACTGCGCGCAGGTGCCCATCAGCATCTTGACGCCTTCGGCTGCCGCGTCGAGGTCCTTGGCGCCTGCCGCCTTGTCGACCGCCTGAGCGTGATTGAGCGCGGCCTGCGCCCACTCGGTCGCATCCTGCGTTTTACGCGCGGTCCAGAAGGCGACGTTCCCCTTCTGAAGCTCGACCATCTTCTTGGCGTCGGCGGCAAGCGCGTCGGTGGCCTTGGCCTCGAGGTTCTTCCGCATCGAACCGGCGGTGGCTCCGACCGCCTTCATCGCCTTGTCGTAATCCTCCTCGCTCATCGGCGCTTGCGCCGAGGGCACGACGGCAAAGCCAATCGCGACCAGCCACATCAGGGCGGCGATTGACGCAAAACGAGCAGCACGCATGGAACCTCCTGAAGACGCTGTTGAACGGCGCGACGCGCGCCGCCCGGAAGCTGTCGGGAAATGCTGGCAATTATAGAGCGGTCATCAAGCTCGTGCGATCGGTCCGGCTCACACCGCGAACCGGCTCACGTAGGGCAGGCGCGCTGCCGCGGCGCTGACGGCATCGAAGTCCTCGAGCAACAGCCCGAGTCCGTCCCAGCGTCCCGTCATCAGCGCATCGCGCGCCGCCGGCGGCAGGTGAACGGCGACGTCCAGCACACCCGCCCGGGCCCGCATCGTCTCGAGGTTGAGCGACACCTCGAGCCGAGGGTCGCGCTCGACCGCCTGCTGCAGCGCCGCAACATCGGCCGGCGATGCGGTCACCGCCGGCATGCCGAGCATCAGGCTGTTGCCGAAGAAGATCTCCGAAAAGCTCTCGCCGATGATCCCGCGGACCCCCCAGCGCACGATTCCCTGGGGCGCGTGCTCCCGCGAGGACCCGCAGCCGAAGTTGCGGTTGACGATCATCAGCGACGCCCCGGCGAAGCGCGGATCGTCGATGGGGTGGACCACGCCGTGGTTGGCGGCGTGCTTCCGGTCGTCGCCGAAGAGATGGGCCTCGAGGCCGTCGAACGTGATCGCCCGCAGGTGACGCGCCGGCATGATGCGGTCGGTATCGATATCGTCCCCGACGAGGGGGACGGCACGACCGCTGACTGACAGGATCTTCGAGCCGCTCATTGCACTGCGCCTCCGCGCGGGATCACGTTGCGCACGTCCACGACCTCTCCGGCAATCGCCGCGGCCGCCACCATCGTCGGGCTCATCAACAGGGTGCGCCCGGTCGGGCTGCCCTGGCGGCCTCGGAAGTTGCGGTTCGACGACGAGGCGCAGGTCTGAGCGCCGGAGAGCTTGTCGTCGTTCATGCCGAGGCAGAGCGAGCAGCCGGGCTCGCGCCACTCGAAGCCGGCCATTTGAAAGACCTCGTGCAGCCCTTCGCGCTCGGCGGCGCGCTGGACTTCGCGCGATCCGGGAACCACGAGCCCGCGCACGTGCCGCGCCACGCGTTGTCCGCGGACGACGTCGGCGGCGGCTCGGAGGTCGGAAAGCCGGGCATTGGTGCAGGAACCGATGAAGGCGACATCGACACGCCGTCCCTTGACCACCGCCCCGGCTTCGAAGCCCATGAACTGCAGCGCCTCGAGCGCTGCGTCGCGCTCCCCGCCGGGCAGCGAGCGCGGATCGGGGATCGGTTCGTCCACGGCCACGCTCTGCCCAGGGTTGGTCCCCCAGGTCACGACCGGCGCGATCCGCGTGACGTCGATGACCCGCTCGTCATCGGCCGTCGATCCCGAATCCGATGCGATCGAGCTCCACCACGCGACGGCGCGGTCCCACGCGTCTGCGGCCGGCGCGTACTGGCGCCCGCGCAGGAACGCAAAGGTCGTCTCGTCTGGATTGACGTAGCCCATGCGCGCGCCCCCCTCGATCGAGAGGTTGCAGAGCGTCATGCGCTCGTCCATCGTCATGTTCCGCACCGCGTCGCCGGCGTACTCGTAGGCGAAGCCGACTCCGCCGTTCACGCCCAGTTGGCGGATCATCGCCAGCGCGAGGTCCTTGGCGGTGACGCCGGGTCCCTTCTTCCCCTCGAATCGGACGCGGCGCAGCTTTGGCTTGTCCATTGCCAGGCACTGCGAGGCCAGGACGTCTCGGACCTGCGATGTGCCGATGCCGAACGCCAGCGCGCCGAACGCGCCGTGCGTGGACGTGTGGCTGTCACCGCAGGCGATGGTCATCCCCGGCTGGGTCAAGCCGAGCTCGGGGCCGATCACGTGGACGATCCCCTGGTGATCGTCGCCGAGTCCGAACAGCGGGATGTCATGCGCCCGGCAGTTCTCTTCGAGCGTGGCCATCATCTCTTCGGCCACTGGATCCGGAGCCGGCCGCTTCAGGCTCGCGGTCGGGATGATGTGATCCATGGTGCCGAAGATGCGGTCGGGGAACGCCGGCGTCAGCCCGCGCTCGCGAAGCATCGCGAACGCCTGCGGCGTCGTCACTTCGTGAATCAGGTGCAAACCGATGAAGAGTTGCGTCTGGCCGGTGGGCAGGCGCCGCACCGAGTGCAGATCCCAGACTTTGTCGAGCAAGGTCGCCATAGGCAGAAGACAGGAGTCGGGAGACCGGAGTCAGGAGACAGAACCAGGAACTAGGAACCAGGAATCAGGAATCAGGAATCAAGAATCGCTACAGCTTACACCCGGCTTCCCCAGGCGGAGGGGTGTTGAGGGCGCGTTGCCAAGCTGTTGACTTCACGCGGGTTCGACGCGATCCTTTATCTCATCGATGCCGCGCCCTGCGGCTGCCGGCTGGGGGCGGTCTTGCCCGGCCGGGCTTCCGTGATACCATTTGGGAAAGTGAGATTAAGTCTCACTTTCACCACGATCATGAATGCCTCGCCTACCCGCCGGCTCCTGGCCCGCATCCCCGTTGGCTCCACTGCTGTTGTCTCTCGCGTGTCCGGGGCGCGTCCCGTCGTCCGGCGGCTGCTCGAGATGGGGTTGGTGCCAGGCACTCCCGTGACCGTGCATCGCGAAGCACCGCTCGGCGATCCGGTCGAGCTGCGGGTCCGCAACTACGCGCTGTCGATCCGGCGCGCCGACGCTCTCGGTATCGAAGTCGAGTGACATGAGCGCCATCGCGCTCGCCCCCCGGTTCACCGCGCGCCAGGCGCTGGTGCTGCTTGCCGGCAATCCGAACTCCGGCAAGTCAACGGTGTTCAACGCGCTGTCCGGCGCCCGGACCCGCGTCGCGAACTACCCGGGCGTGACCATCGACCGGCGGTCGGCCACCGTCGCGCTGTCGGCCGACACCTCCATCGAGCTCACCGACCTCCCGGGCACCTACTCGCTCGCCGCGCGATCCCGCGAGGAGCAGATTGCCGTCGAATCGCTGCTCGGCCACGGGCCGCGCCGCCCCGACGTCATCCTGATCGTCGCCGACGCGACCGCGCTTGCCCGTGCGCTCTATCTGACCATCGAGATCCTCGAGATCGGCAGCCCCGTCGTCATCGCCCTCAACATGACCGACGAGGCGCGCAGCGCCGGAATCGACGTCGATGTCGCGCGCCTCGAAGCGCTGACTGGTGCTTGCGTGGTGCCGACCGTGGCCAACAAGGGCATCGGGACCAACGCACTGCGCGCCGCGATCAGCGAGGCGCTCGCGCGCCCGGTGGCGCCCGAGCGGCCCGAAGTGGTTCGGCCGGCGGCGCTCGTGACCGATCTCGCTGAGCTCGAGGCCGTCATCCTCGGCGAACGAGTGATGGAGCGGCCACAGGACGCTCGAGTCTGGGCGCAGTGGCTCCTGCTCTCGCTCGAGCACGAGGGCGACGAGCTGCAGAACATCCCGGCCCCGATCCGTGCCGCCGTGCACCGGATTTCGGAACGTGCCGCCAAGTCGGGGCGCAACCTCGATCTCGAGATCATCGGCGGGCGCTACCAATTGGTGGACCAGCTCATGAAAGAGGTCTGTCGGGTGCCGCAGGCACCGCGACGAAGCTGGACCGACCGCGTCGACGCCGTGCTCACGCACAAGCTCGGGGGAGCGCTCGCGTTCGCGCTGGTGATGATGATCGTGTTTCAGGCGCTGTTCAGCTGGTCGGAGCCGGCTATCTCGTTGATCGAGGACACGGTCGCCTGGTCACAGTCGTGGATCACCAGGCTGATGGCGGCAGGCCCGTTGACCGATCTGATCGTGAACGGCGTGATTGCGGGCGTCGGCAACGTCCTCGTCTTCGTACCGCAGATCGCGCTGCTGTTCCTCTTCATCGGCCTGCTCGAGGACCTGGGCTACCTGGCCCGTGCGGCGTTCGTCATCGACCGCGTGATGCGGGCCGTGGGTCTCCATGGACGGGCGTTCGTGCCGATGCTGTCGGGATTCTCCTGCGCCGTGCCGGCGGTGATGGCGACGCGCACGCTCGAGAGCCGAACCGATCGCCTGCTGACCATGCTGGTGCTGCCGCTCACGTCGTGCAGCGCCCGGTTGCCGGTGTACGTGCTCGTGACGGCGACAGTGTTCGCTCCGGGCTCGAGGCTCGGGTTCCTCAGCGCCGGGGCCGTCGCGCTGTTTGCGATGTACGCGCTCTCCGTGGTCGCAGCGCTGACTGCTGCCGCGGTGTTGCGGCGCACCGTCCTGAAGGGGCCAGCGCCCACGCTGGTCCTGGAGCTGCCGCCGTATCGTCTGCCGGTCATGAGCGTGCTGCTCCGCGGCGTGTGGCAACGCGTCAGGACGTTTCTGATCGATGCCGGCACGGTGATCCTCGCCCTGACGATCGTGATGTGGGCGCTGCTGTCGTATCCGAAAGATCCTGCGGTCACTGCTGAAGCCGAAGCGGCGCGCGCCGCTGTCGCGGCTTCGGGCGCTTCCGCCGACGAACGCGAAGCCCGCCTCTCGGCCATCGACAGCCACGAGAACGGGGCGCAGCTCCGCAGCAGCATCGCCGGCCGTGTCGGCCGCGTCTTCGAGCCGGTGATCGCACCGCTCGGGTTCGATTGGCGGATTGGCATAGGGATCCTCGGCGCGTTCGCGGCTCGCGAAGTGTTCGTCGGTACGCTGGGAGTGGTCTTCGACATCTCCGGCGCCGACGAGACCAACGAGCCGCTGCGCGAAGTGCTGCGCCGCGCCACCTGGCCGAACGGCGCGCCGTTGATGACGCCGCTCGCCGGCATCTCGCTGATGGTGTTCTTCGTGCTCGCCTGTCAGTGCATGAGCACCGTCGCCATCGTCAAACGCGAGTCGGGCGGCTGGCGCTGGCCGCTCTTCATGATCGGCTACATGACCGTGCTCGCGTACTCGGCGTCGCTGCTCGTGTACCAGGTGGGGAGCCGCCTGGGCTGGGGGCTGTGACCATGTGGCAGGAAGCTGGCGTGGCGGTCATCGTCGGCGGGGCGCTGGCCTACCTGGCGCGAAAATTCTTTGCCTCCCCGCCGCGCAAGAAAGCCACGACCTCGTTCGTCCCCTTGTCGCAACTGAAGCGGCGCCGCTGACCCGGCGGTTACCGCTACAATCCTCCGTATGCTCCCCCGGACGTTCGCGGTGGGGCTGCTGGCGGGCGCGTTCCTGGTCGCCGGGCAGCGGCCCCACGCGCAGCAAGAAGGCCTGCGCACTCGCGCCGAGGCTAGCGGTTACACCGAAACGAGCAGCTACGACGACGTGCGCCGCATTGTCGGTGCGCTGGCCGCCCTGCCCACCGTTCACACCACGACCTTCGGCCAGACCGAGGAAGGGCGAGAGCTCCCGCTGCTGGTGGTCTCCGAGCCGAAGGTGACTACCCCCGAGGCCGCCAGGCGGCTGGGACGTCCGATTGTGCTCGTCCAGGCCAACATCCACGCCGGCGAAGTCGAGGGCAAGGAGGCCACCCTCATCCTCGCGCGCCGGCTCGCCGACGGCGATCTGAAGTCGCTGGCGAAGCAGCTCGTCATCCTCCTCGCTCCGATCTACAACGCTGACGGAAACGAGCGGGTGGATACGCGCCATCGCCCGGAGCAGAACGGGCCGACCGGCGGCGTCGGCACCCGCGAGAATGCGAAAGGGCTCGACCTCAATCGCGACTACATGAAACTCGAGAGCGCCGAATCGCGCGCACTCGTCGGGCTGATGAACACCTGGGATCCGCACGTCGTCGTCGATCTCCACACGACCGACGGCTCGTACCACGGCTACCACCTGACCTATGCGCCGGCGCTCAACCCGAACGCCGACGATCGGATCGTGGCGTTCACGCGTGAAACGCTGCTGCCCAACGTCCGCAAGGCGGTGCTCGACACCCACGGCTTCCGCACCTACTACTACGGCAATTTCGCTTCGGAGCAGACTGGCTCGCGCGAGCAGCGCCGCATCGATCCGCGCAATCCGGGCGACGCCGTGTGGCGGACGTTCGATCATCGCCCCCGGTTCGGCAACAACTACGTCGGACTCCGCAACCGCATCGCCGTGCTCTCCGAGGCGTACAGCTATCTCGACTTCGAGAGCCGGGTCGGCGTGACCACCGCGTTCGTCGAAGAGGTGTGGCGAACCTGCGCGAAGCAAGCGCAGAAGATCCTGTTGCTGACCTCGCAGGCCGACCGCGCGCTCACGACGCGGACGAAGTTGTCGAAGCCGATCGACCTGGGCGTCGACTTCAGGATCCAGCCGAGCGCGGAGCCTGTCGCGATCCTCGTGGGCGACGTGAGCGAACTCGCCCATCCCGAAACCGGGTTGCCGATGCGCCAGATGACGGAGCTCGCGGAGCCGGTCCGGATGCGCGAGTACGGCACCTTCGTCGCGACGCGGATCAGGCCGCTGCCGAATGGATGGGTCATCCCGCGCGGGCTGGCGGCGAGTCCGCGCATGGCCGCCGCGCTCGATCGCCTGCGCTGGCACGGCATCGAGACGCGTACGATCGAAACCGCGACACAGATGGATGTCGATCGCTTCGTCGTCCAGGGGCTCACCCGGTCGGAGCGCGAGTTCCAGGGCCACCAGGAAGCGCGGCTGGCGGTCTCCATGGAGGCCGCAGCGCTGTCTCTCGACGCAGGTTCGATCCTGATCCCGGCCAACCAACGGCTGGCCCGGCTGGCGGCCTACCTGCTCGAGCCGGACAGCGACGACGGGCTCGTCACATGGGGCATCATCGAGGACGGCTTGTCCGTCGGGCAGGGGTACCCGGTCTACCGCGTCCGCTGAGATAGCTACTCGGCCAGGTGCGACATTTCGCCGCAGGCCTGCGACGATTCACCACATTTTCCGAGAGAGGTTGCTTTCCTAGACTGGGACGCGATGTCCCCGTCGTCATCCCTCGCCGTTGCGCTGCGCGTCGCCCTGGTATCGATAACGCTATGGGCGCCGACCGCCGCGGCTCAGGAGACGATCAACTCCGCGACCGTCGGCGGGCGAATCACCGACGCGCAGGGCGGCGCCGTGCCAGGGGCAACGGTGACGGCACGGCAGATCGAGACCGGCGTTTCCGCCGAGAGCACGACCGACAACGCCGGCCGCTTCCGCTTCCCGTATCTGCGCGTCGGCCCGTACGATCTGCTGGTCTCGGCATCTGGATTTGAACCGTGGCGCCAGACGCTCGTGCTCAACGCCGGAGCGGCCTTCGAGATCCCGGTCGCGCTCAGCGTCGCCGGACTCTCCGAATCGGTGGCCGTGCAGGCGGAGGCGCCGCTGGTCGAGTCCGCGCGCAGCCAGCTCGCGGTGACGGTCTCGAGGAGCGAGGTCAACAACCTGCCGCTGAACGGCCGCAACTTCCAGGACATCGCACTGCTCGTGCCCTCGGTCGCGCCTCCCAATATCAACAGCACACAGCTGTTCGCGGAGACCTCGGCCGTCCAGGGCGTCGGGCTGTCGGTGGGCAGCCAGCGCAACCTGTCCAACAACTTCATCGTCGACGGTCTGTCGTCGAACGACGATGCGGCCGGCCTGGTGGGAATGCCGTACGGCGTGGACGCGGTCGAGCAGTTCCAGGTGGTCACCTCTGGCGGGCAAGCCGAGCTCGGACGCGCGCTGGGCGGCTACGTGAACGTGGTGACACGCAGCGGAACCAACCAGCTGCACGGCACCGGCTACGGGTATTTTCGCGACGACGCGTTCAATGCCGCCAACGCGTTGACCGGAACCACGCTGCCGATGTCACAGCAGCAGTTCGGTATGAGCCTCGGCGGCCCGCTCGTTCGCGGAAAGACGTTCTACTTCGCGAACGTCGAGGAGCGCCTTCTGGATCAGGCCGGCCTGACGACGATTCCGTCGGCGACGGCGTCGATCATCAACGCAAACCTGGCTGCGGTCGGTTATCCAGGCACGCCTCTGGCCACTGGCCCGTTCGATCAGCCAATCACCAGCCTGAACGTCCTCGGCAAGGTGGATCACGCGTTCAACGGCCGCGACCAGCTGAGCGTCCGTTATAGCCTTTACGACGTGTCCTCGGACAACTCCCGCGGCGCCGGCGGGCTGAGCGCGCCCTCGGCCTCTCAGGGTCTTGACAATCGCGACCAGGCCGTCGCGTTCAGCAACACGATGACGATCGGCTCTCGGACGGTCAACGAAACCCGCGCGCAGTTCACGAACAGCGACTTGCGGGCACTGCCCACCGATCCGATCGGCCCGGCGGTGAGCATCGCCGGCGTTGCGTCGTTCGGCACGTTTCCCTCGAGTCCGCAGGGACGGCTGAACCGGATGTTCCAGATCACGAACAACACGTCACAGCAACGCGGCGCGCACGCGCTGCGGGCCGGCCTGGACTTCGTGTACAACGACGACCTGATTCGGTTCCCGCGCTCCGAACGCGGCTCGTATACGTTCGCGTCGCTGCCTGGCTTCCTGGCCGGCTCCTACAACAATTCGGGCTTCTCGCAGACGTTCGGCGTGATGGAGGTGGAGCAGGGCAATCCGAACGTCGGCGTCTACGCTCAGGACGAGTGGAGCGTCAGATCGGGGCTGACCCTCAACCTCGGCCTCCGCTACGACCTCCAGTTCCTGGACACTATCAGCACCGACACGAACAACGTTTCGCCGCGAGCCGGGTTCGCGTGGACGCCATCCGGATCGCGCAACCTGGTCGTGCGCGGCAGCGCCGGGTTGTTTTTCGATCGCGTGCCGCTGCGGGCGGTCGCCAATGCGCTGCTCTCGGCGAACAACACGACCGACCTGAATCAGCTGCAGCAGGTCAACGTCAGCCTGTCGCCTGGCCAGGCAGGCGCACCGTTGTTTCCCGCCATCCTGCCGGCGCCGGTACCGCTCGTCACGCTCGTCAACCTGACCACGATGCAGCGGGATCTCCAGAACGCCTATTCGCGGCAGGCGAGCGTCGAAGTGGAGCGACAGATCGGTCGGCTCGGTGCACTCAGCGTTGGGTATTCGTACGTGCGCGGGCAGGGGCTGCTGATGGCGATCAATCAGAACGTGCCGTCGTGCACGCCCTCTGGGACGAACAACGGCTGCCGCCCCAATCCCGATTACGCGAACAACAGCCAGTACACGTCAGCGGGCGAATCGGTGTACCACGGCCTCCTCGTGTCGTTTACCCAGCGGCCCTCCGCGTGGGGCTACTACCGCGTCAGCTATACGCTGGCGAAAGCCGAGAACAACGTCGGCGAGTTCTTTTTCAGCGGCCCCATCGATCCGTTCGATCTCTCGAAAGACTGGGGACGCTCGGACAACGACCGCCGCCACCTGTTCGTGTTCTCGGGTGGCGTCAACACCTCGATGGCACCGGCCCGCTCATCATGGGAGCGCGTGACGCACGGCTTCCAGGTGAGCACGCTCGTGCAGGCCTACTCGGCGGCGCCGTTCAACATCACGTCGGGGTTGACGACGATCCAGGGAACCGCGGGCCGTCCGGTCGTCAATGGCGAGTACATCGCACGCAACACGGGAATCGGCGACGAGTTCTTCAGCCTCGGGCTTCGCATCAGCCGCGCATTCCGCATTCGAGGCGAGGCGCAGCTGGAGGCGATGGCGGAGGCGTTCAACCTGACGAACGCGGTCAACGAGATCGCGCGGAACACCACCTTCGGCCCGGGCGCGTATCCGGACAACCCGGCGCCCAATTACAACCAGGTCACCGCCGTCGGCGACCCGCGCAGCTGGCAGTTTGCGCTGCGCTTCCGGTTCTGATGCCGGTTCCGCCGCCCGCCGACCGTCGGCGCCGGGCGTTTTGAAACCGCTGGCGGACGCCCGTCACCGGAGAATGCCGGATCGCCGCCGCAGGGCGAAGAATTTTCTGGACACGCCCTGCCGTGAGTGGTCGCATGCGAGCGATGGGATCCCGGCGGTTGTTGCTCGCTGTCGTGGTCGCGACCGCTCTCTCCGCCGCCTCGTGCGGGAACTCGCCGACGGGGCCAAGCTCCACGGCTAGCCTGCCCCTGGTCCGCGAGACCCAGGCGATGCGCTACTACCACGAGCCGGGGGACACCATCGAGTTCGACCGGCAGGAGGTTTTCAACGCCTGGGCGATGACTCGCCTCGGCGTTCAGCTGCCTCGCCCCGTCGAGTATCGGAAGTACTTCGATCGGGCGGCGATGGGTCGCTACACCGGGAATGGGAACACCAACGGGTTTGCCGAGCCGGAACTCTGGCGTTTCCACACCATCTGGCCGTTCGACAACCACGAGGTCGTCCACGTCTACAGCGCGATGATCGGGCGGCCGACCGACTTCTTCAACGAGGGGCTGGCGGTCTCGTTCCAGACCGACCCGTTCCGAGACGACTTCGCGGTCCGCTTCAACGGGGTGCAGGTCCACGACGCGTGCCGGACGTACCTGGCCTCCGGCGCGCTCCCGCTGCCGCTGTCCAGCTACGTGACCACGCCCGCGTTTCGGGCGATCACCGATTCGGTGGTGAGCTACCGGATGGCCGGTTCCTTCGTCCTGTTTCTGGCCGAACGCTTTGGAATGCCGGCGCTGGAGGCGTTCATGCGCGGCGCCACGCGCGACGACTCCGTCTCGGCCGTGCGGACTCGCATGAGCGCGGCCTTTGGCGTCACCCTCGAACAGGCGGAGGAGCAGTGGCTGGCCCTGCTGCGGCAGCCGCCAGGCTGACCTCCCAAATTTACACGGCGCCCGACCGGTCGTTCGGGAACTTGGAAAATCTCCGGCCGATCGCCCCAGTTTCCGATGGCGAGTAAATTGCTACATTGCAGGGCATGCGGCTGCGCGTCTCAGCACAGGCCCGTGTCAGACCGCCCGCCATGGTGCGGGAGCCCCGAGTCGGCGGCTAGCCGTCCGTCTTGACTCCGGTTGCCCCCGGCAATCACAATGGCTTGTAACCCACTGAAATTCGAGCCTGTTAGCCGGACTGCCCCACGATGACTCCCGCGTCCGCCGGCCCTCGCGTGTCCGGCAAGTTTGTCGAAATCGACGGTCAGCGCTTCCTGATCAAGGGCGTGACCTACGGCACCTTCGCACCTGACTCAGATGGCGCGCAGTTTCCGCCTCTGAAGCAGATCGATCGCGATTTCGCGATGATGGCGGAGGCGGGCCTCAACACCGTCCGCGTCTACACGGTCCCCGACGTCCCCCTGCTCGATGCCGCAGCTCGGCACGGCTTGAAGGTGATGATCGGCGTGCCATGGACGCAGCACATCGCGTTTCTCGGCGATCGGGCGCTGGTCCGGGGCATTCGAGCGCAGGCAGCCGCGACCGTGCGCGCGCTGGCGTCGCACCCGGCGGCGCTGCTGTTTGCCGTCGGCAACGAGATCCCGCCGGCAATCGTGCGCTGGCACGGCGCGGATCGCGCCGAGCGCTTCCTGCGCGGCCTTTACGATTCTTGCAAGCAGGCTGCGCCTGACGCGCTCGTCACCTACGTGAACTTCCCGCCGACGGCGTACCTCGATCTCGAGTGTTTCGATATCCACAGCTTCAACGTCTACCTGCATCGCGAGGCCGAGCTGCGCTCTTACCTTGCGCGCTTGCAGCACGCCGCCGGAAGCAAGCCGTTCCTCCTCGCCGAGGCGGGCGCCGACAGCATTCGTGAAGGGCTCGACGGTCAGGCCCGGATCACCGCGATGCACGTCCGCGCGGCATTCGAAGAAGGCGCCGCTGGCGCCGTGGCGTTCGCGTGGACCGACGAGTGGTGGCGCGGCGGCAATACGGTCGAGGACTGGGCGTTCGGGATGGTCGACGCGGAGCGTCAGCCGAAGCCGGCGCTTGCCGCGGTTTCGAAGGCGTTCGCGGAGGCGCCGTTCCCGGCCGAGGTGCGCGACGAGTGGCCCCGGGTGTCGGTGGTGGTCTGCGCTTACAACGCGGCCGACACCATCGACGACTGCCTGGCGTCGCTGTCGAACCTCACCTATCCGAACGCCGAGATCCTCGTCATCAACGACGGCTCGAGTGACGAGACCGGCACGATTGCGAAGCGCTACCCGAAGGTCCGGGTCATCGACATCCCGAACGGCGGTTTGAGCGCCGCCCGCAATGTCGGCATTGCCCAGGCAACCGGGGAGATCGTCGCCTATACGGACGCCGACGTTCGCGTCGATCCCGACTGGCTGACCTACCTGGTGCAGCCGATTATCTCGGGCAAGTACGTCGGCTCGGGCGGACCGAACGTGGTGCCGCCTGACGATCCGTGGGTGGCGCAGTGCGTGGCCCGTTCGCCGGGTGGACCGACGCACGTGTTGTTGAACGATCGAGTGGCGGAGCACGTGCCGGGCTGCAACATGGCCTTCCGGCGCGACGCCCTGCTCGCGATCGGCGGCTTCAACCCCGTCTACATCAAGGCCGGAGATGACGTGGACATCTGCTGGCGCCTGCAGGCGCGCGGCCACGAGATCGGGTTCGCGCCGTCGGCTCTCGTCTGGCATCACCATCGTTCGTCGGTGTCGGCCTACTGGCGGCAGCAGGTCGGCTACGGCGAGGGCGAGACGTGGCTCGACGCGCACCACCCCGAGAAGTTCGTGCGCGGCCAGATGCTCTGGCGCGGCCACATCTACAGCCCGCTGCCGTTCCTGAAGGCGCTCAGCCCGCGCCGGGTGAACACCGGCACGTGGGGCACCGCTGCGTTCCCGTCGATCTACACCGAGGACACCTATCGCCTCGAATACCTGCCGCACTCGCCGGCATGGATGCTGGTGTCGACCGCGCTGGTCGTGGCCGGGTTCCTGGACCTCGTGATTGCAACGCCGGATGTCCGGCTCCTGCTGCTCGGCATCACCGGGTGGGTCGTCACTCTGGCCCGCTGTATCCAGTTCGCGATGGCCTCGGACCTGCGCGATCTGCCGCCGGTGGACGGCCGCAGCTGGTTCCAGAGCCGCCTCGCCTACCGCGCGCTGATCGGGTGGATGCACCTGATCAACCCAATCGCCCGGATGTGGGGCCGAATCAAGGGCATGTCCTCGATGCCGCAGGCCGCCAAGGCCGAGCACATCACGCGGCGTCCGTGGAAGGCGCCGATGCCCGGGCTGGCGGACGTGCTCCGCTCGGTAAAGCTGGGCCTCGGCTCGACCGACGTCCGCGCCTTCTGGAGCGAGCACTGGATCGACCACGCGCACCTGCTGCGCGAGGTCGTCGGCGTGGTGCGGGCCGCACGCCCCGCTCCCGACGTCGAGGTGGACGACGGCTGGCGGCCGGATCGCGACTTCAGCATCGGTGTCGGACGCTGGGGGTGGCTCCACGTGCAGGCGCTGGTGGAGGAGCACGCGAAAGGGAAGTGCCTGATGCGCGTCCGTTCGCGGCTGCGGGTCAGCGGGATCGGTACGTTGCAGGCATTGACCACGGCGCTGGTGCTGATCGGTGCCACGATCGGGCTGATGTCCGTTCATTGGCGGACCGGTTCGGCGATTGGCTCGCTGGCGCTGCTGTTGCTGGCTACCCGCACGGCGTGGCAGACCACCCGTTCCGTCGCAGTCCTCGACCGCGCGCTGGCGCGCGTCGTCCAGACCGCGGGGATGATTGCTCTTCCGCAGAATCGGCCGGGCTCCGCCCCAGCCGCGGCGACGCCGCTGCCGGCCGACGCGCACGCGGCACGCGGCGCCTGAGCCATGGTCGAGTTCGCCTGGGCGCTGTCGTTCCTCCGACCCTACCGCGGGCGCTCTCTTCTGATCGTTACGCTCGCGCTGATCGAGATTGGGTTGGCGGCGATGGCCCCGTGGCCGATGAAGGCGATCGTCGACAACGTGTTCGGCGGACGTCCGTTCCCGGAGCCGCTGCAGAGTCTCACCACCGCCGTGAGCGGCGGCAGCCCGGGCGCGCTGCTCGTGCTGGTCGCGATCGCCGGCTTGGGCCTCCAACTGGTGCACGAACTGGTGCGCGCCGCGCACACCCAGGTCGGCGTGACGACTGCCCAGGGCATCGTCTACACCCTTCGGGCCCGGCTGATCGCGCACCTGCAGTCGCTGCCGCTCCGATATCACAAGCTGGGTCGCACCGGTGACAGCGTCTACCGTCTCGACGCCGACGCCTACTCGGTGAACGATCTGATCATCGGCGGGGTCTTTCCGCTCGCGACCTCGGCGGTGACGCTCGGGGTGATGTTCGTGATCCTGATGAGGCTGGACCTGACCATCGCGCTGCTGTCGCTGACGGTCGCGCCGTTCCTGTGGTGGTGCCTCCGCTTCTACTCGCGGACGATGACCCAGCGGGCCGAACGGGTGAAGGAGCAGGAAGCGACGCTGATGGAACGCGCCTTCGAGATCCTTCAGTCGATCATGGCGGTCAAGAGCTACGCGCGGGAGCGTTACGAGCTGGAGCGCTTCGATCGCGTTGGCAGCGAGACGATGAAGGCCCGCCTCCGCCTGACCTGGCAGGAGTCGATGTTCTCGGTGTGGGTGACGGCGATTACGCTCGCCGGCACCGCGATGGTGATGGTGGTCGGCGGCCTGCACGTACTCGACGGCACCCTCACCGTCGGCAGCCTCCTCGTCGTCGTCGCCTACCTTGGTGCGGTCTATGGGCCGCTCTCGGCGATTGCGCATACCGCCGGCAACCTGAACCAGGCCCGAGTCAGCGCGCGGCGCGTCCGCGAGACGCTGGCGCTCACGCCCGAGGTGCTCGACGCGCCTGGAGCCGTCGACGCTTCGCACGTGCGCGGCCACATCGTCTTCGAGGACGTGCGGTTCTCCTACGACGCCAGCCGGCCGATTCTCGACGGCATCAGCTTCGAGGCGAAGCCGGGCGAGCTGGTCGCGCTGGTCGGACTGACCGGCGCCGGCAAGACGACCGTCGCCAGCCTGATCCCGCGGTTCTTCGAGCCAACCTCGGGCCATGTATTCATCGACGGCGTCGACGTGTCGCAATACGGGCTGCGCTCGCTTCGCGAGCGGATTGCGGTTGTGACGCAGGAGCCGATTCTCTTCGCGGGCAGTATCGGCGACAACATCCGCTACGGCCGGCTCGAGGCGACCGACGAGGAAGTTGCCGCGGCCGCCCGCGTGGCCCATGTGGATCACTTCATTCGCCGCCTGCCCGAGGGCTACAACACCTCGCTGGCCCAGGCCGGCGGCACGCTCTCGGGCGGCGAGCGCCAGCGGCTCGGCATCGCCCGCGCCATCCTCAAGGACGCGCCGATTCTGATCCTCGACGAACCGACGTCGTCGCTCGACGCATTGTCCGAGGAAGCGGTCTTCCACGCGCTGCGAAGCCTGCGCAGCGGCCGGACGATCCTGGTGATCGCCCACCGGCTCTCCACCATCCGCGACGCGAACCGGATCCTGGTGCTGCACGAAGGTAAGCTGATAGCGCAGGGCACCCACGACGAGCTGCTCGAGTCGAACGAGCTCTACCGGCGCATGTGCGCGCGCCTGTCGGTAGGCAAGTCACTCGACGAGCCCGAGTCGGTGGACGAGGTGCTGAAGGCGCTGGCGTGAAAATCGTGCTCGCGGGCATCATCGCCCGCTACCCCTACGGCGGCGTCACCTGGTGCTCGCTGATGTACCTGCTCGGGCTGCGGGCGCTTGGTCACGACGTCTACTACATCGAGGACACCGGCGAATGCATCTACGACCCGGTGCAGAACGCGCTCGCCACGGATCCGAGCTACGGCACGAACTACATCCGCCAGGCGCTCGAGCCGTTCGGGCTCGGCGATCGCTGGGGCTTCGTGAACTACGACGGCACCCATCACGGCGCCTCGCACGAGCAGGTGCGCGGCTGGTGCGCCGACGCCGATCTGTTCATCAACCTCTCGGGGGGATCCTGGTTCTGGCGCGACGAGTACGCGGCGATCCCGCGCAAGGTGTTCGTGGATTCCGATCCGGTGTTCACGCAGCTCGCGCTCGCCAAGGGCGACGAGTGGTACGTGAACTTCTTCCGCGGCTTCGATCGTCACTTCACCTTCGGCGCCAACATCGGCACGCCGGCTTCGCCGGTTCCGACCAGCGGTTTCACCTGGCACCACACCTGGCAGCCGATCGTCACCGACCTGTGGCGGACCGACGACCCGCCGGGCGATCGCTTCACGACCGTGATGACCTGGAAGATCGAGAGCTTCACCGACGTGGACGGCAACAAGGATCGCGAGTTCATCAAGTTCATCGACTTGCCGAAACAGACGCCGACGCAGTTCGAGCTGGCCGTCAACGGCCCGCAGCAGCTGCTGCGGGCGCACGGCTGGCCGACGGTCGACGCGATGGGCGTGTCCCGCTCGCTCTGGGACTACCGCTCGTTCATCCAGCGATCCCGCGCCGAGTTTGGCGTCGCCAAGCACGCCTATGTCTCACATCGGTCCGGGTGGTTCAGCGACCGGACCGAGTGCTACCTGGCGGCGGGCCGGCCGGCGGTGGTGCAGGACACCGGATGGAGCCGGCACCTGCCGAACGGCACCGGGCTTCTCGGCTTCTCAACGCCGGCCGAGGCGCTCGACGCCATCGCCCGGGTCGAGGCCGATTACGCCGAGCACGCCAGCCGGGCCGCCGAGATCGCACGCGAGCACTTCGACGCGGCGCGGGTGCTGCCGCGCTTCCTCGAGGTCGCGTGTGGCTGAGCGTTCGCTCAGAATCGGTCTCGTCGCCCCCGTCGCTCAGCCCGTGCCGCCGCCGCGGTCGGGCTCGATCGAAACCCTGACGGCGCTGCTCGCCGACGGGCTGGTCGAGCGTGGCCACGAGGTGACGCTCTTTGCGACCGGCGGTTCCTCGACCCGGGCTCGGCTCCATTCGATCTACCAGCGCGGCTATCTCGAGAACCCGGCGCTCTGGCCGTGGGAGATGTGCGAGCTGTTCAACCTCGCCGCGGCGCTGGAGCTGGCCGACTCGTTCGACGTCCTTCACTACCAGGCGGAGTACGCGCCGCTCTCCCTTGCCTTCAGCGCGTTGTCCCCTGTCCCGCTGATTCACACCGTCCATCACCTGCCGAGCCCGCCGGAAGTCGCGGTCTGGTCACGGTACTCGCGCGCCCCGTTCATCGCGGTGTCGCAGGCCCAGGCCGACGCGCTCACCGGGCTCAACGTCGTGGGCGTCGTCCACCACGCGGTCCAGACAGATGCGTACGCCTTCCGCGCGGAACCCGAGGATTACCTGCTGTTCCTCGGACGGTTCACGGAAGGGAAGGGAGTCCTGGCGGCGATCGACGTGGCGCGGCGGACCGGCAATCGCCTGCTCATCGCGGCCGCGGAGAACGACTACTATCGTGAGCAGGTGGCGCCGCTCGTCGATGGCCGTCAGATCGTTTACGCCGGGGAAGTCTCTCAGGCGGAGAAAGTCAGCCTGCTCGGTGGCGCCCGCGCGCTCGTCTATCCGGTGCAGGCCGGTGAATCGTTCGGCCTCGTCCTCGCCGAGGCCGCCGCGTGCGGCACGCCGGCAGCGGCGCTGCGCTGCGGCGCGGTCGCCGAAATCGTGGAGGACGGCGTGACCGGCGTGACATTCGATACCATCGAGGCAATGATCGACGGCCTGCCCGGTGTTCTGTCGCTCGACCGTGCGCGCATCCGACGGCGCGCCGTCGCCCGGTTCGGCGTCGATCGCATGGTGGACGAGTACGCCGCCGTCTACGCGGCGCTGGCGACGAAGCCGGTGGTCGGGGCGTGAGGTGGCGGAGCCGCGCGAGAAATCGTCGCTCCTCGCGGTCTTCGCGCACCCCGACGACGAGTCGATAGCCTCCGGCGGCTTGCTGGCGCGCTGCGGCGGCGATACCGTGTGCGCGTCGCTGCTCTGCCTCACGCGCGGAGGCCTCGGCCAGGTGGACGATCCGGCGCGCGCCCGGATGGGCGAGCTGCGCGAGAGGGAACTGGCCGCCGCGACCCGGATTCTCGGCGTCCGGGAAGTCATCGTGCTCGACCACCGCAACGGGTTCCTGCCGTGGGCAGACCGGAACGTCCTGGAGGCCGACATCGTCTCCGTCATCCGGCGAGTGCGGCCGGCCATCGTCGTCACCTTCGACGACGACGGGCTCTATTGGCATCCGGATCACATCGTCGTCCACGAGCGCACGACCGCGGCGGTGTCCGCGCTCGCCGAGGACGCGCCCGCGCTTTATTACGTGCAAGTGCCGAAGGGGGCGATGCGGAACGCCTGGCTTGCGGCGACGCGCGCGGCCGAAGCCCGCGGCGATCTCGAAACGGTCCGCCCCTTCGCGCTCGGAGTCGAAGTGGACGCCTACGGGCTGTTCACCACGCCTCCGACGTTGACGCTCGACGTCAGGGAGCAGGCCGTTGCCAAGCTGCGGGCGATTCGTTCCCACGGGTCGCAGCTGCTCGGCGACGCGCTCGATCGGCTGCCGGAGGAGTGCGCGCCGGACGTGCTTGGGATCGAGCTCTACCGGCGAGCCGCGGTCGGCGCGCAGGGGGAAACCTTCCTGGATCGAATCGCCCGCCCGATATGATTCCGACGGCGAGGAATCGATGACCGAGTCGATGCTGCAGCTGCTGCGCTGTCCGTATTGCGGCGGCCAGTTCACGTTGCACGAGGCCGCGCGCCGCTCGGCCGGTGGCGAGATTCAGACCGGCGTGGTGTGGTGCGAATGCTGCGCGTTTCCGGTGGTTGCCGGGATTCCGGTCCTGAAGTCGGACGCAGCAAGCGGAGCCGCGATGAGGGCGATCGAAGCGGGACGGGACGAGGACGCGCTCGTGTCGCTGCTCGGGCTCGAGGCCGAGCGGGGCGAGGCGTTCCGCGCGATGGTCTTGCGAAACGGCGTCACGACATATCGCGAAGCGATCGAGATCCTCAGCCCCGATCCGGAAGGCACGTATTTCGTTTACCGCTTCTCGGATCCCACGTACGTGCTGGCGGAAACGGTGATGAGCGCGCTGGCCCAGGAGCCGGCTGTCTTTCGCGGGCCGGTGCTGGATCTCTGCGGCGGTTCGGGACACCTGACGCGGGTGCTGACCGGTCTCCGGCCAGCCGATCGCGTCGTGCTCGCCGACATGTTTTTCTGGAAGCTGTGGCTGGCGAAGACTATCACTGCCCCGGCTTCCGTGCCCGTGTGCTGCGACGCCAACCAGCCGCTTCCGTTCGCGGCGGGCTCGTTTCCCACGGTCGTTCTTTCGGACGCTTTCCCGTACATCTGGCAGAAGCGGCTGCTCGCCGGAGAAATGGTCCGGCAGGCAGGGCCTGGCGGGCTGATCGTGATGCCGCACCTGCACTCCTCGCTGGGCTGGAACTACTCGGCGGGGATGACCCTGACGCCTCGTTCCTATTCGGCGCTGTTCGCCGAACTGCAGCCGCGGCTGTTTCCCGACGACGCGTTGTTCGGGCCGGCCGCCGATCGGACTGGGCTCGATCTGTCACGGCCGATGTCCGCCGAAGAACTCGGCAGCGAGAATTCGTTCACGCTGATCGCCACACGGGATTCCCGCGCCTTCCGTGCGTATGCACCGCAGGCCATGGCACCGGCCGCCGGCGCACTGATCGTGAACCCTCTGTACCGAATCAGCCGCGAGGGTACGGACTCGGTGCTGACGCTCACGTTCCCGACAGCGCAGTACGAAGAAGAATTCGCGGCTACACGCCGCTACCTGCCGGATGTGCTCACGCTCGACGTCGATGCTTCCGCGCCGGTAACGGAGTGGCCGGCGTCGGTTGACGTCGAGACGCTGCGCCGCCGCCGCGTGCTCATCGACGCGCCGCCGCGCTACTGCTGAACCGACCCGCTGGCGCGGACCGCGTCGTACGGGGCCTGCGTGTAGAGGTGGCGCCCGACCCATTCCTGGATGACGACGGCCGGCCGCTCGTCGATGACGACTTGCGGATCGAAGTTGTTCTGCCAGAGGTAGACGGCGCGGCTGAAGTGTTCGGCCAGGAAAGGGATCATCGCCGACCCGAACGAGTCGCGAAACACGACCGCCCGCGGTGCGCCCGCCGGACCCTCGGTCACCACGCGCGGGTCCATGAGCGCGCGGCTCGGCCGCGCCGGTTCGACGACCCGTGATTGGCGGCCGCCCGTCGGCTCGAGCTGCAGATCCTCCTCGACCAGCACCTGACCGAGGCCCAGCATCCGCGCGAGGTCCATTCCCGACTTTGGAACGGTACGCAGCTCGAGTTCACTGCGCTCTCTCGATCTGAGGCCCACCTGGGCCTCGACCGAGCGCATCACCTCCTGATACGCGACGAAGGCGCCGAGGTCGTTCCAGTGCGTATCCGTCAGGTGATAGACGCGATCGGCGGCCTTGGCCGCGGAGAGCGTTTCCCTCACGTCCACGACTGGAACAGTGGAGTGGGCGCGGAGATCCGCGACCAGTTGATCGATACGCGAGTGACCGTGATTGCCGGCGAGTCCGTCCGGCATGACCTCCGGGTACACCCAGTACTTGTCCGGCGCGATCAGGAACACGTAGGCGATGTCGCGTGCGGCCAGCCAGTCTTGCGTGTCCTGCAGCGTGCTGTGCCACTCTTCGAGCTCCTGGCTCGAGAACGGACGCGCGGACGTGAAGTCGTCCACGGCGCCATCGGTTCCGTAGAACAACCACCCCTTCTGTCCGAGCAGGACATCCGGCGTCGGCGACGAATGCAGCCATTCGACCCGCGCCCGCGCCTGCCAACGGACCAGCGGCGCCCTGAACGCGAATCGATCCGCGAACGCTTTCGTGAACGCCTCGGGCCACCCGCGCACGGCCGCGCCGTCGCGTGGGATGCCTGGCCACGGCGCCGCCTCCCGGTTCTCCTCTGCTGTGACGTCGTCGCCGACCCCGGCCACCGTGCCGGCGAGCGGCACGAAGATGGCGGCCACGAATGCCACCACCAGCAGCCGGTTGAATGAAGGCGAGAAGGGTGGCTGCGTCATCTCAGAAACGGAAGTAGATGAACGGCGTGAACGCGCCGAGCGCCACCTGGGTGATCGAAACGGCGAGCAGGAGGACGACGGCGAGCACCGCGCCCGCCTCCCATGCCGGATACCAGCGAGCGTGCCCTTCGCCCGGCGATGGTTGTGAAGCCGCACGCGAGAGCAGGGGAACGATGGGCATGGATCCGATGATGCCCGCAACCATCGCGAGAACCAGCTCCGGCGTCAGGTACCAGGACGCGGCATACGGCGTCGGCGCGCCGGTGCCGAATCCCACCAGGGCGCGGAGCATCGCCAGGGCGCTGGCGATGGAATCCGCGCGGAAGAACACCCAGCCGGTCATCACCATTGCGAGCGTATAGACCCAGCCCACCGGCTTCGGCACGCGCTCGAGCAGGTCGCCGAGACCGATCCGCTCGAGCACCAGGAAGAGGCCGTGGAGCAGTCCCCAGACGACGAACGTCCAGGCTGCGCCGTGCCACAGACCGCACAGGAAGAACACGGTGGCGAGATTCAGGTAAACGCGGCCCGGCGATCGCCGGTTGCCACCGAGCGGGATGTAAAGGTAATCGCGAAACCACGTCGAGAGCGAGATGTGCCAGCGCTTCCAGAACTCCTGCACCGAGCTGGCGATGTACGGGTAACGGAAGTTCTCCGGGAACGTGAACCCGAACATGTGGCCGAGGCCGATTGCCATGTCCGAGTAGCCGGAGAAATCGAAGTAGATCTGCAGGGTGTAGCCGGCGATGGCCAGCCAGGCATGCGCGGCCGTGAGCTCGTCTGCCGGCATCGCGAAGATCGCGTCCACCGGACGCGCGACGATGCTGGCAATCAGCAGCTTCTTGGCGAGTCCGATGCTGAAGCGGCGCACGCCGAGGGCGAACTGCGCGGTGGTATGGACGCGGCCGGTAATCTGCGCCGCGATGTCGTGATAGCGGATGATCGGCCCGGCAATCAGCTGCGGGAAGAACAGCAGGTACAGCGCCGCGCCAATCGGCCCCTTCTGGGCGACCGCCTGCCGGCGGTAAACATCAACGATGTAGGAGATCGAGTGGAAGGTGAAGAAGGAGATCCCGATTGGCAGCAGCAGCGACGGGACGGCAAACGTCCCGGCTCCGATTGACGTCAAACCGGCGTTCACGTTCTGAACCAGGAAGCCCGCGTACTTGAACGTGATCAGCGACAGTAAGTTCAACCCGACGATGCCGGCGAGCAGGAGTCTTGCCTGCCGCGTCCGCCCGAGCCGTTCGACCCAGATCGCGGCGGTGGTGTTGACGAGAATCGATCCGAGGATGATCCAGGTGAACGCGCCGCCGTCGCGGGCGTAGAAGATGACGCTGGCCACCACCAGCAGCGCGTTCCGCGCGCGGGCGGGCGCCATGTAATAGATGGCGAGGAGAACGGGCAGGAACCCGAAGAGGAAAGTCGGCTCGGTGAACAGCACCGCGCTACTCGCCCCTCGACGTGGCTCGGGGCGACCCTGAGTCCATCGGGTCGGTGTTCCCGAACGCGTCGAGCAGGATCGGCATCAGCGTATCCATTCGGGCCAGCGCCGGACCGTGCGGAACCAGCCCGTCGCGAAAACCATGAGAGCGCAGCGATTCGAGCACCGCGGGCCGGCTCGCAATCACGTGGACCGGCACGTTCCACGACGCGCCCTCGCCGCTGACCAGCGCCGGCGGCTGGTGGTCGCCCAGCACCACCAGCACCATGTCATCCCGTTCATGGCGGCGCAGATAGCCGGCCAGCGTCTCGTGAACGTAGGCCAGCGCCCGGGCGTAATCGGGGCCGAGGTTGCTCCAGTCCGGCGTCGCCTCGTAGGCCTTCCTCAGATCGTCCTCGTCGTAAGGTGTAGCCGTCAAGAGGCGCGACCAGTCGGGCTGGTAGGGAGGAACGGGAGTGAACGGAGTGTGCGTGCTGATGGTGGGCAGAAATACCAGAATCGGTGCCCCTGGCGGGTGGGTCCGCGCGATTTCATCCGTGCGCGCGAGAACGAACTGATCCGTCACGTCCCACCATCCGAAGGGCGGCCCCTTGTACCCGAGATCGGGTGCGCCGACGATGCGATCGAACCCGTAGAACTTGCCTTCGGGCCACGCCGCCTTCAGCCCGGGGAAGATGCCAAACGTGCGATAACCCGCGCGCCGGAATGGGGCGATCAGTGTCTCGCGGTGCTCTGCCATGAGCCGGCGACTGACCTCGGGATCGCGCACCTCGGTCCCCGACAGCAGGCTGATGTGCGCGAGCCACGACTCGCCGCCAAACGTCGTGGACTCGACCACGCCGGTGACGATCGAGCGGCCGGTGCCGGCGATCGCGGAGGCGAGCGTGTCGCGCGCGGGAACAAGAACCGGCTGAAACTCGGGTCGCTCCCAGCTGGTCATGCCGTACGACTCGACGAAAAGGATGACGATGTTGGCGCCGCTGACGCGCGACAGATCGTTCTGCACTGAAGGCGCTGGGGGCAGCGGCTTCTGGTTGCGTCCGGTCGCTTCGCTGACGAACTCCACGATCTCATCGCCGATGGCCGCCGCGACGGGTGCGGCCCACGCGTGCGATCGTGCCGCGGGGGCAGCGGCGGTCACGACGACGCCGGCGATGAGAACAGCCGACGCACCGGCGATCAGCAGCCGGCAGGCGTGTGGGTTCGCTGAAGCCTGACTGACCTGGCGAATGGCCCACCGCATCGGCAGGTACAACGCGATCGGCACGACCACGAGCCCGGCGGCGACCGGAAGCAGCACTGAGGGGCGCGCGACATTCGCGAACATCTTGCCGACGTCAGGAAGCAGCTTCAGGTCCCAATACAGGCTGACGCCGCGGCCGTAGAGCGCGCGCGTGCTGACGTCGAGGTAGCGGCTGACGATGAGCACCACCCAGAGGATTGCGAGCATCCTGATACTGCGTGCCGTCAACGTCGCCCGGCGCACCGTCCAGGCGATCGCGATGCCGAGCACCAGCAGCGCCGCCTCGAACGAGAGGTGCGCCGACGGCCTCACGGCGAGCGTCGGCCAGACGCTCACGAAGGTCAGCGAAGCGTTCAGCAGCACCAGCGCGGCGGCGAGCCTCGCCCATCGCCACGCGGGAGCGCCCGCTTCTTCGAGCATCTTCCTATTCTAGGGTGCGACCAGCACGTAGCCCTGCTGCTGCAGCGCGATGATCGTCGTCAACGCCCAGAGATCCAGCTGGATCTCGGGCATCATGTCCTTGCGCTCGATCTTGCGCGCGTACGCGGCCTGACCGCAGAGGCGGAAGTCCACCCCGGCTTTCTTCAGCGCCTGGATCATCGCGGCGTTCGGGTTGTCCTGCCCTTCGTGCCGCGCCTTGTAGATGTCGTTCTGGAGGACGTAATCGGTGGCGCCCTGATGGAAGACGACGGCAATCTTGCGGTTTGCCGCCGGCACCCCAACTTTGGCCAGCGTGTTCACGTAGCGCGCCACCGCCTGCAGCAGCGGGTGAACGTCGGTCGCCTTCGGGTTGGCCGTGCCCATGTCGAAGACCACCTTGTGGACGATCTTCGTGTCGGGCATCTCCCCCGCGCCGGGCACGTCGCGCGCCGGTTCGACTCCTGGGACGGGGAGCGGGGCCTGGGCCCGGGCGGGCAGGGCAGGGCCCAGCGCCAGGGCCGTTATCGCGAGTCCGACCAGTACCGTCTGTCTCATGTTCATCGCCTCCAGCAGCTCAGGATACACTCCCACCCATGGGTCGGAAAGCGACTGCGAAGCGATCACCGCGGGTGGCCGAGAAGGCTCCCTCCTACCTGACCACACCGACGCCGTACTGGCCGCTGTTGGCCCTCAGCATCATCGGCGTTCTCCTCACTGCCTACCTGTCGTGGACCAGCTTTTCAGGCGGATCGCTGCAGGGATGCAGCGAGGGCAGCGCGTGCGACATGGTGCTGTCCAGCCGGTGGGCGACCCTGCTCGGCCTGCCGACGGCGTTCTGGGGCCTGCTCACGTACCTGGCGCTCGCGGGCATCTCGTTCATCGCCCGTGCCGATCGCCGATGGCGCCTGGCCTGGACGATCGCGTTCTTCGGGGTGCTCTACAGCGTCTACCTGACGACCGTGTCGCTGACGATCCTCCACGCGGCGTGTCCGTACTGCCTGACGTCGCTGACGCTGATGACCGTCATCTTCGGCCTCGTTACCTTGCAGCGGCCCGAGCCGCTGCCTGGTTTCTCCTGGCAGGGTTGGCTGCGCGTCCGCACCCCGGTGGCCGTCGCCATCATCGCGTTCCTCCACCTGAATTACATCGGCGTCGTGGGCAAGCCGCCGGCCGCGGAAGACCCTGTGCTGCGGCAGCTGGCAACGCACCTGGCGCAGACCGGCGCGAAGATGTACGGGGCGGAGTGGTGCCCGCATTGCCAGGATCAGAAGGCGCTCTTCGGCGCCGCGGCGAAGCGCCTGCCGTACATCGAGTGCAGCATCGGAGCACAGGGAACTGGCCAGACGACAGTGTGCAGGAATGCCGGGATAACGACGTATCCAACCTGGGAGATAGGCGGGCAGCGCTACCAGGAGGTGATGTCGACGCTGCGTCTGGCGGAGCTCTCCGGATTCGACCTGGCGGCCGCTACGAAAGCCGCCACGACACAACAGTCACAGTGACGTGCTCAGGCCCGGCCTGCGAACTCGCGGGTTTCGGTATGGACGCGCACCCGCTCGCCTTGCTTGACGAAGAGCGGCACACGGATTTCGAGACCGGTTTCGAGCGTTGCCGGCTTGGTCACCCCGCCGCTCGCCGTATCGCCCCGGACGCCGGGCTCGGTGTTCGTGACGGTCAGCTCGACGAGCGGCGGTAGCTGCAGCCCGATCGGCGCACCGTTGAACTTCTGAATCTCTACCGGCAGGTTGTCGGAAAGGAGCAGCCGATCCTCGCCGAGCGTCGCGCTCGACAGGGTCAGGGTCTCGAACGTGCCCTGGTCCATGAAGTGACAGCCGTCGGCGTCCTCGTAGAGGAACGTGGCGCCTATCATCTCCAGGTCGGGTTCCTTGAACATCTCGGCGGCCTTGAACGCCTTGTCGAAAACCGCGCGCGTGAGGAGGTTTCGCATCTTCAGCCGGACCAGAGTCTGTCCGCCGCGGGCTGTGGGCCTCGAGACTTCCACATCCAGGCACACGTAGGGGGCGCCCTCGAACTCGAAAAACGACTTGCGCTTGATGTCCAGTGCGTCGATCAGGGCGGCCATGTCGCCTCGATCCTACAGCGCTCGCGCCGAGTCCCTCCTGAGCCAGTGCGATCGGAAAGGGCTTGACGAACGATTCCGTAAGAATTAACTTACGGTAAGTGGTAACTTACCCTCAGGCTCAAATGGACGCGCTGGGCGATCCCACACGCCGCGCCATTGTCGAGCGGCTGCTCGAAGGACCGCTGCCAGTGGGGGAGCTTGCAAAGCAGTTCCCGATGAGCCGGCCGGCCATCTCGCAGCACCTTCGCATTCTGAAGCGCGCCGACCTCGTCATCGACCGCCCGGAGGGGAACCGCCGCTACTACGCGCTCAACCCCGCCGGCGTCGAATCGCTGCGAGCCTACTTCGATCGCTTCTGGACCCACGCCCTCCAGGCCTTCGCGCGGGCCGTCGATGCCGCGCGTCCGCCCAGCGCCTGATTCCCTCGTTCCCGTTCGAAAGGATTCAGCCCCATGAGCCTCGCCACGTCCGACCCCGTCGTGCAGAAGAGCGTCACCGTTCAGGCCACGCCTGCCCAGGCGTTCTCGGCCTTCACCGCTGGCATCAATCACTGGTGGCCGAGGTCGCATCACATCGGGAAGAGCCCACTCGACGAGGCGGTGGTGGAAGGCCGCGTCGGAGGTCTCGTCTACGGAAGATCCGTTGACGGCACGGTGTACCCCTGGGGCCAGGTCCTCGTCTGGGAGCCGCCGCACCGCTTTGTGTTCGCCTGGCAGATCACGCCGCAATGGGGATACCAGCCGGACGTCGCGAAATCAAGTGAAGTGGAGGTGCGTTTCACCGAGGTCAGCCCGCAGCACACGCGTGTCGATCTCGAGCATCGCTACTTCAGCCGCCACGGCGCCGGCGGCGACGCGATGCGGACCGCGGTCGATGCGCCGAACGGGTGGACCGGCCTGCTGCGGATGTTCACCGAATCCGCCGAGGCGCGCGCGGCAGCCAGCGGCGTGCTGCCGGCGGCGCCAATTGCGTTCGTGTTTGCCACCAACTCCGCGCTGGTCGTCCGCGCCTTCGACGGCCTTGCCGACGATCGCCTGTGGCACCGGCCGACTCCCCAGAACAACCCGGCGTTGTGGCTTGCGGGGCACATCGTCCACGTGCGCGCCGGGATGCTGCGCCTGCTCGGAGACTCCGTCGAGACCGGATGGGGGGACCTGTTCGCCCGCGGCGCGGCCCTGGACGATCCTGCGAAGTACCCGGGCAAGGCCGACGTCCTTGGCGTCCACGAGGAAGTGGGTCAGCGGATCATGGCCCGCCTTGCGACGCTCACCGCAGCCGACCTGGCCCGCGAGGCAACAGCCGGACCGAAGCCGCCGGGCGTGAAAACAGTGGGCGATCAGCTCGGCTTCTTCGCGCTCCACGACTCGTATCACGTCGGCCAGCTCAGTTACCTGCGCAAGGCGCTTGGGCTGCCGGGGCTGGTTGGTTGACAGTTTTGCCTTCTGCCTTCTGCCTTTTGCCTTGTGCCTTGTGCCTTTCGCCTTGACCCGCGGCCCGTTCATTCGGACCGCAGGGTCAGGGCCGGGTCGACCCGGGCCGCTCTCCGCGCGGGCAGGTAGCAGCCGAGCGCGGCAAGGGCCAGCAGACCCAGGCTCGCGCCGGCCAGCGTCGCGGGATCGCGAGGCGACACGCCGTAGAGCAGCGCCCGAAGCGTCTCGGTCGTGGCGAGCGCCGTCAGCAGTCCAGCGGTGATGCCCACAGCGCAGACGCGCATCTCCTGGGCGAGCACGGTCCGGACCACCCCTCCGGGCGAGGCGCCCAACGCCAGCCGCACGCCGAATTCGTGCCTGCGGTGGGTGAGTCCGTACGCGGTCACGCCGAACACGCCGACTCCAGCCAGCACCGCGGAGAGCACCGCGAATGCGCCGAGGAGGATCGCGACCAGCCGGCGCCGTCCGGCGGACTCGCCGAGCAACTCGTCGCTCGTGCGCATGTCGTAGACGGGGAGATCCGGGTCGATTTCGCGAATAGCCGCTTCCATCGCCGGCTTGAGCCGTGCGGGATCGCGGGCCGTGCGAACGACGAGGGATCCGAACGGAACCGGCCGCTGTCCGAGCGGGAGATAGACCTGCATGTCCGCGGGCTCGTCGAGGCCGGAGGTCTTCACGTCAGCGACGATGCCGACAATCTGGATCCAGGCGCCCGGATTTTCCGGAAATCCTTGCTTGACACGGTGACCGACGGCATCGCCATCCGGCCAGAAGCGCTTCGCGAAGCTCTCGTTGACGACTGCCACAGCGGCGTTCACCGAGAAGTCCACGGGCGAATTCGGCGCGAGGACGACGCGATCGGCGGGCGCGAAGATTCGTCCCTGCAGCAGCCGGATGCCCATCACCTCGAAGTAGGCGTCGCTGACCGGCGTCCATGCCGCGCTCGGCAGGTCGGTTCGGGCCGGGGCCGGCCGATCGTCGACCATGAACACCGAGTTCCAGTTCGACGGCAATATCGGCAGCGATTGCGTGAAGGCGGCGCCCTCGACGCCGGGAAGGGCGCGTAGACGCGCCTCAACCGCGTCGAAAAAGCGCGGCCAGCGATCCTGTGTGTAACGCGTGGACGGCAGTGACACGCTCGCCGAGAGCAGATGCTCGGCGTTGAAGCCGGGAGCTTCGCCGAGCAGGTTTCCGAGCGACCGGACCATCAGCCCGCCGGCGGCGAGCAGCGCCAGGGCCAGCGCGAGCTCGATCGCCATCAGCGCACGGCGGGTGAACTGCCCGGCCGCAGCGTGATGCGCCACGCGAGAGCCGCGCAGCAGTTCCGCGCCCCCGCCGCGGCCGGCCTGCAGCGCCGGTGCGAGACCGAAGACGATGCCGGCGAAGACCGCGACCGCCGCGGCGACGCTCAACACCCGAACGTCGAGCGCCACCTCGTGGAGTCGCGGGACGTCCCTGGGCAGCAGCGCGAGGAACGCATTGAAGCCCGCATAGGCCGCGACGACGCCGGCGATGCCGCCGACGATCGCGACGAGAACGCTTTCGATCAGAAGCTGTCTTGCGATCCGGGAGCGCGCGGCGCCGAGCGCGAGGCGGACCGCGATCTCCTGGGCCCGCCCGGCGGCGCGGACCAGCTGAAGGTTTGCCAGGTTTGCGCAGGCGACGAGCAGCATCGCTCCCACTGCCGCGAGCAGGATGTACAGCGGCAGCCGCGTGTCACCGACCAGCACCTCGCTCAGGGGCACGGCGATCGCGCTCTGGCCGCTGTTGGTGGCCGGATACTCCTGCTCGAGCTGCGATCCAATGACCGTCATCTCGGCGCGGGCCTCCTCGATTTCCACTCCGGGCACCAGGCGGCCGATCGCGGCGAGGCCGTTGTGGTTGCCGCGGAACATCATCGGGCCGCTCGGGTTGATGAAGTTCCCGAGCGGCAGGTAGGCGTCCTCACGCCGGGCGATGTCGAAGCCTGCCGGCAGCACGCCGACGATCGTCGTCGGACGGTCGTCGAGCATCAGTGTTCGGCCGATCGCGCTTGGATCGCTGGCGAACTCCTGCTGCCACAGCCGATAGCTGATCAGGCACACGCGATCGCGGCCCCAGACATCGTCTGCCTCGTTGAAGTCGCGGCCGAGCGCAGGGGAGACGCCGAGCACGCGAAGGAGGTTCCACGTTGCCTGTCGGACGAGAATCCGGCGCGGCTGGCCGAGCCCGGTGAGGTTGGCGGGGACTCCGCGCCACGCGGCGAACGATTCGACCGAGCGCGCACGTGCCTTGACGTCGAGGAAGTCTGGCCAGCTGATGGAGAACTGATCGCCCGCGCGGTCCACCGACCGCGCCAGCACGACACGGCTCGGATCGTGAATCGGCAGCGGCTTGATCAGGATGCCAGCGACGAGCGAGTAGATGACGGTGACGGCGCCGATCCCGAGCCCCAGCGTGACAATCGCGGCGGCCAGGAATCCCGGCGCCCGCGCGAGGGATCGAAAGGCATAGCGGACATCGGCGATCGCTCCGGCCAGCGGTCCGGCTGCAGGCGTCGCCTCCAACGTTGGCTTCGGCCCGCGCTCGACGGATCTGATTCGAGCCGCCATCGCCGGCCAGTCCGGCACTTCGTCACCGGCCCGGGCAAGAGCAGCGTCAGGGCTCATGCCGTTCCGGCGCGCCTGCAGGTAGGTCGATTCGAGCTGCACCGCCAGCTCCTCGACGATCTCGATTTCCCGCTCCGCGGCCACGTCGAGAGGACCAAGACGCGAGCGCACGTATCGTCGCCAGTCCATGACCGTCAGGCCTGGCGAAGGTCCGCGACCCGGTCGAGCGCCTCGAGAAACTCGCGCCAGACGCGCCGGCGCACGCCCAGGACCTTGCGTCCGGCCGGTGTCAGCCGGTAGTAGCGCTTGCGCCGCTCGCCGGCCTTCTCGACCCACCGTCCCGCCACCCAGCCCTGCTTCTCGAGCTTGTAGAGCAGCGGGTAGAGGGTGGCCGCCTTGAAGTGGAGACGGCCCTCGGACCGGGCTTCGATGATCTGCGCCAGCTCGTAGCCATGGCGGTCCGGGCCGTCGAGGATCGAGAGCACCAGGAACTCCGCGCTGCCCTTCTGCAGCGATCGGGTGGAGAAGTCAATGGGTGCCATATAGGTATGGAACATATCTATATGTTGCAAGGCTGTCAACGGGCTCGGATCCAGCTTCAGCTGGCCAGCGCCTCGCGGACGAGCGGGACGACGCGCGTGGCGTAGAGCTCGATGCTGGTCAGGAGCTTGTCGTGAGAGAGGGCGCCGTTGCTGTACTTCATGTCGAAGCGGGCCAGCCCAAGGGCCCGGACCGTCGCGACGATCTTCCTGGCCACGGTTTCGGGCGAGCCGACGTACAGCGCGCCGTCTGGGCCGGCTTCGCGGTCGAAATGGGCCCGCGTCACCGGCGGCCAGCCGCGTTCGCCGCCGATCCGGGTCATCATCGCCTGGTAGTGGGGCCACAGGTCTTCGCGGGCCTGGTCGTCGCTGGCCGCAACGTGCCCGGGCGAGTGCGCGCCGATCGGCTGCGTGCCGGTGTAGCCGAACTGGGTCAGCCCGCGATGATAGAGCTGCACGTAGGGTGCAAAACGCTGGGCGCTGCCGCCGATGATCGCCAGCATCAGTGGCAGGTTGTATTTCGCGGCTCGAATCACCGATTCGGGGCTCCCGCCGACACCAACCCACGTGCGCAGCAAGCCCTCGACCGGCGGGTAGACGCGCTGGTCGGTGAGCGAGGCGCGCGTCCGTCCCGACCAGGTCACCGCCTCCTGATCGAGGAGCGACGCGAACAGGTCGAGCTTCTCCTCGAACAAGAGCTCGTATTGCGAAAGGTCATGGCCGAAGAGCGGGAACGACTCGGTGAACGAGCCGCGGCCGAGGATGATCTCGGCGCGGCCGTTCGAGAGCGCGTTCAGGGTGGAAAAGCGCTGGTAGACGCGCACCGGATCGTCGGTGCTCAGCACCGTGACCGCGGT
>DATJFF010000262.1:0-7496 GCA_035495795.1 Vicinamibacterales bacterium
TTGCCGGTGCTCGGCGTCGTTCCGCTGGTCCCGGTGGCGCCAGGCGTGCCGCTCGGCTGCGACGCGCTCCCGGTGACGGACGCGCCAGCCAGGATGTAGTCCTCGAGGACACCGGCTCGTTCCGCGACGTTGGGCGTCCGACCCGGCACCTGATCCTCACGGTAGAGGCACCCGGTCAGGCTCATCGTGGGCTTTTGCGCCTCGGTACTAGGTGTCCGCGGCGCCGGCTGCGGGGTCGGCTGTGCCGGCCTCGCGGGCGTGGCCGGCTCTTGCGCGGCGATCGAAGCGACGAACAGAAGCGGCAGCGCCGCTGCGGCGATTGATCTGGTCATGATCCCTCCAGGGCGCGTGGATCGCGCTCATGATGGGCGAGATCGCTGCAACCTGGAGACCAGTCTCGGCATAGGGTCGAGTTGCATAACCGGACCGTAGGCTCTTTTCTCGGTGCCGAGCCGTGCCGCTCGGCGACGGCCGAGCATCAGACGCGCCGGTCGAACACCCGCTTCGCCTTGCCGGTGGAGCGCTCGATAGTGCCGGGGTTGCACACCGACACTTCCGCGCTGACGCCAATATAGGACTTGATCCGCCTCTGCAAATCTCTCGACGCCTCGTCTCGTACTGCCGCGACGTTGGCGGCCTGCGCGTCGAGCTCGACGATCACTTCGAGCTGATCGAGTGCGCCTTCGCGCTTGACCTCGAGGACGTAGTGCGGCGCCAGGTGCGGCCGTCCGACGATGAGCTCTTCGATCTGCGAGGGGAATACGTTCACGCCGCGGATGATCAGCATGTCGTCGGTGCGGCCGGTAATCCTTGCCATTCTTCGCATCGATCGGGCCGTGGGCGGCAGCAGCCTCGTTCGATCGCGCGTCCGGTAGCGAATCACCGGTAGCGCTTCCTTCGTCAGCGACGTGAACACCAGCTCGCCGAGGTCGCCGTCGGGGAGCACCGCGCCGGTCTCTGGATCGACAATCTCCGGCAGAAAGTGATCTTCCCAGATGACCGCACCGTCCTTGGCTTCGACGCACTCGCACGCGACGCCCGGCCCCATCACCTCGGACAACCCGTAGAGATCGACCGCATCGAGATCGACGCGCTGCTCGATGTCGGCGCGCATCGCCTCGGTCCACGGCTCGGCGCCGAAGATGCCGATCTTCAGCGACGAGTCGCGCGGGTCGAGGCCCTGGCGGACGAATTCCTCGCAGAGGTTCAGCATGTAGGACGGCGTCGCCATGATCACGTCGGGCTCGAAGTCCACGATGAGCTGCACCTGCTTCTCGGTCTGTCCGCCGGACATGGGCACGACTGTGCAGCCGAGCCGCTCGGCGCCGTAGTGGGCGCCCAGCCCCCCGGTGAACAAGCCGTACCCGTAGGCCACGTGCACGATGTCTCCCGGGCGTGCGCCGGCAGCCCGGATCGAGCGGGCCATGAGCGCCGCCCACGTCTCGATGTCGTTCGCGGTGTAGCCGACGACCGTTGGCTTGCCGGTCGTACCGCTCGACGCGTGGACCCGTACCACCTGGGTTCGCGGGACGGCAAACAGCCCGAACGGATAGCCCGCCCTGAGGTCCTGCTTGGTCGTGAATGGAAAACGGGCGAGGTCCTCGAAGGTGCGGAGATCGTCGGGATGCGCGTCAACCGCGACGCATTTGTCGCGGTACCGGGGAACGTGGTCGTACGCGTGGCGGACCGACCAGCGGAGCCGGTCCAGTTGCAGGCTGGCGAGCTCGTCGCGGCTCGCCCGCTCGATCGGCTCGAGGTCGGCGAGAGACTGGCGGCGCGTCGCCATGGCCGATCACCGCCGTCGTGCCGCACGCTCGGCGCGATGTTCAGCCATCACCGCGAGGTGCTCGGGTGATGCGATCGACTGGCGCTGGTACTCGAAATAGGTCTCGCTGAAGTCGGCGAACGAGGTCTCGAACGACATGTTCGTGAGCTTCTTCGTCAGCCGCGTAGAGGTTTCGGCCATCGACAAGAGCCGGTCGGTGATCTCGGCGATTCTCGTCTCGAAGGACGCGGCGTCGACAACCCAGTCCACGAGGCCCCAGTCCTGCGCAACCGTGGCATCGACGACCTCCGCGGCCAGCGCCAGCTGCTTGGCTCGGCCCAGTCCTGCGAAGCGAGCGACGCGCCACATCCCGATGCCTGGGATGATCCCCTCGCGGACCGCGGTGATCCCGAAGCGGGCATCGTCCCGCGCGATGCGGAGGTCGCAGGCCAGCGCGACCTGCAGGCCGCCGCCGATGCAGTGGGAGTGGACGGCCGCGATCACCACCGCGTTCAGCGTTTCCAGCTTACGGAGCGCGGCCTCCCAGTTGCGGAAGAACGTCAGGCTGATTTCGCCCTGGGACAGGGCGGTGAGGTCGATGCCGCTGCAGAACGCGCGGCCGGCGCCACGCACGACGACAACCCGGAGTCCGTCGCGGCTCGCGAGATCGTCGACGAGCGTGTTGAGCTCACGTGCCCACCGCTCGTCGGCGCAGTTCAGGACGTGGGGGCGGTTGAGCATCAGGGTTGCGACCGGACCGTCGATGGTGGAATACATCGTTTCGAGCTGCATGTCGCCTCCTTGCTGGCCGCGCGAGGACGCCGGTTGCGGTCAGGTGAGCGTCACCTTGCCGGACCCGAGGTCGTATACACCCGAAATGACTTTGACCTTCGCCTTCGCAATCGCCTCGCGAATGACCGTCGACGAAGTGCGGAGCAGCTCAGCCTGCACCCTGGAGTTGACGGCGATCGCCTTGGCGAAATCGCCGCCGGATTCTTCGGCCGCCCGGCGCAGCGGCGGGTACAGGGCGCTGATCTGACCCGGAACCGCGCCCGCCGTCATCGCGGCTTTGACGGCGCCGCAATTGGTGTGACCGAGTACGAGAATGACTTCGACGCCAAGAACCGCGACGGCGTATTCAAGGCTGGCGATGATCTCGGGCGTCACCAGGTTGCCGGCCACGCGCGTGACGAAGACATCGCCGATCGTCTGGTCGAAGATCATCTCGACCGGCACCCGGGAGTCGGCACAGGCCAGGACCGCAGCGAACGGTTCCTGCTTCTCGGCGGTTCGGTTCTTGAGGACCTCGAGATCCTTCTGGATCGACGTCAGCTGGTTTGCGGCGAACCGCACGTTTCCGGCCACGAGCTCCTTGACGGCGGCATCAGGAGTGAGATTCGACTGTGCCCGGAGCGCAGCCGGCGCCGCGACGTCGAAGGCAGCGGCTCCGGCCGTACCCGCGACGATCGCTCGAAGGATCGTGCGCCGCTGTGGCATCGCAACTTTCGAATCTGACATGTCTCCTCCTGTTCCGGACTCGTTGGTTGGTATCAATCGGCGTCCTGCGAGCCCGCTCCCGGCCGTTGCGCGGCGGCTGCAATCGGCGATTGCGCGTCAAGTCTAACGGGTTTCAGACCCCCGACGCAGTGCCCGCGAGCCCCGTTCTCTTCTGGGTTGTAAACGAGCGGCGCCGCGTCGCGAGGACCTGTTAGGATAGCCGGCCATGAGTTTCTCGATGCACCGCGTCGGCTGCACGGTCGCGGGATTGCTCCTGGCCGGCGTCGGCATGGTTGCCGGACAGCAATCGCAACCGATCCCCGCAGCCGCGCCTCCGCCGCCGCCACCGGCAAGCGCGCGGCCGCCGCTCGTCGACGTGCTCTACCAGGCGGCGCGGGCGCGCACCGACGACGAGACGGGGAAGTTCCTGACCCAGGCGCGCACGCTGCTGGCGCAGGGCACCGACGTCCGGGCGGTTGACGCGGATGGCCGCAACGGCCTGCATTGGCTGTCGATCGCCTCGAGCGACGCGCGACGCACCAGGCTTGGCGACACTTTCGGGGAGCTCACCGAGACGTTGATCGAGGCCGGCGCCGAGGTCGGCAGATCCGATAACTACGGAGTCATGCCGCTCGACTGGCAGCCGCTCGCCGGCGACAGCGCGTTCGTCATGGTCATGCAGGGGCAGCAGGCGCCGCGCGAGGCCACCAGGCCGCTCGGCGATCAGATAGCGACTTTGCTGGCGCGCCTCAACGCGATGACCGCCGAAGGCGATCTCAGCGGCACCCGCAGCACGCTCGATTCGCATCTCCCGTCGCAGACGACGCTGTCGATTCGACTGACCAGCAACGTCGGCAGCCGCTCGCTGGCCGGTGACGTGGTTGACGCCGTCGTCACGGCGCCGGTCATGGTCGGCGATCGGGCGGTGATGCCGGCCGGTTCGACCGTCCGCGGCACGGTGCTGCTGGCCCGGCCGGCGCGCGACCGCTTCCACCAATCGCAGCTCTACGTCCATTTCGGCCAGGTGCGGCCGCTCGGCACGAACGAGCCAAGCGTGTTGCGGACGCGGGTTCACGATGTCGACAACGCCCGCGAGAAGGTCCTCGACGGCTTGATCGTCGGCATTCCGCTGCCGGAGTCGAAGCTGCAGAAAGTCAGCTGGGCGACCGCGACCCTGGGCTTGGTGGCCCCCGGCTCGGGCAGGCTGCTCGAGGCGCTGACCGCGGCATTCGCGCGCACCTACTCGCGCGAGATCGTGTACGGGCCCGGCGTCGAGATGACGCTGGTCGTCGACATGCCGCAGTCCCTCGTGGAACGACCGGAGAACCCGCGCGGGTGGGCGACGTTCGCGCCGACGCCTCCGCTCGAGGAGATCGTCCGCGGGCTGCCTCTCCGGAGCACGATGACGAGCGGTATCGACGCCGACGTCACCAACGTCGTATTGCTCGGTTCGGCAGCCGACGTCCAGGCCGCGTTTGCCGCGGCTGGCTGGGTGACTGCGACGAGCCAGAATCTGTCATCGGACCTCAAGACGTTTGTCGCCACCGTCGAACAGCATCAATACAAGCACGCGCCGATGTTCGTCCTTCGACTCGATGGCAAGGATCCGGACTACGTATTCCAGAAGCAGAACGACACGTTTGCCCGCCGCCATCACATCCGTGTCTACAAGCGCGACGGCATCCTCGACGGCCAGCCGGTCTGGGCCGGGGCCGCGACCCACGACATCGGCATCGGCGTAGGCCGCGACGGCACCAGCTTCTTTCACAATATCGAGGAGCAGCTCGATCGCGAACGGACCAAGGTCCTCAACGACCTGATGTTCTCCGGCAAGGGACTGGCCTACGCGATGGTCGATCGTCCCGGCGTGCCGCCGAAGCTGCGCAACGGCACCGGCGACACCATGATGACTGACGGCCGGGTCCTCGTGGTGAAGCTCGGAAACGGCGCTCCCCCGGCGGCGCCAGTCAGGTAGCTTGCCCGCCTTCGCCGCGCCCGCCGCGAGCACCGAGCTCGAGCCCGTCTACAAGCGGATCGCGCTCCGCATCATGCCGTTCCTGATCCTGCTCCACATCATCTCGTGGCTGGATCGCGTGAACATCGGGTTTGCGAAGCTGAGCATGCTGACCGACCTCGGATTCAGCGAGGCGGTGTACGGGTTTGGCGCCGGCATCTTCTTCCTCGGCTATCTCCTGTTCGAGGTTCCCAGCAACCTTCTGCTCCAGAAGATCGGCGCGCGGAAAACGTTTGGAAGGATCGCGCTGCTCTGGGGGATCAGCAGCATCGCGATGATCTTCGTCAGAACCGAGGGGGCGTTCTACGCTGTTCGCGTCCTGCTCGGTGCGTTCGAGGCCGGGCTCTATCCCGGCGTCATCCTGTACCTGACCTACTGGTTCCCCGCTCGCCATCGAGCCCGAATGATGGGCTTTTTCATGATCGCCGGCCCGCTCTCGGGCATTCTCGGCGGTCCGATCTCCGGCCTGATCATGGCGACGATGGGAGCGGACGGCAGCCTCTCGAACTGGCAGTGGCTGTTTCTACTTGAAGGGCTGCCCGCCGTCGGGCTGGGGCTGCTGGCCTTCGTCGTCATCGATGACACGCCGGAGCAGGCGCGCTGGTTGAGCGATGGCGACAAGGCGCTCGTCGCGGCGGACCTTGGCCGGGAACGGCAGCAGGCGGGCACGCGTGTGCACAGCCTGACCGGCGCCTTCCGCCTGCCACACGTATGGCTGCTCACCGTCGTTTATTTCTGTCTGGTGAGCGCGAATCCAACACTGGGGTTCTGGGGGCCGACCATCATCAACGGGCTCGGTGTCTCAAACCATCTCTCGATCGGTCTGCTATCGGCGATCCCGTCCATCGTCGCGGTGTTGGCGTCCGTTCTCGTAAGCCGCCACTCCGACCGCACCCTCGAGCGTCGCTGGCATGCAGCGCTCTCGTGCGTCGCTGCCGCTGTCGGGCTGATCCTGATCGGCCTCGGTGCGAACACGCCGCCGCTGGCGTTTGCGGCGCTGGTGCTGGCGCAGGCCGCCGTGATCGCCGCGTTCGCGCCGTTCTGGCAGATGCCGACCCTGCTCCTGGCCGGCACGGCTGCGGCGGGCGGCATCGCCCTGATCAATTCGATCGGGAACTTGTCTGGCTGGCTCGGCCCGTTCGTCGTCGGATGGCTGAGAGACCTCACGGGCAGCACGTCGAGCGGTCTTTACGTCGTGGCCGGCCTCGAGCTCGCGGCGGCCTTCTTGATCGTACGATTCATGCCACGCGGCCGGACCGAACCGCCGGTCGATCCGGGTACGGCCTCGCTATAATCCCGTCGACGCATGATCGCTCGCGAGGCCGACCGTGCAATTCGCGAACTGGGCTTCTGCGGCGTCGAGATCTTCACCGACATCAACGGCAAGCCGGTGGACGCCCCGGAGTTCTGGCCGCTCTACGAGAAGATGCAAGACTACGACCTGCCGATCCTGCTCCATCCGCGGCGCACGAACACGACGGCTGATTATCCCGGCGAGCCGAAATCGAAGTTCCTGATCTACACGAACTTCGGCTGGCCGTTCGAAACCTCCAAGGCGATGGCCCGCCTCGCGTTTGGCGGCGTGCTCGAGCGCTATCCCAAGCTGAAGATCATCACCCATCACGCCGGCGGCCTCGTCCCCTTCTTCCACAAGCGCATCGAGCTGGCCTGGGAATTCAACGAGCGGCGCATGAACTACGACCACGACGGGCAGACGCTCACCCGTGCGCCAATCGACTACTACCGGTCGTTCTATTGCGACACCGCGATCCAGGGGAAGACCGCCGCGCTGATGTGCGCCTACGAATTCTTCGGGCGTTGGCAATCCGCGCCAACTCCGCGCTATCGCGTGGCTCGGTGATGCTCTCGACGTTCGGACCGGCGATGGTCAGGAGTTAGCGCACGTCGGGGAATGCGGAAGCGGACGTCGAGATCGGTGAGGCCGGGGTTGGCGCTGTAGTACTTGGCGTACTGGTGCCGAACGACGATCCCGCGCGGCGATTTCGCTCCGACAGATATCGGGGCGGCAGCAGGTGGCAGAAGACGTCGATCTTCATCGTGGAGCGCGATCATACGATGACTTCGCACACCGAACCGACGCTCGGCGCTCAGCGCTCTGGACGAGGACCGCTGTTGTCGAGATCCGCGGCGATGAGCCAGCGGCCGTCGGAGCCGCTTCGCAACGCGAGCACGAAGCGCCCCCCGGCGCCGACCGTCGTC
>DATJFF010000263.1:0-15473 GCA_035495795.1 Vicinamibacterales bacterium
GGGCCGAAGCGCTCGAGGGTGTGCCGTCGGATCCAGCGGTCCATCTCGGCAATCTCGTCGTTGCTCAAACCAGAATATGCCTTGGCAACGGGCACGAGCTCGCCCTCGTGCCACAAGCCGAACGTGTAGTCGGTGAGGAGGCTGGCGCGCTTGCCCGAGCCAGGTTGCGCGTAGATCAGCACCGCGTCGATGACGTGCGGGTCGATCTTCCATTTCCACCAGTCGCCGCGCTTGCGGCCGACGCCGTACACGGAGTCCAGCCGCTTCAGCATCAAGCCTTCGACGCCGTGATCACGCGACTGCCGGCGCAGGTCGGCCAGCGTCTCCCAGTCTGGTGCGTCCACTTGCGGCGATACGTGCAACACCGGCGTCACCTCGTCTTCGCGCGGTTCGGCCGCGTCGCCGAGCGGAAGAAGCTGGGGCTCCGGAGCCGCGGGTGGAGGAGCGGTGAGTGGAGCCACCCTCCGCGCCCGGGCGACGATCCCTTCGAGCTCGGCACGCCGAACGGACAACGGCTCTTCGCGCCAGTCGCGGCCGCCGAACTCGAGCAGATCGAAGGTCATGAACACGACCGGCACGCCGCGCGCCGTTCGCGCAACTTCCTTCTCTCGTCCGATGCGCTGCTGCAAAGCGGAGAAGGGTAGCGGGCGACCGCGGCGGAAGGCCAGCACCTCCCCATCGAGTACGGTGCCGTCGGGCACGCCGGCCGCAGCCCAGACGATCTCAGGAAAGCGATGCGTGATCAGCTCCTCGCCGCGCGACCAGAGCGACACCCGGCCCGCACGCTTCACGAGCTGGGCGCGGATGCCGTCCCACTTCCATTCGACGAGCCACACCGATCGCTCGCCAAGTGCCGAGGCCAGTGCCGGCGCGCCTTCGATCGCTGAATCGATCGGCGAGGCGAGAAAGAACGGATACGGACGCGAAGCGTCGGCGGCGGTGGGTTCCCGAGCCACGAGCTGTCCGTACCACGCGGCGTCCGGCGTCCACTCGCCCATGAGCCGCGCCGCGATCGTCGTCGGCGGAAGCCCCGCGGCCTGGGCGATGGCACGTACCGCGAGCGTGTGCGAGACACCCAGCCGCAGCTCTCCGGTAATCAGCTTGAACAGCGTGAAGCGTTGCCAGCGATCCAGCGGGCGAATCCACTCCAGAACACGGGCCTGTTGCACCTCGGGCGCCGCGGGCCGGAGCGGCACGATTCGCTCAGTGACCCATTCGGACAGCGAGTACTCGTTCGCGGACGGTTCCACGGGCCACGCGTCGAGCAGCAGCGCCGCCGTCTCGGCGCCATCGCCGACCACCGCGTAGCTTTCACCGAGCAGCCACTCTGGAACCCCGGTCGCCGCCATCGCCCACTGACCTATCGCCCGCCCGGGCACGAGCCGCTTCAGACGCCGCCCGGCCAGGAAGAACACGGCCCATGCTGCGTCGGCAGGCGGCGCCTGCTCGAGGTAATGCACGATCGCCGCGACCTTGGCGTTGGTCGCGTTGGTGCCGTCGATGGCCGCGAACAGGGCCGCGAAGCGCTTCATGCCGCCTCGTCCGAGCCGGCCTCGCCTTCCCATGCAGTGCGGATGACGCCGGCCTCGAGCCCCTGTTCGCGAAGGAAACGCGCCAGCGGCTCAGCGTGGCCGTGCGTCGCCAGCACGCGAGCGGCGCCCGTGTCGCGGACGGTGTCCAGGATTGCCGGCCAGTCGGCGTGATCCGAGAGCACGAATCCTCGGTCGAAGGCTCGCTGGCGCCGCACGCCCCTGACCCGCATCAGCCCCGACGCAAACGCGTCCGAGAATTCGCCGAGCCGGCGCATCCACGGCGTTCCGCGAGCGGACAGCGGCGCGAGCACCAGCTCGCCGGCGAGAGACTGGCCTCGCGCACGCTCGACCAGCGTCTCGGTGGTGAGCATGGGAACGCCGGCAGCTCGATAGACCTCAATCGTCGGCACCATCATGCCGTGGACGAGAACCGGCCGATCGGTCACCGCTGCCAGTTCGGCGAGCAGCCGCTGCGCCTTGCCGAGCGTGTAACAGAACACGATCGAGGCGCGGCCGCCGTCCCGGTTCGCGTCCCACCAGGCGAGAAGGTCCGCGATGACGGTAGCGGTCGGATCCCAGCGGTAGACCGGCAGGCCGAAGGTGCTTTCCGTGACGAACGTGTCGCACGCCACCGGCTCCAGCGGCTCGCAGGTCGGGTCGGCGGCTCGCTTGTAGTCGCCGGAGACCACCCACACTCCGTCCGCCCCCTCGACGCGCACCTGCGCGGACCCGAGGACGTGTCCCGCCGGGTGAAAGCTGACCGTCACCTCGCCAAGCCGCAGTCGCTGGCCATAAGGCACCGCCTCGATCACCGGGTCGGGGCCGAGACGGCGCCTGAGAAGCGGTGCGCACCGAGCCGCACACAGGTAGGCCGCGCTGCCCGCGCGTGCGTGATCGCCGTGCGCGTGCGTAATCAGAGCTCGCGGAACCGCGCCCCATGGGTCCACGTGGAACCCCCCGGCCGCGCAGTAGAGCCCGTCAGGCGTCTCGCTCAACATCGCGCGCCTGCCCCCTGATCTCCCGGATTCCCGTTCGCAGCCGGCGCCGCAGCAGGGTGCGGAGCGTCACGCCATCCTCGTATCCGACCTGCGCCGCCACTTCGTCCACGCTCTGATCCGTCGTGTGCAGCAGATGAACCGCGCGCTCGACGCGAAGGCCCTGCACGTACTCGAGCGGCGATTTGCCGAGCACTCCCTGCAGCCGCCGCGCCAACGTGCGCTTGCTCGCGCCTGCGGCTGCTGCCGCATCCGCGAGTGAGAACGGCCGATCGAGCCGCGACCGCGCCCACCGCTCGAACCGCTCGACGATGGGATCGGTATGCAGCAGGTGATCGGTCAGCGCGTACATCGACTGCGAAGGACGGTTGTCGACGATGAGGTATTTCGCGGTGAGGGCGGCGAGCTCGGGGCTGACGGCGCGGATCAGCCACAGCGCGAGATCCATGTGGCTGAGCGCCGCGCCGGCCGTGATCAGGCGGCCGGATCGCACGAGCATGTGGGATTCATCCAGCTCGACGCGCGGGTACCGGCGGCGGAACAGCGGAGCCAGCCACCAGGTCGTCGTGGCACGGTGGCCGTCGAGGAGCCCCGACTCGGCCATGACGAACGTGCCGATGCACGCCGCGGCCAGCAGCGTCTCGCCCCGTGACCAGCGCTGCAGCGCCGCTGCCGCGTCGCCCACGTCGGGCCGGGCCAATGCCCGCTCCAGCGGATCCGGCAGCTTGTAGCCGATGGCCGGCACCACCACGCAATCGGGCCGGCGGTTGCCAATGGCATGGACCGGCACGGCGAAACCCTGAGCCGACCTGACGCGGCGCCGTACGCCCACCGTTCGCACGTCGAAGCGCGGCACCCAGAGGCCGCCAATCTCGATCAGCTCGTTGGCGGTCTGCAGCGCGTCGAGGACCGCCGAGAGCCCGAGGTCGAAGACACCGTCGAGCGCCAGGACATCCACACGCATGGCCATAACGGTATCAAAGACGGCGCTCCTGCCACGTTCCGAAGCGAGAAGTGAGAGGTGAGAAGTGAGAAGCCCGAAGTGAGCAGTTTCTGCCTTTGCCCTTTTGCCTCCTGCCTTTTGCCTTTTGCCTTCCGCTTCCCGCCGGCCCCTGCCGGGCCGGCGCTGGACTCGCCGCCAGGTCCGCCCGTCACATTCGCGGCTCATGCCGGCGGTCCACTCATATGCTGTAGCCGGAGGAATCGATGAGAGCACAGTTCCTGCTCGTTGCCGCGCTCGCACTGTCGGCGGCGGACCTGGCCGGCCAGGCGCCGAAGACGCCGCCCACGTACGAATCGGTAGTCCAGCGGTCCTGGAAGGACGTGCACGACCGGATCCTGACCATGGCCAAGGACACGCAGTTTCCGGACGACAAGTTGTCGTGGCGGCCGCATCCGGACAGCCGCTCGGTGCTCGAGGAATTCCGCCACGTCACGATCGGCCTGGAGATGACCGCGGCACAGGCCCGCGGCGAGAAGTTCGACTTCGAAGCGCGCGAAAAGCAGGACGCGAGCAAGCCGAAAACGCGGGCGTCGATGGTGGCGGAGATGGAAGCGGCGATCAAGGCGTCGTATCCGCTGGTCGAGCAGAAGCCGTCACCTTCGCTTGTCGGCTGGCTCGAACACCAGGGTGAACACTACGGCAAGCTGGTCACCGCGTATCGGGCGAACGGGATCGTGCCTCCGGTGAGTCGGAAGAAGTAAGAACAAGGCAGAAGGCAAAAGGCAGAAGGCAGAAGGCAGAAGGTTCGAGCTTCTCGCCTCACACCTCTCACTTCTCACCTCGGAACGGCTACACTGTGCCCTTCCTATGGGTGAGATCCCATCGCGAGCGGATCTGGCGGGGATGTGGACATCGTTGTCCGCGATCGCCGCCGCCCCCGCTTTCGGGGTTGTGCGCCAGCGAGACAACGACCGGCTGTCGATCCTGTACTGCTACGAGCACGGCTTCGGTGAGTTCGTCCTGGCGAATCACGACCTGCCCGACTCGTGGCGGTCCGACGCCATGGCTGACTCTGCGACTGAGACATAGTACGCTGCACCTGGAGGGATGTGATGCGTGTGCTCCAGGTTGGCCTGCTCTGTCTCTCCTTCTGCGCCGCGCGGCCCATGGCCGGCGACCTGCTGCCCAGTGATCCGACTCAGGCAGCGCTCCTCGAGCGGTTCCTTGCCCGCGACGAACCGGCGCTGACCAGCTACTCTGGGACGCGGTGTCTTGCCGCTTCGAACGATCGGTTTCACGCCGCCGGTGCCATGGAGGTGGCGGTCTTCCTCACCCCCGGGCGCGGCCTCGAGTGGAGCATCCTACGCGAGGACGGGTCGGGTTACATCCGCAGCAAGGTCCTCAAGAAAGCGCTCGAGGGCGAGCGCGACCTTATTGCGCGCGGCGAGCCAGCCCGGGCCGCGCTGTCGCTCGACAACTATGAGATCGCCGTGCACGCGGCTGCCGATGCCGCGGGTGGCACCGGGGTGGGCACGGCGCGCCTCCAACTCCTGCCCCGCAGGAAGGACATGCTGCTGGTGCGCGGCTCGGTGCTCATCACGGATCCCGAGGCCGACATCCTCGAAGTGCAGGGGCAGCTCGCCAAGACGCCGTCGTGGTGGACGACGAAGGTGGACGTGATGCGGACCTACGGTCGCGTCGCCGGAGTTCGCGTGCCGGTGGCGATGAGCTCAACCGCGCAGGTCCGCATGGTCGGCCGGTCGCACTTCCGGATGACGAGCACCTTCGAGCTCGTGAACGGCCGATCGACCGGAGCCACGGCACCCGCGATCGCGTGTGCTGCTGGTGCGGAAAGCTGACCGCTGCCGCACAGATTTCAAGACCTCGAGCCCCTGCCCGGCCACGTTACAGACTGCCCCCAATCGGAATAACTCGACGCAGGGGCAATCACTGCTCGTCACGACGACCTTTCCTCTCGGCGGCGTCCCGATTACCCGACCGTAACACTGGGTCCACGAGGGTTCAAAGGCACGAAGGGTTCAAAGGCACAGAGGTTCAAAGGCACAGGGGTTCAAAGGCACGAAGGGTTCAAAGGCACGACGGGTTCAAAGGCACAGGGGTTCAAAGGCACGGGGGTTCGAAGGCGCGGGGGTTCTCTTGGCAGGTGGATTGCCTCAACCGCGCACATGGGCGCCAAGACATATCGAGAACTCGTTGTATTTCAGCGGGCGGCGAAATTGAGGAGGCGAGTGCTCGCACTTCTTGCAACACCGAGAGCGCGCGCGGATTTCAAGTTTCGCGATCAGTTGAGGGATGCGGTTCGATCGCCACCGCGGAACATTGCCGAGGGCTTCGGCCGATACAATCCTGCTGAGTTCGTCCGGTTTCTCGACATCGCCATCGCCTCGCTCGACGAGACCGACAATCACCTCCGCGACGGCGCGGAGGACAAGATCTTCGAGCCGCTGCCTGCCGCCGAGGCGATCAGGCTTTGCGCGCAGTGTCGCTCGATGTCGGTCCGCCTGCGGGCGTACTTGATGAGAGAAGCGGCGCGGCATCCCCGCAAGGCGCGGCGTCGGCAGCGCGGCAAGTGAACCCGTGTGCCTTCGAACCCCGTCATGACCTGAACCCGTGTGCCTTTGAACCCAACGTGCCTGTGAACCTTCGTGTCTTTGAACCCGTCGTGCCTTTGAACCCCCGTGCCTTTGAACCTTCGTGCCTTTGAACCCCTCGTGCCTTTGAACCCCCGTGCCTTTGAACCCTCGTGATTACAGCTCCCGTGTCATGAACGCGGTCAATCGTTCCGCGAATGCCGAAGGATCGGGCGGGGCCGCTCCTTCGGCGAGGAGCGCGGCGCCGAGCAGCAGGTGCGCGGCGTCGGCCAGCGACGGGTCTTCGGGCGAGCCCGCGTGCATCGCCCGGAGCCGCTGGACGAGCGGGTGGCCGTCGTTGACCTCGAGAATGCGGCGGGTCGGCGTCCCCTCCTCCTTGCCAGAGGCGGTGCGAAGCATCCGTTCGAGCCCGGGACTGAGATCGTGCTCGCCGGCAACAAGGCAGGCTGGCGAGGTCGTCAGCCGCGTCGACACGCGCGCTTCGCGCACGGTCTCGGCCAGAGCCTGCTCCAGGAACGCGAGGAACGGGCGAAGCTCCTGCTCGCGAGATTTCCTCGCGTCCTCGGTCGCCTTGCGTTCGGTCTCGGAGCCAGGCTCGACCCCGGCGCGGGCCACCGACACGAGTGGCTTGCCCTCGAACTCGTGGACCGACTGGGCCACGAACTCGTCGATCGGGTCCACGAAGTAGAGCACCTCGTACCCCTTCGCCTTGAACGCCTCGAGGTGGGGCGACCGCGCCGCAATCGCGCGCGATTCGCCGGTGACGTAGTACAGGCTCGCCTGACCTTCTGGCATGCGCTGCACGTACTCGGCGAGCGAGGTCGGGCCCTCCCCCTCGTGCGTCGAGTGGAAGAGCAGCAGCTTCAACAGGCGGTCGCGATGCTCGGTGTCCTGGGCCAGTCCTTCCTTGATGACGGTGCCGAACTCGCCCCAGAACGCCTGGTACGTTTCGCGCCGATCGGCGAGCATCGCCGCCAGGTGATCCAGGACCTTGCGCGCCAGCCACGCGCGCATCTGCGCGATATGGCGATCCTGCTGGATCATCTCGCGTGACAGGTTCACCGGCAGGTCCGCCGAGTCCACCACGCCCTTGACGAAGCGGAGGAACGGCGGCAGCAGCGCTTTGCAATGGTCCATGATCAGGACCCGCCGCACGTGGAGCTGGAGGCCGTACTCCTGGTCCCGGTAGTAGAGATCGAACGGCGCCTTGGACGGTACAAAGAGCAGCGCCTGGTACTCGAGCCGCCCTTCGGCCTTCAGGGCGATGCGGTCGAGCGGGTCGTGCCAGTCGTGCGACAGGTGATGGTAGAACTCGGCGTATCCGACATCGCCCACCTCGGAAGCCGACTGCGTCCAGATCGGCTTCATCGAGTTGAGCGTCGTCCACTCGGGAACGCCGTCCTTCACCTCCTTGAGCTTGATTGGGTGAGCGACGAAGTCCGAGTGTTTCTTGACCAGCGTCCGAAGCACCTGGGCGCTGGTGTAGTCGGCGATCCCATTCTCGGGATCGACCGGTTTCAGGTGCAGGATGACGTCGGTGCCACGGCGGAACCGATTTGCCTCGGCGACTGTGTAGGTTCCATCGCCGCTCGATTCCCAGCGAGTCGAGGTCTCGGTGCCGGCCTTGCGCGTCACGATCTCGACCCGGCTTGCGACCATGAACGCCGAATAGAACCCGACGCCGAACTGCCCGATCAGGCTCGCCGCGGTGTCGCCGCCCGGTCCGGCCTTCAGCTGCTCGACGAGCTCGCGAGTGCCGGATTTGGCGATGGTCCCGATCAACCGGACGAGCTCGTCGCGCGACATGCCGATGCCGCTGTCGCTCACGGTCAACGTCCGGGCCTGCGGATCGGGAACCAGCTCGATGTCGAGCACCGGATCCTGCTCCAGCAGCTCGTGCTTCTCGAGCGCCTCGAGCTTCAGCTTGTCGAGCGCGTCGGACGCGTTCGAGAGCAGCTCACGCAGGAATATGTCTTTGTTCGAGTAGAGCGAGTGAACGACGATGTCGAGGAGCTGGCGGGTTTCGGCCTGGAACGGCAGTGTCTCGGTCGTGCCCATGCAGGATATTTTGCCTTGCGATTGTCGCCTTGTCAGTACTCAGCGAAGGCGTCGTCCGAATAGCAGTAGAGCCACCGCTCGCCGGGTTCGGCCGACGCGATCACCGGATGATGGCTCTCGATCGCGTGCTTCGTGGCGTGCTTGTTGGGAGAGGAGTCGCAGCAGAGCGTCACCCCGCACGTCTGGCAGGTGCGCAGGTGTTGCCAGCGCGCGCCGATCTTGACGCAGATGTCGCACTGCAGCTCCTCGGGCTGCTTGACGGTGGTGATGGCGTTGATGTGCGCGCATACGCCGGGCATGGGAACCTCCGCGGGGAATCAGGTAGTCTCGGAAGCATACATGACGGACCCGGCTTCGCACCTCCAGCCTGACGGCGCCGAAGGACGAGAGCGGCTGTTTCCGCGTCTCACCGAACCCCAGCTGACCCGCCTCCGTCAGCAGGGCGAGGTCCGCGCGACGGCGGCCGGAGAGATCCTGCTCGATCAGGGACAACTGACCGATCGCTTCTTCGCCGTGCTCAGCGGCGAGGTCGAGATCGTCCGCCCCCGCGGCGGCGGCGAGGAGCTGATCGTGGTCCACGGTCCCGGCGAGTTCGTCGGCGATGTCCACCTGCTGTCCGGCCGCCGGAGTGTCGTTCGGGCCCGGGTGCGCACCGCCGGGGAAGTGATCGAGCTCCCGCGCGATCACCTGCTCGCGCTGATCCAGACCGACGCGGATCTCAGCGGGATCCTGATGCGTGCCTTCATCCTGCGCCGGGTCGAGCTGATGGCCTCCGGCTCGGGCGACGTCGTGATTGTCGGCTCGAACCACTCGTCCGGCACGCTGCGGCTCAAAGAGTTTCTCGCCCGGAACGGGTACCCCTATTCCTATCTCGATCTCGAACAGGATCCCGCGGCCCAGGACGTCATCGATCGCTTCGCCGTCTCCCTGGATCAGGTGCCGATCGTGCTGTGCCCGGGCCAGCGGGTACTGCGCAACCCGTCGAACGGCGAGCTGGCCGACTGCCTCGGCTTCAACGAATTGATCGACGCGGATCGCGTTCGCGATGTCATCATTGTCGGGGCCGGGCCGGCAGGTCTCGCTGCGGCGGTGTATGCCGCTTCGGAGGGGTTGAGCACGCTGGTGCTCGAGTCGGTCGCGCCCGGCGGCCAGGCGGGCTCGAGCTCGAAAATCGAAAACTACCTCGGCTTTCCAGCCGGCGTATCCGGGCTCGACCTTGCCGGCCGCGCCTACACCCAGGCGGGCAAGTTCGGCGCCGAGGTGCTGATCGCGCACAGCGCGGTACACCTGCACTGCGAGCGCCGGCCCTACGCGGTCACCGTTGACGGCCACCGGCGCTTCACCGCCCGCACCGTCGTCATCGCCACCGGCGCGCAATATCGAAGGCCGGAGATCCCCAACCTTGCCCGCTATGAAGGCGCGGGAGTGTACTACGGTGCCACGTTCCTCGAATCACAGCTCTGCGAATCGGAGGATGTGGTGGTGGTCGGCGGCGGCAACTCGGCCGGTCAGGCGGCGGTGTTTCTCAGCCAGTCCGCTCGCCATGTGCACGTGATGGTGCGTGGGAAGAGCCTTGCCGAGTCGATGTCCCGCTACTTGATCAGGCGGATCGAAGAGAGCCCGAACATCACGCTCCACACACGCTCGGAAATCGTGGGGCTCGCCGGCGAGCGCCGCCTCGAGCAGGTCACGTGGCGGGACGGCGACAGCGGCACGACTCGAACCGAGCCGTGGCGGCATGTGTTCATGATGCTCGGCGCCGTGCCCAACAGCCAGTGGCTTGATGGCTGCGTGACGATGGACGCGAAGGGATTCATCAAGACCGGGCCCGATCTCTCGCTCGAGGAGCTGACCGACGCGGGATGGGGCAGAACCCGCGTCCCCTTGCTGCTCGAGACGAGCCTGCCGGGCGTGCTGGCAGTCGGCGACGTGAGGGCCAACAACGTCAAACGTGTCGCGTCGGCGGTGGGCGAGGGTTCCGTGTCGGTGAGCCTCGTCCACCGGTTGCTTGCCGAGTAGGCCGGTCCGATGACTGTTCGCGCGGTGCAAACGCCGGACTTGTCGCCAATCGACCGCACCCGCCTCCGCCGGCTTCTCAACGCGGCCTTTGACGGCGACTTCAGCGACTTCGACTGGGACCACGCGCTTGGCGGCTGGCACGTCGTCGTGGTTGACGCCGGCGAGCTCGTCGCGCACGCCGCAGTCGTTCCTCGGCGCCTCGAAGTGACCGCCCGCGCCTTCAACACAGGTTACGCGGAGGCCGTCGCCGTCATGCCATCGCGGCAGCGCCAGGGCCTCGGCTCGACCGTGATGCGGCACGCGAACGAAATTGTGTACCGCGAGTTCGAGTTCGGTGCGCTCTCAACCGGCAGATGCGCGTTCTACGAACGCATCGGATGGGAACGTTGGCTCGGACCGTCGTGGGTGCGGCAGCCGGACGGACAGCTCGTCCGCACGCCCGACGAAGACGCGGGACTGATGATTTTCCGCTGCGCTCCTTCGCGTCACGTCGATCTCACCGCGTCGATTACGTGCGAGGCCCGAGCCGGCGAGAGCTGGTGAGCGAATCGACGATCACTCGACGGTCAGGGTGCGTGCGGGATCGACGGCGGCAGCCCGACGCGCCGGGAGGTAGCCGGCGACGAGCGCCACCGCGAGCAGGATGCCCGCGGCGCCGCTGAGCACGATCGGATCCCATGGCGGCACGTCGTAGAGGATCGTGCCGAGCATCCGCGCGGCGACGAGACCTGCCAGCAGCCCGGCTGCTAGCCCGGCGCCGGCGACTGCCCCGGCCTGATACATCACGAGCCGGACGATGTCGCTCCGGCTGGCGCCAAGCGCCAGCCGCGTCCCCATCTCCCTCGTACGGCGCCGCACCGAGTACGACATGACGCCGTAGATGCCGATCGCCGCGAGCACGAGTGCCACGCCGGCGAATCCGGTGAGCAGACGCATCGCCAGCTGTGTCACCGCGGCCGACTCTTTTGCCACGTCGTCCATCGTCCGGGCTTCGTAGAAGACCATTCGCGGCTCGATCCGGCGGAGCGCTGTCTGCACGTTGGAAAAAGCCGCCGCCGGATCTCCCGACGTGCGGACGAACAGTCCAACCGAGTTCGACTGATCGCGCTCGAAGGGCAAGTACATATCCGCCCGGGGCGCGTCATCGAGCGACGCGCGCCGAATGTCGCCGACGATGCCCACGATCTCGGCGGTGCCGTCGCCCAGTACCACGCGACGCCCCAGCGCGTTCTCACCTGGGAAAAACCGATTCGCCAGGCTCTCGCTGACGATGACGACGGGCGGCGCATCGGGCCCGTCGCGATCTTCGAACAGACGTCCGCTGCGAAGAGGGATGCGCAAGGCTCGGAAGTAGCCGGCCGACGCGAGCTGCCAGCCGACGTCCGGGGCTCGCTCGCCGGGGCCGAGCGGGCGCTCGGGCCTCTGCAGCGGAATCGACCAGTTGTTGCCGGTGAGCGGCGTCACTACTCCTGCACCTGCGGCTTCGATACCCGGGGCGGCATCGAGGGCCTGCAGGGCTCGGAGGAACACGTCCCGCCGCGCTTTGGCATCGGCGTAACGTCCGGGCGGAAGCGCGACCTGCAGGTTCAGGACGTGGTCGGCGTGAAACCCGGGGTCGATGGTCATCAGGTTTGCCAGGCTCTTCAGCGTCAACCCGGCCCCAACCAGGAGGACGGCAGCGATGGCCACTTCGGCGGCGACGAGCATCGAGGCGGCGCGCCTCGCGCCGGCGCTGGCGGTGGTTCGCCTGGTCGCGGCCGCGTCGGCGGTCGATCCCGTCAGGCCGTAGGCTGCGAGGCCGCTGAAGAGAAGCGCCGCGGCCAGCGAGACGACGGTAGAGAAGGCGAGCACCGAGGCATTCAGCGACACATCCGTCAGTCCGGGAATCGGCCGGGCCTGAGGCACGAGAGCGGCGAGTGCCGGCGCTGCCTTCCAGGCGAGGGCAATGCCAGCCGCGCCGCCGGCCGCAGCCAGGACGAGGCCCTCTATCAGCATCTGCGCGAGCAGGCGTCCCCGTCCCGCCCCGAGCGCCATCCGAATCGTCATCTCGTCCCGCCGCGCCAGCGACCGGGCGATCAGCAGGTTGCCGACGTTGGCGCAGGCAATCAGCAGGACGAAGCCGACCGCTCCGAGCAACAGCAGCAGCGCGCGCCTGGTGTCGCCGACCATCGCGTCGCGCACGGTGAGCGCGTCGTACTGGATGGCTGTGTTCGTCGCAGGGAAGTCGGCCTCGAATTGACGCGACAGCGCGGCGAGCTCCGCGTTGGCCTGGGCCGCCGTCGTCTGCGGCTTGAGTCTGGCCATCGCATGGATCCAGTTGCGCCGCTCGGCCGGCGCCGCAGCCGGGAGGCGCATCGGCAGGATCACGTCGGTGTTGGCGGCTGGCGGAAACCGGAACCCTTTCGGGGCTACGCCCACCACCATACGACGCGTGGTCCCAAGCTGAATCGAGCGCCCGACGATCGCCGGGTCAGAGCCGAACCGGGTGGTCCACAGGGAGTGCCCGATCACGACGATGTCGGCTGCGCCTTCACGCATGTCTTCGGGACCGAAGAAGCGGCCGATCAGCGGTTCCACCCGCAGCGCCCGGAACAGCTCGTGCCCGGCGTTGAGGCCTTCCACCCGAATCGCCTCCTGATCGACGATCAAGGCCGCTTCGACGTTGTTGAACGGGACAATCGCTTCGAACGACTGCTGTCTCGCGCGCATGTCCACGACGTCGCCCTGAGCGACGAAGTCCTTGCTCTGTCCGGTCCGCGTGTCGCGGTAACGCAGGACCATCACCTCGTCGCTGGCAAACGGCAGCGGCCGCAGCAGGACGGCCTCGACGATGGCGAAGAGCGCTGTGTTGGCGCCAATGCCGAGCGCAAGGGTGAGGACGGCGGCGCCGCTGAACACCGGGTCGCGACGGAACAGGCGCAGCGCGTGACGAATGTCGCGAATCAGCATGGCGGAGTACTCCCGTGAATGGGCAGCGGAAGGAGGCACGGAACGGTTGGCCCTCAGCGCCGCAATCGCGGCAAGGCGGAGGCAGTCCACCCAGAGCATCAGCGCGCCGCAGACGAACGCGATCCCGGTCAGCCAGCCGAGCCGCGGGTGGTTGGCGCGCCGCGTCGCCCACGTCACCTCGAGATCGGAGAGCGAAGGCAGGAACCACTCGCGGGCGGCTTCCGCGGGCAGCCACCGGGCCAACAGCCGGGCGCGCCTACGCATTCGACCACCGCACGGCCGCGAGCCGGCCGACTTCGGCATAGAAATCCTGGGCCCGTGCCCACATCCGGCTGCCCTCGGCCGTGATGCGGTAACGGCGTTCCGTCACTGCCTGGTCGCCAACCACCACCTGCTCGTAACGGCCGGACACCAGTCCCGAGCTCTCCAGCCGTGACATCAGCTGGTAGAAAGCTGGAGCGGTACGACGGACTCCGTAGGCCGCGAGGGTCTGGCGGATGACCCGGCCGGGTTGCTCGTCGTGGCGAATCACGCCAAGGACGAGGAACTGCAGGTGGGTGAGGGCCGGCAGCGAGCGCTTATCCGCCATTAGGCGACCTTATCCACGATGCAGTTGGACGGAACTGCTGGGCAAAAGGTTGCGGCGCTATGTCCTCAAACGCTCAGCCGGCTGCTGAATCTGGCGCAGCTCCTGCAACAGCCCATCGCAGAGGTGTACCGTGATCAACCGAACCCCGATTCTCGTGACCCTGTCCGTCTCGATGGCGCTCGTCGGCGCCGCGTGCTCGTCCGATCGCGCCCGCTCGAATGCAAAGGCCGGCGGAGACCAGGTGACCGTGGCCGGGTGCCTCAGCGGCGGGCCCGACGGTCGCCTGGTCCTGACCGCGGCGCCCGATCCCGGCGTCACCGCTCCGGCCCGCGCCGGCATGGGCGAGCGCGACACCCATTCGTACGTGCTCGTCGGCGGCAGCAACCTGCAGCAGCACATCGGCAAGCGCGTCGAGGTGAAAGGCACGCTCGTCGGCCGCCAGCAGGAGCTCGAACGCGACTCGAAGAACGAGTCCCAGGCCCCGGCGGCGACCGGCACCAGCGGCCGCGAGACGCCAACGGTGAAGACGAAGGAAGAGATCGATCTCGAGGTGCGGCAGTTGACCGTCAGCGACGTCCGCGAGGTTGCGCCCAGCTGCCAGGTCAATCCATGAAGTGAGAGGTGAGAAGGGAGAAGTGAGAGGTCAACCTTGGCGCTTGCTTCTCACCTCCCACCTCTCACTTCCCACTTCTCTTAAGCGCACTGCGCGATGACCTGGATCAACTGCTCCGGGTCGACCGGCTTGGTGAGGTGGTGATTGAAGCCGGCATCTCGGGTCCGGGCGCGATCCTCGGGCGCGCCCCACCCGGTGATGGCGACCAGGCAGACGCGGGCCGTCTCGGGATGGCTGCGCAGCTCGCGTGCGACTTCGATGCCGCTCAAGACCGGCAGGCCCAGATCGAGTAGAACCAGGTCGGGGCGATAGGACAGCGCCGCGTCGAGCGCACTCCCGCCGTCGAGTGCCTTGCGCACGTCATGCCCGAGATCGGTGACGATGGCGGACAGCATCTCGACCAAGTCCTCGTTGTCGTCGACGATCAGGACCTTGAGCAGACCGTGATCCTGCCGTGGCGGGGCAGGCCGCAGGGCCGGAGCCGCGATCACGTCGGCAAGCGGCAGCCGCACGACGAACTCCGCGCCGCGGCCGGCACCTTCGCTCCGCGCTTCGATGGTCCCGCCGTGCAGCTCGACGAGGCGCCGCGACAGCGCAAGGCCAATACCCAACCCGCCCTGGGGCTGGTCCGCGCGCTTCACCTGCCGGAACATTTCGAAGAGATCGGGCAGGGCCTGCGGCGGAATGCCGATGCCGTTGTCGCGGATGCGGACGAAGGCCCTGCCTCCTTCTCGGCCGGCCTCGAGCTCGATCAGCCCGCCGCGCGGCGTGCAGGTCGCGCTGTTGTGGAGCAGGTTCGTGACCACCTGGGTCAGCCTGGCGAGATCGGCGCGGATCCACACCGGGTCCGGCGTGACGTTCACGCGCAACTCATGACGGCCGGCCATGATCAGCGGCGCGGTGGCCTCGACCGCCGCCTTCACGATGGCCCCGAGCGTCGTCCGCTGCGGCCTGATGTCGAGCTTGCCGCGCGAGATGCGCGAGACGTCCAGCAGATCGTCGAGCAGCCGGGTGAGGATGCTCACCTGTCGCTCGACGACGCCGACTGCGCGCGCGGCCTGATCGCCAAGCGGCTGGCGGCTGAGGAGCGGCATGGCCATCCGAATCGGAGCCAGCGGGTTACGCAGCTCGTGCGACAGGATGGCGATGAACTCGTCCTTGCG
>DATJFF010000264.1:0-20359 GCA_035495795.1 Vicinamibacterales bacterium
CGTGGCGGTCTGGGATATTTCGCCCCTCATTTCGTCCCGCACTCCGACGTTTCCTGGCGATGTGCCGTTCAGCCAGCAGTGGACGGCACGCATCGGGCCTGGATGTCCGGTAAACCTGAGCGCGATCACGCTGTCGCCGCATGTCGGCGCGCACGCCGATGCGCCGCTGCACTACGGCAACCAGGCCCCGGCGATCGCCGAGGTCGGCCTCGAGCCATACCTCGGACCGTGCCGCGTCATTCACGCCATCGACAAGGGACCGCTGATCACACCTGAGCACCTGGCCGGTTCGGCAGCCGGGCTGCCGCCGCGCGTGCTCGTGCGCACCGCGGCCGCCGCGCCAACCTCCTGGTCGGATCGGTTTTCGACATTCGCGCCGGAGACGATCGCCTGGCTCGCGGAGCGCGGTGTTCGTCTCGTCGGCATCGACGCGCAGTCGGTCGATCCCGCCGACAGCAAGACGCTCGACAGCCACCAGCAGCTGCTCCGGCACGACATGCGGGTGCTGGAGAACCTCGTCCTCGACGAGGTTCCGGCCGGTGATTACGAGCTGATCGCGCTGCCGCTGCGAATCGCCGGCGCCGATGCGTCGCCGGTGCGTGCCGTGCTGAGGTCGCTGTGACGACGCGAGAGCAGTGCCAGGCCCGTGACGCGGCCGATCCGCTTGCGCCAGTGCGGGCGCAGTTCGACCTGCGCAGGCCCGATGCGGAAGGGCTGATCTACCTCGATGGCAATTCGCTTGGTGCGTTGCCCGCATCGGCTGCGCCACGGGTGCGCGAGGTGATCGAACAAGAGTGGGGTGCGGGACTGATCCGGAGCTGGAACACGGCGGGGTGGATCACCGCATCGCAGCGCATCGGCGACAAGATCGCGCGCCTGATTGGCGCAGGTCCCGGCGAGGTGGTCGTCGCCGACTCGACGTCGGCGAACTTGTACAAGGTGCTGAGCGCGGCCATCGACATGGTGCGCGCCGGCGCCGCCGGCTCACCGGCCGGCCGCATCCGGATCGTCTCCGAGCGCACGAATTTTCCAACCGACCTCTACATCGCCGAAACGCTGGCACGCGCGCACGGATTCGAGCTGGTCCTGACCGACGCCGACGACCTGGCCTCCTGCTTCGACGAACGGCTGGCGATCCTGATGCTGACCCACGTCAACTACCGCACCGGGCGGATGTTCCGGATGGCGGAGGTGACGCGCGCCGCCCACGCGGCCGGTGCGATGATGATCTGGGACCTCGCTCACTCCGCGGGCGCGATGCCTGTCGATGTGTACGCGGGTGGACGTGGCGGTGATGCCGCGGACTTCGCGGTCGGCTGCGGCTACAAGTACTTGAACGGCGGCCCGGGCGCCCCGGCATTCGTCTGGGCGCATCCGGATCACACCGCGTGGATGGATCGCCACGACTGGCGGCAACCGCTCTCAGGGTGGCTCGGCCACGCGGAACCGTTTGCGTTCACGACCGAGTACCGGCCCGCCGCCGGCATCCTGCGGTTCGTCTGCGGAACGCCGCCGGTGGTGGCGCTCGCTGCCCTGGAGTGCGGCGTGGACACGGTGCTCGCGGCCGAGGCGCACGGCGGGCTCGCGGCGGTTCGCGGCAAATCGCTCGCGCTCACCGATCTCTTCATCTCGCTGGTCGAATCACGCTGCGCCCGGCACGACCTGACGCTGGTCACTCCGCGCCAGACCGTCGATCGCGGCAGCCAGGCGTCATTCGCGCACCCGACTGCCGGCTACGAGATGATGCAGGCGCTCATCGCGCGCGGCGTGATCGGCGACTTCCGTGCTCCCGACATCCTGCGCTTCGGGTTCACGCCGCTCTACACGCGCTTCGTCGACGCCTGGGACGCGGTGGATCGCTTCGCGCTCGTCCTCGAACGCGAAGAGTGGCGGGACGCGCGCTTCGCTGTGCGCGCGGCTGTGACGTGAGCGCGCACAGCGCGCTTCGCGCTCACGTCAGGCTCTAGGCTGTGGGCTCTAGGCTTTAGGCGTGTCACGCGTGTACACCGAAGTCGTGACACAAGGACAAGGAACAGCGGGACAAGTGTGCAGGCCTAGAGCCTAAAGCCTGAAGCCTAGAGCCTATAATGGCGGGCCATGTTCACCCGCCTCGATAGTCGCCGGCAGTTCATGGCTCATTTCGCGAGCATTGGCCTTGGCACCACGCTGGCGCCCGGTGTGCTGTGGGCGCGTATGCAGGATGCCGGGACGCAGACCATCACGCTGGCGATGCTGACCGACGCGCTGCAGCTCGCGGGAGTGGAGATCGACGAGGAAGACCGCAAGGCGATGGTGGAGAACGCCAATCGCAACCTGGCGCAATACAAGGAGCTGCACGCGGTCCACATTCCCAACGACGTCTCGCCGCCCTTCCACTTCAGTCCGGTCGTCCCGGGCATGACGGTGGACAAGACCCGGCAGCCGTTCAAGATCAGCAAGCCGCCGGCGCTCAAGCGGCCGTCCAATCTCGAGGACGCCGCGTTCTGGCCGGTGCGCCATCTCGCCGAGCTGGTTCGCACCCGGCAGGTCTCGTCGGTGGAGCTCACCGAGATGTACCTGGCACGCCTCCATCGCTACAACGGCAAGCTCAATAACGTCGTCACCTTCCTCGACGATTACGGCCTGGCCGAGGCGAAGCGGGCCGATGCGGAGATTGCCGCCGGCCGCTACAAGGGACCGCTGCATGGAATCCCATGGGGCGCGAAGGACATCATCTCGGTCAAGGGCTTCAAGACGACGTGGGGCGCGGCACCGTTCAAGGAGCAGCAGTTCGATTACGACGCGAGCGTCATCGAGATGCTGCGCGAGGCCGGCGCGGTGCTGATCGCCAAGCTGGCCACCGGCGAGCTGGCCGGGGGCGACAACTGGTTCGGCGGCCAGACCAAGAGCCCGTGGGACCCGACGCAGGGGTCGAGCGGCTCGTCGGCCGGCCCCTCGTCGGCGACGTCAGCCGGCTGCGTGGCGTTTGCGATTGGCACCGAGACCAGCGGATCGATCCTGAGTCCCTCGGCGCGCTGCGGGCTGGCCGGACTGAGGCCGACCTTCGGCCGGATCAGCCGCTACGGTGTGATGGCACTCTCGTGGACCCAGGATCGCCTGGGGCCGATCTGCCGCTATGCCGAGGATACGGCGCTGGTGATGCAGGCGGTCGCCAGGCCCGACGGACGCGACATGAGCGTCACCGACATGCCGTTCAACTGGAGCGCGGAGTTCGACATCCACAAGCTCCGCGTCGGCATCATCCAGGACTCGTTCGACGAAATCACGAATCCGGCGGCGAAGGCGAACGCCCAGAAGACGCTCGAGACGATGAAGGCTATCGGTGTGCGCGAGTTCATCCCGATAAACGTGCCGGACGTCCCGGCCAACGTCAGCGCGATCGGCGTCGAATCCGCGGTGTTCTTCGACGAGCACGCCCGCGCCGGACGGATGAAGGGCACGCGCAGCGGCCGGCCGACCGGCCGGCTGGTGCCCGCGGTGGAGTACCTGCAATCGCAGCGCGTCCGGATGATGATGATGATGGAGCTGGCGAAGGCGACAGCCAACGTCGACGTCTACATCGTCGGCTCGAACAACACCGGCGTCGGCGGCCCCGGCCCGCGCCCTGCCACCGAGGGCTCGGCGCCGCCTCGCCCGCCCGAGCCGCAGCGTCCGCAAACCCCGAGCCAGCGTCACTTCAACATGGCGAACCTGGCATGCTATCCGGCGATCAACCTGCCGAATGGCTTCGCCGAAACCGGCACGCCGACCAACGCCACCATCTACGCCCAGCCCTACCGCGAGCTCGAGATCATCGCGCTCGCGAAGGCATACCAGGACGCCGCGAAGCATCACCTCGTGAAACCGCGGCTCGACGCCTGACGGCGTCTCGCCGCGGGCAGTTAACTGTCTCATCGACCCACACGCCCCACTTGACATGCCAGTGCTCTTCTGCAACTCTCCACTGGCATGTCTAGTCGAGACACGAGGGTCGAGCTCTTACAGGGCACCCTCGACCTGATCATCCTGCGGGCGCTCGAGACGATGGGGCCGCAGCACGCGTATGGCCTGGCTTCTCGGCTGGACCAGGTGTCGGAGCATCCGCTGCTCCTCAACCAGGGAACGCTGTATCCGGCGCTGGTCCGGCTCGAGCAGAAGGGGTGGATCAAAGGCGAGTGGGGGCGTACCGAGAGCAACCGCGAGGCGAAGTTCTACGCCATCACGCGGTCCGGCACGCGCGCGTTGGCCGATCAAACCGAGAAGTGGCGCCGCCTCTCAGGCCTCGTCGACAAGCTGTTGCTGAACGAGGGCTAGCCGCATGCTCCGCCGATTCGCGCACCGCGTTCGGGCTCTGCTCTTTACCGATCGTGCCGAACGCGAACTCGACCGCGAGATGGCCGCTCACCTCGCGCTGCTGGAGGACGAGTACCGCCGCCGCGGGCTGAGCGACGAGGCGGCGCGCCGCGAAGCGCGGCTTGCGTTAGGCGGCGTGGAACAGACGAAGGAGCGCCAGCGCGACGCGCGATCGTTTCCGTGGCTCGAAGATCTGCGCCGGGACATTCCGTACGCAGTCCGGGGCTTGAGACGCACGCTCGGCTTCACGCTCGCCGCCATCCTCACCCTGGGACTGGGAATCGGCGCCACCACCGCGATCCTCAGCGTCGTCAACACGGTGCTGCTGCGCCCGTTGCCCTATCCGGCGTCGGATCGCCTGGTGCAGATTACCCAGGTAGTGCCGCCGCCGGAACCCGGTAAGCCGCCGCCTCCTCGCGTCATCACCTACGCGCAATTCGCCGAGTGGCGGTCGCGAACGGCGACGATGGAGATGGTCGCCGCGACACGTTGGGATCCACAGGTGATGGCGCCGACGCCGCGAGGGATGGCACGCCTCTCGGGCGGCCTGGTCACGCCGGAGTGGTTTGCGATGCTCGGCACTCCGGCAATGCTCGGCCGGACACTCGTGCCGGCCGACGTGGACGAAGGACGCAGCGTCGTGGTGCTGAGCGCCCGCGCGTGGCGGCAGTACTTCGGATCCGATCCCGCCGCGCTCGGCAAGACGATGACGCTCAGTTCGCGGATCTCGACGCTGATGAGCGGGCAGTTGGCCGAGATTGTCGGCGTGATGCCGGACGGATTCGAGGATCCGGCGGGCTACTTCGAGTTCTGGATTCCGCTCGCGATCCGCGACCCGGTCGCGACTCGCGACCTCAAGACGCCGCCCGCGAACGCGGCCGGCGTCCAGGTTTTCGGCCGCCTCCTGCCCGGCATCGCGGCGGCGGCCGCAGTCGAAGAGGCGACGACGATTTTCTCGGCGATTCGGCGATCGGCGAACGGACCTGACGCCGAGGTGCCCCGGCGTATGCTCGTAACCCCGGTGAAGACCGAGGTCGTAAAGCCGGTCAGGCCCGCGCTTCAGGTGATCCTCTGGGCCGTAGCGCTGGTCCTCATGATCGTGTGCGCCAACGTGGCGTGCCTGCTGCTGGCGCGCGGCTCCAGCCGGCAGCGCGAGCTCGCGGTCAGGCTCGCGATCGGCGGCAGCCGCAGCCGCATCGTCCGCCAACTGTTCACCGAGAGCGCTCTGCTCGCGCTGGCTGGCGGGCTGCTGGGCGCCGGCGTCGGCGCTGCCGGAGTCGCGTTGATCCGAACTCTGGCGACCGTCGAAGGCCAGGGTGTGTTCCGGCTCGTGTTTGGCGGCAACCTCCTGCCGCGTGCCGGCGAGATCGCGGTGGACCCACAACTGCTGGTCCTCGCAGGAGCCATTGCCGCGGGCGCCAGCCTGGCCTTCGGTGTCGTGCCGGCATTGCAGGCCTCGCGCGCCGACGTACGGCTGGCAATGACCGTGCGAACGGGCCGGGCGGCACACGAAACGCGATTGCGCAGCGTGCTGGTGGTCGGTCAGTTGGCGATTGCAACCACGCTGCTCGTCGGAGCTGGCCTGCTGATCGGCAGCTTCCTGCGCCTGGCCGACGTCGACAAAGGATACGAGCCCGAAGGGGTGCTGGCGTTTCAGCTCGTGCTACCCGAGGAGGAGGGGACCGCGCGCAAGGCGGCGACCATCGAGGACATCCTGGCCCGGCTGCGTGCCACTCCTGGCGTGGAGGCCGTCGGCTTCAGCAATGCCGGGGCGCTGATCGGCATCGTCGATCGTGCCGGCTATTTCGTACCGCCGGGGCGTTCCGCCGAGGAGATGCGACAGCTGCCCAATCCGCCGCAGGTGCGGTCGATCTCCGGGGGCTACCTGGCCGCGATGGGCATTCCCGTGCTTGCCGGCCGGGCATTCACTGCGGCTGACGATGCGGCCGCACCGACGGTGGCCATCCTCAACCGGACGCTGGCCGACCAGTACTTTCCGGACAGCAGCCCGATTGGCGCGACGCTGGTCTGGTATGGCGGTGCGAAGCCGGGCATGCCGCCGACGATGGTGCAGATCATCGGCGTCATCGAAAACGTGCGCCACGGCAGCGTCCAGCAGGAGCCGACGCCCGAGGTGATCTTCGACTACCGGCAGCTGCTGCTGCTGCGCGAACGCGCTGGCGTGCCGAAGAGGTCCCAGGAACTGCTCGGGTTTGGCTTCATGTCGATCGCGGTGCGGACTACCGGCGATCCCGCACGGCTGATGCCGGCCGCGCACGCGGCGGTGGCGGCTGCAAATGCGTCGGCGGGCATCGACGCGATGGCGCCGCTGACCGATCTTCTCTCGAGCTCGATCGCCCGCCCCCGCTTCTACGCCGCGCTCGTCGGCCTGTTTGCGGCGATCGCCGGCCTGCTGGCGGCAATCGGCGTCTACGGCGTGCTGGCCTACACGGTGGTGCAGCGCACCCAGGAAATCGGCGTGCGGATAGCGCTTGGCGCCGGGCGCGCGGATGTCATCCGGCTGGTGGTGCGCCATGGTGCCTGGCTGACCCTCGCCGGCCTCGCGCTCGGCCTGGCCGGCGCCGCTGGCCTTTCGCGCTGGCTCGAAGGGCTGCTCTTCGGCGTGACGCCGCTCGATCCGGAAACCTACGGGATGGTCGCGGTCGGCTTCGCGCTCGTCGCGCTCGCCGCCGCCTATCTGCCGGCGAGGAGAGCCGCGGCGGTGGAGCCGGTCGCCGCGCTGAGAGTGGAGTAGCGCGGCCGCGCAGAAGGGATCGCGAGAAAGTTAACAGTCCGGCAGTTTAGAGTTGCCAGTTGAAGTTCACAGTTTCAGTGCCAGTGGCCAGTTGCCAGTTGCCAGTTACCGTGGCCAGTTGCGGTGGCAACAAATTGCTCTGACTGCCAACTGAAAACTGAAACTGCAATTGGAACTGTCAACTTCAACTGGCAACTGTGAACTGCTCAACTGTGAACTGCGAACTGTAAACTTTCGCTGTGGCCGTGTTCAGTAGTTGACCCTTACCCGATACTTCAGCAGGGCTTCCCCACCTGCTCCCACCGGCACGTTGAACTTCGCCGCCCAGGCTTCGGTCTTGGTGTGCACGAAGCTGCTGCTCAGCATCCTCCACGTTCCGCCGATCGGCTCGTTTACCTCCACTGTGATCGGCACCGCCTTGTGGTTGCGGAGCGTGATTTCGTATTCCACTTCGTAGACGCCGCTCGAGATCTTCTCGAAGTCGGTCTGTTTGCGCTCGCAGATCACGTCGAAGGCGTTGCCGATCTTCAGGTTGAGGGTCTCGTCCTTTGGCGTGTGGTCGATACGGTCCTCGCCGACGAACTGCACCGCGCCCTTCGAGTCCTCCTGGTACACGCGCACCGTGCCCGCGGGCATCGGCATGCCGAGGCCGCCCTTCGCCTCGTTCTTGAACTGGTAGAACACCTGGACCACGTCCTTGAGCGGCGATCCCGGATGCGCGGCGTTGCGGTAGTAGAACTGCTGCCCTTCGACGACGTAGCGCTTCTGGACGGGGACGCCGGTCCCGTCGAGCATGCTGACCTGCTTGGTCTGGCTGTTGTTGATCGTGGTCTTTCTGCCCAGCGTGTAGAGGTGGTAGTCCGAGAACGACTCCTGCGACATCGGCGGTGCGGCCGCGGCTCGCGCCATGTCGGCCTCCATCGCGACCATCTTGCCGAGCTGTTGACGCACGCGGTTCAGGTCGCCGGCCACCAGCTGCAGCGAGGCGTTGCGGAAGGCCGTGCCGCTGTTGTTCGAAAGCGTCACCCAGCCGTTCACATCCGCCGTCTTGTCGTCGCGCGCGACGGTCAGGACGTAGTCGGCATTCCACGCCAGCTTGCCGGCGAGGTACGAGGCTTCGACGCGGTGCTTCAGCGCGCCCTCATTGGCCACCGTCCAGATCAGCGTCGGCCGCGAGAACAGCGTGTCCGGGAGCTCGGGGAAGCGAATCGACTCGGCGTGCATCCCGGTGACGATCTCGTTGCCGATCCGCCAGACCGGCGCGTTGTTGTAGCTGAGGAGCCGCGCCGTGACCTCCTCTTCGACGGTCGAGCCGTCCTGCGTCCGCGAACGAACCAGCGTCACGTCGCGCCCGACGTACTTGCGCAGCAGCTTGTCGGGCTCGAGCAGGTCGTACTCGTAGTTTTGCTCGAGCACACTGACTCGCGATGGCTCGGTGAGCGAGCGGAAGTGCACCGTCGCCGGGTTCACGGTGGCCGCGATGTCCATGAAGCGCAGGTTGCCCGTGCCGCGCGCGATCTGGAGCTGGCGCACGTCGCGCACCATCGCGAGATCCGAGTTGTAGACGGTGATGGCCAGCTCGGTCTGGTCGTCGAGCGTGGTGGTCTGGTCCTGCTGTTCGGCCGGCGGCACGGTCGCCTCCGGCGCGGCCGGCCGCGCCGCCAGCGCGCCGCCGACGAGAAAGAGGGCACCAACCCAGATGCGTGCAGACATGTGAACCGCTCCTTGAACGAGGCCGGGCCGAAAGTAGCCCGTCCTGTCCTTGGAACGGCGTCGCCCGGAAACCTTGCGCGGCCCTCGAGACAGCGCGCCGGCCGGCGTCGCCGCCGCTGTCCGGCCGCCTGCGCGCATCGACTCCCAATCCCGCGAGGGCAGCCGGTCAGACTCCTCGCCGGGACGTTCAGGACTGAGCGCACAAAAGGGCCGTGCGCCGTCCGACCGGCGACTCGTCTGTCTGATCCAAGTGCGGCCGCCCTCGAGGGCTTGGGGTCGATCGCACGCACGTGGCCAACGAAGTCGGACGGCGGCGCACAGGTGTGGCGCGGGCCGGCGTCCCCTCGTTACGCTACCAATTCCTTGTTGCCAGTCGCGGGAATCCCGAGCCACATCAGCGCCGCGCCGAGGAACGCCGCGCCGACGATCGCGAACGCAACGCCGAACCCCTGGGTCCCGGCCATGGACCCGACGACGAAGGGCGCGACGGCGCTGGCGATGCGGCCGACGTTGTAGCCGACACCGGCCGCGGTGGCGCGCACCGAGGTAGGGTAGAGCTCGGCGATGACCGCGCCGAAGCCGCTGAAGTAGCCCGTGCCGAAGAAGGCGACGAAGGGCCCGAGGAGCAGCAGCATCCACGGCTCGCGCAGAATGCCGTAGATCGGCAGGAGCACCGCGGCCATGAGCACGAACAGGATGTAGGCCGGCTTCCGGCCGACCGCGTCGGCGATATAGCCGAAGCTGATGTAGCCGAACCACATCCCGACCTGCATGAACATCACGAACCACGACATCGCCGAGGACGACAGGCCGACGCCGCCGCGTTCCGGCGGCAGGTTCAGGTACGCCGGCACCCAGAGGTTCAGCCCCCACCACCCGAACAGGCAGCAGGCGTTCATCAGGACGATGAAGATGGTGGTTCGCGCCCGCTCGCCGGTGAACAGCGCGCCGATGCGCCCTCGATCGCTGGCCTGCGTGCGGTGCCACATCTCCGGCTCCTCGACCTTCCGCCGGATCCAGAGCGTGAGGAGCGCCGGAAGCACGCCGACAAAGAACACGCCGCGCCAGCCCCACACCGGCATGACGATCAGGTTGACCAGCGCAGCCAGGCCGTAGCCGATCGCCCACGCGCTCTGCACGAACGCCAGCGCCTTGCCGCGGTGGCGCGCCGGGAACGTCTCGGAGACCAGCGCCACGCCTGTCGCCCACTCGCCGCCCATGCCGAACCCGAGCAGGACGCGGAAGACCGCGAGCTGAGGGACCGTTTGTGCCAGGCCGCAAGCGGCGGTGAACACCGAGTAGATCAGTACCGCCGCCATCAGCGCGCGCTTCCGGCCGAGTCGATCCGCGACGACGCCGAACACCACCCCGCCGGCGGCCGCCGCAAGCAGGGTGATTGCCCCGAGCTGCCCGGCCACGGCCGTCGAGAGTTGCATCGCTGGATCCTGAATCAACGACGCGAGGACCAGCGAGTAGAGCATCACGTCGAACGAATCCAGCATCCAGCCGAGCGCTGAGGCAACGAAGGCGCGGCGGGCACGCAGATCGGCTTCGCGCCACCAGGCGAAAGCCCCCTCGCTCGCGGTCAGCGGCGGCGCGAGTGCTGGGACGACGGTTTGGGCGTCTCGGGACATGGAGGTCTCGACGGAGTGTACACGGGACCCGCGGGGCTGGCGCCGCCCATTCGCGCGCGGGTCGGCCTCGTGTTACCCTCCGCCGATCGCGGAGGTATTGTGCATGCGTCCCTACGTTCGCCCCGTAATCGCCGTCTCGGCCATGCTGCTCGGCCTCACTGCGGCCTGGCACGCACGTCCGCTCGCCCAGTCCGCGGGCGCCGTGCCGATCGATCCTGACGACATCGGCGGAGTGGTCTCCGGACCAAAGGGACCCGAAGCTGGCGTCTGGGTCATCGCCGAAACCCGCGATCTCGGCGTCCGCTACATCAAGAGCGTCGTCACTGACGATCAGGGGCGATATGTCGTGCCCGATCTGCCAGCCGCGAAGTATCAGGTGTGGGCGCGCGGCTACGGCCTGGTGGACAGCGCCAAGACCACCGCCCAGCCGGGGCAGCAGATCAACATCACCGCGGTGCCCGCGCCGAGCGAAGCGGAGGCCGCCAAGTACTATCCGGCGATCTATTGGTACTCGATGCTGAAGATTCCGGCCGCGAGCGAGTTTGGCGGCGAGGGAACCGGGATCTCGCCACGGCTCACGCAGCGGCAGTGGATTTCGGCGATGAAGAACACCGGCTGCATCGGCTGCCATCAGCTTGGCCAGCTCTCCACGCGCACGATTCCGAAGTCGCTCGGACCATTTACCACCGGCGCCGATGCGTGGAAGCGGCGCGTCCAGTCGGGCCAGGCCGGCGCCATGATGCACGGACAGCTGACCAATCTCGGCGAGCGGTCGTTTGCCAACTACGGTGACTGGACCGACCGGGTCGCCAAAGGCGAGCTGCCGTTCGCCAAGCCCGCCCGCCCGCAGGGCGTCGAGCGCAACATCGTCGTCACGCTTCGCGACTGGATGGACGACAAGCACTACCTCCACGATCTGATCTCGAGCGACCGTCGCAATCCGACGGTGAACGGGTACGGGAAGGTGTACGGGTCACCGGAGTACAGCTCCGACCTGATTCCGATTCTCGACCCGGTCAACAACGAGGCGACGACGTTCAAGGCGCCGGTCCGCGATCCGCAGATGCCGCTGAACCTTGGGCCTGGGCATGCCGCCGCTCTCGATCCGGCCATGCCCTCGCCCTACTGGGGCAGCGAGCGCATCTGGGAGACGCGAATCAACAATCACAACTCGATGTTCGGCCGCGACGGCCGGCTGTGGCTGGCCGCTTCGGTGCGCGGCAACGACAATCCGGCCTGGTGCAAGGCCGGCTCCAGCCATCCGTCCGCAAAAGCGTTCCCGATGGATCGCGCCATCCGCCACATCGCGGTGCTGGACCCGAAGACGATGAAGTACGACTTCATCGAGACGTGCTACTCGACGCACCACCCGCAGTTTGGTTACGACGCCAACGACACGCTGTGGACGAGCGGCGGCGGTCCCGTCGTCGGGTGGCTCGACACGAAGAAGTGGGACACCACTCACGACGCTGCGGCGTCACAAGGCTGGACGGCGCTCGTGCTCGACACGAACGGTAACGGCAAGCGTGATGAGTACGTCGAGCCGGACCAGCCGATCGATCCGGCCAAGGACAAGCGAATCAATTCGCCGTTCTACGCCGTGATGCCAAGTCCCGTAGACGGCTCGATCTGGGGCGCGACGCTTGGCGTCCCCGGTGCGGTCGTTCGCCTCGTGCCGGGACCGCATCCGCCCGAGACCGCGCTGGCCGAGGTCTACAACGTGCCCGCCCCCGGCTTTGGCGCGCGCGGCGCCGACATCGACAGCAAGGGCGTGGTCTGGGTGTCGCTCGGCAGTGGTCACATCGGCAGCTTCGATCGGCGCAAGTGCAAGGGGCCGCTCAACGGTCCCAAGGCCACCGGCGATCACTGTCCCGAAGGGTGGTCGTTCTACAAGTATCCCGGTCCGGGCTTCCAGGGAATCGGGGACAACAGCGCCGAGTCGAGCTACTACTCGTGGGTCGATCAGCACAACACGTTCGGCCTCGGCGAGGACGTGCCGATGTCCACGGGAAACCTGAACGACGGCCTGGTCGCGCTCAAGGACGGCAAGATGGTCGTGCTCCGCGTGCCGTACCCGCTGGGGTTCTATGCGAAGGGCTTCGACGGCCGCATCGACGATCCGAAGGCCGGCTGGAAGGGCCGCGGGCTGTGGGCGGCGAACGGCGATCGCACGCCCTGGCTGATCGAAGGCGGCAAGGGCACGCGCCCGCTCGCCGCGCACTTCCAGCTGCGTCCGGATCCGCTGGCGAAGTAGTATCTGCGGCATGCCGTCCCGGACAATCACGGTTGCCGAGGGCATCGCGAAGCTGTATGGCGGCGCGGTGCTGCTCCGCGAGGTGCTTTACAAACTGACGCGGTCGGTGGACGACACGCGAATGGTCCGCCCGTCGGAGGCCAACGGCCCCATCGAAGGCACGATGGACGTCGGTGACATTGCGGAAGCGGTGGTGATCGCGGGCGTCCAGGACCTCGCCCTCGAGTTCGACGATGGCCGGCGGATGGCGATCGGGTTGACGAGCGCCCACGGCCGCTTCGAGATTCGCGGGATCGCGCCGATCCCCGACGGGCTGCGCGAGTTCGCGTCGCGATACACGGCGGCGTGGTGCAGCCAGGACCCGTCACGGGTCGCGAGCTTCTTCGCGCCGGATGGGTCGCTGACGGTCAACGACGGCGAGCCTGCGGTCGGGCGTCCGGCGATCGCCGGCGTCGCCGCCGGCTTCATGACGGCATTTCCGGACCTGCGGGTGTCGATGGACGAGGCGATCGACCTCGGCGAGCACGCGATCTATCGCTGGACGCTGACCGGCACCAACACCGGACCCGGCGGGACCGGCCGCCCGGTTCGCGTCAGCGGCTACGAACAGTGGCACTTCAGCCGCGACGGCCTGATCGCGGTTTCCGCCGGCCGATTCGACGCCGACAGCTATCAGCGCCAGCTGAAAGAGGGGACAGTCCCCTGACAAAATTGTCTGGGGCCTGTCCCCTTACGATTTCGTAGGGGGACTGTCCCCACTCACTGCGCGCGCCGCCAGGTCGCGCCGCCATCGTCGGTTTGGTAGGCAGCACCGGCTGCGGTCCGGACGGTCGCGCGGCGCTCGTCGGTCGCATCCACACCAACAAGGTTCTCGACGATAGGAGCGGTGGCGCGCCGCCAGGTCCGGGCATCGCGTGTAACCAGAACGAGGCCGTTGCGACCGACCAGCCAACAGACCTCTGGCGTTGGCGACGCGCCGGCGAGGACTCCGGTTCCAGCGTTCCCCTCTGTGGCCATCCACGTACCGCCGCCATCCACGCTTCGTTCGACGATCGAGCCGTTGCGAACGCGCCACTGCACGGCAGCATCGCGGGACGCAATGAGCGGCGCCGACTCTGCGAACGCGGCTCGATTCCGCGCCGCTTCGGTCGCCCCCAGCGCGCCTGCGGCTGGGGGCGGAGCGGGCGCTGCCGGCGCGGGCACTGACTCCGCCTCCCTGCGTCGTTCCTGCGCGATCGTCTCCTCGAGTGCTGCAGGCGCATCGGCCCTCGACGGCGCTTCGAGCTTCGCCATCGCGCCCGCCTGATCGCGCGCCTGACGGTCAATCTCCTTCGATAGTGCCTGCGTCTCTGCGGGCCGCGCCTTCCTGGCAGACGGCTCGACGGGTGGCGGGGCTGGCGGCGACACTGCAGACGTGGCGCTCGACGGAGCAGCTGCGGCCTGGTCCGGCGCGCGCGCGTCGCTCGGTTCCGACCGTGCTCCGGCGGTGTCCTTCGACTCCTGTACCGCCTGAGGGGCCGATCGCGGTGCCTCCTGAGGGACGACCATCCAGAGCAGTCCCGCCGTCGCCGCGCCGAGCAGCGGCACCAGCCAACGGATGTCGAGTTGCCACCACGGCCGCTCCGAAGGCTCACCGAGGGACGATGTGGCGCCGATGGCATCGGACACGTGAACCATCGAGGCCACCACCGTCTGGCAATACGCGCAATTCGCGACGTGCGCCTCGGCGCGGGCCGTCGACTCCGTGTCGAGCCCGCCGTCCACCCAGGCGGCCAGCGTTTCAGCGTCGAGACAGGCCGCGGACGGCTGCGCTGCCGTGAGGCTGCCTCGAAGCAGGCTTTCGACGACCCGATCGCGCGGACCGATACTCATGACGATCGTTCCCTGATCCTGGAACGCGGCGCGGCCGGTTCCTTGCGCGGCTCGGCTGGTCCCAGCAGTTCGGACAGGTTCGCGTCTCCGGCGTCCGCCGCCGCTGCGGCGAAGCACTCGTCGATCTCGGCCCGGCCCAGCCCCGCCTCGCGGAGCTGAGCTTCCACGTCGGCACGGAGCGCCGCACGCGAGCGGTTCAGGCGGCGTGAAACGGTCGCCTCGTGCTCGCGGCACAGCCGTCCGATCTGCGCCAGCGTCATCCCTTGAGCATAGTACCAAGCAAGACGCAGGCGGTCGCGCGGGGCCAGCCGTGCCGTCGCTGCCGCGAGCGCGTCGCGAACCCGCGCCGCCTGGCGACGTGACTCGTCGTCGAGCTCCGCGCCTTGCGCGACCAGCGGTGACGGATCGTCATCTTCAGGCAGCGGCTCGACGCGGCGCCGCGAGCGCACCAGGTCCACGTGCCGCTGCGCCAGCACCGCACGCAGCCACGTTCCCAGGCTGCTGCGCCCGTGGTAGTAGCGGAACAGCGACTGTCGTGCGCCGTCGCGCTCCCCGAGCCCGTACAAGTCGGCGTAGAGCGAGTCGGCAAGCTCGCGCCCGTCCTCGCCGGCCATTGCCGACGCGGCCCGATAGAGGGTCGGCCGGAATTCGCGGACGAAGTGGTCCCACGCCGCTTCGGCGCCGCGCTCGCAGGCACACGCGAGCGCCAGGTCCTCGAGGTGCAGCACCGCGACCGCGCGTTGGATGGCATTCGAGTCGGTGACGCCGCACTTCGCCGCGCTGCGCTCCAGGGATGCCCCGAACGCCTCCACCGATACGCCCCAGCGCTCGGCGCCGGCCATCCGATGCAGCTGTTCAGTGATCTCCTGAGCGAGAAGTGGCATGCGCGCGCGCTCGTGATTCAACCGGCGTCAGGATGTCGGGCGGGGCCTGCGCCAGCCCATTTGACCTGTTGATCGCTGGCCGTGCGCAGCCGGTCGGCGAGCTGCGCCGTGTGATGTTGCGCGTGCCGCAGGTTGATCAGCTGATGTTCGAGCTTCGAGACCTTGTACCACCGGAAGCCGCACTCAGCCGCCTCGAGGTCCAGTGCGTCCACAGCGCCGTCCACCATGTCGTCGCAGACCTGCCAGTAGCTGAGCACCTCGGCCTTCGAATACGGATCCGGCAATTGCGGCAGCGTGCTTTCTGGGTCGGCTCGTTTGGTGAGCCCGTCCTGGTGCTGCACCCGCCGCTGATGTCCCGCCCACGGCTTGAACGATGCTTCATCGCGGTGCAGGTAGAGATGTGTGAAGAAGACCGTGTGGTAGGCAACCTGCCAGAACGCGCTGACGTGCCCCGGCGCGGTCCACAGATCATCGGGGCACTTCTGCACGGCGTCGCGAAGCATGGCCAGCGCCGCGTGGTACTGACTTTTCAGAACTGGCTTCAGCTCGATATCGGCCATACACATCACCAGATCAAACCGTGCACGTCACGGCTCCGGGCTCGTCGCGATGCCGGTCCGCGCCGCCTCACAGGACTATAATCTGCCCCGAAGCCGCCATCATGAGCCTGTTGCCTGGCCACCGACTGGGCAAGTATGAGGTGCTCGCCCGGATCGGCTCCGGCGGAATGGGGACCGTGTATCGCGCACTCGATACACGGTTGCAGCGCATCGTGGCGCTGAAGCTGCTGTCCGCTCAGCGTCCCGATGCCCTCGATCGGCTCCTCCACGAGGCGCGGGCCGCCGCCGGCCTGAATCACCCGCACATCTGCACGGTGCACGAAGTTGACGAGAGCGACGGAGTCGCGTTCATCGCTATGGAGGTGGTCGACGGCGAACCGCTCGATCGCGTGCTTGCCCATGGGCGGCTCGCTGGTGATCGTGTGTGCCGCCTGGGCCGGCAGATCGCGGATGCGCTCGAGCATGCTCACGCCCACGGTGTGATTCACCGCGACCTCAAGGCCGCCAACATCGTCGTCACTCCGGACGGTCGCGCGAAGGTGCTCGACTTCGGCATTGCCGAAGGGCAGGGCGGCAGCGTCGACCATTCTCAGACCCTGGACTCCGCCTCCTCCGATCGCCGGATTGCCGGAACGCTGGCCTACGTCGCGCCGGAGCTGCTGCGAGGGGAGTCGTCCAGTGTTCGGAGCGATCTCTGGGCGCTGGGTGTCGTGCTCTACGAGATGACAGCGGGCCGATCACCGTTTGCATCTCGCGGTGCGTCCGAGGTCGTTGCCGCCATCCTTCGCGATCCGCCGCCGCCGCTGCCGCCGGGAACGCTGCCCGGCCTGGCTCGAGTCATCGCCAGGTGCCTGGCCAAGGAACCAGGCGAGCGGCCTGCTCGCGCCGGTGAAGTCGCGTTGGCGCTGGAGGTCGCCGAGCCGGGTCGTGTCGAGGATGCGACGGCATCGGCTGTGCCAATCGGAAGGCGCCGATCGCTGCTGAAGATCGCCCTCGTCACAATCAGTGCCGCGGCGGTCTTGCTGGCCGTCTATGGGCGGCTGCCAACGAATGTAAGGCTCACCAATCCCGTGCGAGTGACCACCGGTGATGGAGTGGAGGAGTATGCCGACTGGTCGCCAGATGGCCGAACGCTGGCCTACGCCGCCGAGCCGAGCGGCAGTCTGCATCGGTCTGGCCTGAACTGGGAAATCTGGGTGACGCAGCCCGGCGGCGACCCGATGAACCGCACCCGCGATTGGACCGGGCGTGATCTATTTCCATCCTGGTCTCCCAAAGGTACGCAAATCGCCTTCTGGTCGGACCGGGAAGGCGGAGGGTGCTACGTGACGCCGGCTCTTGGCGGCTCGGCCCGAAAAGTGCTCGACACCGGGCCGCTCGACCCCAATCCACCGCAATGGTTGGATGAGTCAACACTGGCCTGTGTCGTCTCGCAGTCGGCGGAGACGGTGGAGCTTCACTTCGTCGCGCTGGCGAGCGGTGAGGTAGGTCACAAGGTGCCGTTGCCGGGTTCGCGGCGCCGCAATTTCCTGCGGCTCAGCCCGGATCACGCGCTCGGCGCCGTCGTCGACTCATCCGCTGGTCTCGCGTCCGATGTCTCGAGTCTGTGGACGTTTGAGACAAATGGGCGCGGCGCGCACCAGATCACCGACGAGATGTCCCGAGTCATCAGCCCCAGCTGGTCAGCGAATGGCCGCTCGCTGTTCTACGTCGCCCCGTCGGGAGCGGCCATGGACCTGTGGCAGCAGCGCGTAGACAGCACCGGCGCCCCGGTCGGTCCGCCGGTCGCGTTGACGGCAGGTCTCGGCCTTCGGAGCGCGATGCTCTCACCCGATGGAACGAAGCTCGCGTACTCGCAGGGGCGGTCGATTGCCAACGTCTGGCGGGTGCCGATACTGAGCGATCGCGAAGCCACCTGGGACGATGCGCAGCCGATCACCTCCGATCAGAACGACATCGAATTTACGGATGTCTCGCCCAATGGAACGCGGCTCGCCATCAGTTCGAATCGGGCAGGGAGCTTCGATCTCTGGTCGCTGCCCGCCGCCGGCGGCGGCGAGATGCAGCGGCTCACGACCGATCCATCGCAGGAATGGGGCCCGCGCTGGTCTCCTGATGGCAAGACGCTCGCGTTCTATGCCAATCGCAGCGGCAATCGCGACATCTACACGATGCCGTCGCAAGGCGGGGCGTGGACGCAGGTAACAACGAACCCTCAGACTGACATGAATGCGTCGTGGTCGCCTGACGGCACGGAGTTGGTCTACCTCGGAGTGCCTCCGGCCGCCGGCGGCGTTTACGTGTCGCCTGCCACCGCTGGCGGCACCGCACGAGTGGTGGTATCCAATTTAGCGAATCCAAACAGCAATTGGTCACCGACCGACCGTCGAATCATCGTCTTCAACTCGCAACAGAAGATCTGGACGGTCGACCCCGATGACGGACAACCGCGCCTGCTCCTGGACCAGGACGCTTACTCACCCAGGTGGGACCCGTCCGGGAAACGGCTGTTTTTCAGCACTCCCGGCCCGGACCAATGCCTCTATTCGATCGCTGACGATGGTACCGGCAAGCGCATCGTCGCGAGATTCATTGGCCGCCGCGGCACCATTGGACCGAACGGCCTGAGCACGGACGGGCGCTTTCTGTACTTCACCTGGGAAGAAGACCTCGGTGACCTCTGGACGATGGACGTCCAACTCGTTAGATAGGTCGCGAGTGTCGCGACTCAGCGATCCGATCTCCCAACGTATTGATCGCAGCCACCGTAAGGAAGATGAACAACCCCGGAAACAGCGCCAGCCACGGCTCCGTGCTCATCGCCGACTGGGCCTGGTAGAGCATGTTGCCCCAGCTGGCCGCTGGCGGCTGGACGCCGATCCCGAAAAAGCTGAGCGCTGACTCGAGCAGGATGCCGCGGCCGACCGCGAGGGTCGCGGCCACGGCAATTGCCGGCGCCGCGGCAGGCAGCAGGTGCTCGACGACGATCCGCGGCGTCGAGGCGCCGCAGGCCCGCGCCGCGAGCACGAACTCGCGCTCGCGTCCGGTCAGGAAGGCCGCTCGCGTCACGCGCGCGGTTTCCATCCAGCCGACCAGGCCGACCAGCAGCACCAGCAGCGGGATCGACGGGCTGAGTACGGCCGAGGCGACCATCAGCAAGAGCAGCCGCGGCACCGAGAGCGCGGCGTCGGTCAGCCGCATTAGCACGGTGTCGACCGCGCCGCCGGCCACGCCGCTCGCAGCGCCGATACCCACGCCAATCAGCCCCGCGACCGCCGCCGACAACAGGCCGACCGCGAGCGAGACGCGTGCGCCGGACAGCACCCGCGACAGCAGGTCGCGCCCGAGATCGTCGGTACCGAACCAGTGCACCAGCGACGGCATCGCGCGCCGGTTCACCAGATCCAGCGCGTCGGGCGCGAACGGCGATAGCCACGGCGCGAGCGCGGCGGCGACGACCAGCGCGGCCAGGATCCAAAGAGCGGCGCTACGGCTGCCTCGGATCACGCGCGAACCCTCGGATCGATGAGCGGATACACGAGGTCCGCGATCAGGTTGAAGACCACGACCGCGGTCGAGGCAACCATCAGGAGCGCCATCAGCACGGTGTAGTCGCGTCGCGCGAGCGCCTCGGTGAACAGACTCCCGAGCCCCGGCCAGGCGAAGACGCTCTCCGTGACGACCGTGCCGGTCACCATCAGCGCGGCATCGAGAAAGACGATGGTGACGACCGGAAGAAGGGCCGGCCGGAGGACGTGGCGGGCGAGCACCGCCGGCTCCGGCGTGCCGCGTGCGCGCGAGGCGACGACGAAGACCTGCCGTCGCGTGTCGTCGACGGCCGCGCGCAGATACCGCGACCACGCCGCGGCGTGCACGGCAGCCAGCATCGTCGCCGGCAGGACGAGATGGGCGAGGCGATCGACGGGACCGCCAAGGCCCGGGGTCGTGCGCCCCGAAGAAGGCAGCCAGCCGAGCCCGATCGAGAACACGAGCTGCAGCACGAGGCCAAACCAGAAGACCGGCAGCGCCAGTCCGGCGAACGATGCAACCGATGCGAAACGTGCCGGCCACCGTCGCGACAGCGACGCGATCAGGCCCAGCGGAATCGTAAACAGGATCGCGAGCGTCAGTGCGGCCCCGACCAATTCGAGGGTCGCCGGCAGGCGCTCGAGGACGCGATCGACGACCGGCCGTCCGTCGCTGTAGCTGAAGCCCCAGTCGCCGCGGAAGAAGCCCGCGAGCCAGAGAAGATACTGCCGCCACACCGGCTGATCGAGCCCCAGCGCGCGCTTGAGGCGTTCGAGATCCTCGGGCCGCACGTCGGGGTTGGAGAGGTAGACCGCGAGCGGACCGCC
>DATJFF010000265.1:0-29544 GCA_035495795.1 Vicinamibacterales bacterium
GCCTGCGACGTACTGATCGACGATCGTCCCGTCCCCTACGCCCGGGACTTGTGGCTGCCGCTCGTCTGGTTCCTCCTGCTGCCCTGAATGCCACCGCCTCTTTCTGAATTCGAGCGTGAGCTGCGGCTCCTCGAGGTAGAGCTGAAGCGCCTCGAAGCCGAATACAACCAGTTCTTCGCCGGCCGCCTGCCGCGCCTGCCGTGGGATCAGCGTGCGCGTGTGGACGCGATGATGAAACGGTTGGACCGCATGCCGAAGCAGAACACCGGCGATCGCTTCCGCTTCCAGACCGTGCAGTCGCGATGGGCGGCGTTCACCGAGTTGTGGGAACGGCAGCTGAAAGCGCAGGAGACTGGACGCCGTCCCGGCCGCGCGCGCGGTGGCGCGCCAGCGCCCTCCCAGCCCGTCCCGGTTCCGGCGCCGAAGCCATCGGCACCGAAGCCGGCCGCTGCGACGCCCTCCGTACCCGCGCCGCCGCCCGAGCCAAGGGAGCGGCCGCAGCAGGGTGTCGTGGGCTCAGCGATCATTTCCGATGCGGCCGCGCAGGCCGATCGCGTGAAAGAGCTTTACGAGCGGATGAGCGCGGCGAAAAAAGAAGCGGGCGAGAAGCCGCTCGAGTTCGATCGCTTCAGTGCGGCAGTGCAGGCGCAGGTGAAGAAACTGGGTCAGGGCGGCCGCGAAGTGGCGTTCCAGGTGTCGGTGAAGGAAGGAAAGGTGACGCTGACCGCGAACCCGACCGAGGAGTCTTGAGCGTCGGCGCTCGAACGTTGCTCACCGGGGAGATGAGCGACTGGCGCCGGACGGGGGTCGCCCGGCGCCAGCGGTCAAGTGTGGTTCAGACGCGGGTAACGTTACCCGCCTGCGGCCCCTTCGGGCCATCGACGATTTCGAATTCGACCGGCTGCCCCTCTTCGAGGGAGCGGAAGCCAGAGCCCTGGATCGCCGAGTAATGCACGAAGACGTCGCTGCCGCCTTCGCGCTCGATGAACCCATAGCCCTTGGCGTTGTTGAACCACTTGACCTTGCCTGTAATGCGCATGTTCTTCTTCCTGCTATCGGTGGCGAGCCACCGTCTCGTCCTACCCGCGCCGAGGCTGTTTCAGCCTTGATCCGGGCACAAAAAAAGCCGCACCGCGCGGCCTTTCCGGGTCCGGTAAGTTGGACCGCGGCCAGATTCTACTCGTCAGTTACATTTGGTGTCAATTCCGGACAGCGTTCCTATGCGCCGAGCCCTTCTCAGTGTTTCCAATAAAACAGGCCTGGTGGAGTTCGGCCGCGGCTTGAGTGCCCGCGGTTTCGAATTGGTTTCGACTGGCGGCACCGCCCGCGCGCTGGCCGATGCCGGGCTGCCGGTCGTCAATGTCTCGGACGTCACCGGGTTCCCCGAAATGATGGACGGACGGGTCAAAACCCTGCATCCGCTGATCCACGGGGGCATCCTGGCCCGGCGCGACCACCCGGCGGACCTCGACGCCGCCCGCGCCCACGGGATTGGCCTCGTAGACCTGGTGGTGGTCAATTTGTATCCTTTCGTGCAGACGGCCGCCCAGCCTGGCATCACATTCGACGACCTGATCGAGCAGGTCGATATCGGCGGGCCGAGCCTGGTTCGTGCCGCCGCCAAGAACTTCCGCGACGTCCTCGTCGTCGTTTCGCCGGCGGATTATCCGGCGGTGCTCGCCGAGCTCGATCGCCAGGGCGGCCCCGACCCGGCATTCCAGTTCGATTTGGCCCGCGGCGCGTTCGCGCACACGGCCGCCTACGACACGGCGATCGCGTCGACGCTGGCCGAATTCACCACAGCTGCAAGCGGGTTCAACCGCGATGCGGCGAGGGCGCCGTTTGCACCCGATCAACTGCTACTCGATGCTCGCAAGATCCGTGACCTGCGGTACGGCGAGAACCCGCACCAGCCGGCAGCGTGGTACGCGGTCGACCCGGCCGCGGGTCTCGGTGCGCCCCAGATCCTGCAGGGCAAGGAGCTGTCGTTTACCAACCTCCTGGATCTCGACGCGGCCGCGCGCATCGCGCTCGAGTTCGACGAGCCGGCCGCGGTCGTGATCAAGCACACCAATCCGTGCGGGGCCGCGACCGGCGACACGATCACCGAGGCCTACGTGCGGGCTCGCGAGGCCGACGCGCTCGCGGCGTTCGGCGGCATCGTCGGTCTCAATCGGGCAATTGACGAGAACACCGCTCGAGCAATCGTTTCGACGTTCATCGAAGCCGTCATCGCCCCGGCCGTTGACGATGCGGCCAGGTCGATCCTGGCCACGAAGGCAAACATGCGGGTGGTCGTCGCCGACTTCGCGCCGCTGGCGCGCCCCGACGCGGCCGCGGTGCATCGCCGCGAGATCCGTTCCGTGCTTGGCGCGCTGCTGGTGCAGGAACGCGATCAGGTGCACGAGTCCAGAGATGCCTGGCCGATGGACGGCTCACGCGTCGTCACCAGGCGGCAACCGACCGAGGAGGAGTGGCAGGCGCTCCGCTTCGCCTGGCGGGTGATGGCTCATGTGAAATCGAACACCGTGATCTTCACCGATGCCGTGCGGACGCTCGCCATTGGAGCAGGTCAGATGAGCCGTGTCGATGCCGTCAGGGTCGCGGTTGCCAAGGCGTCCGGGTGGGGAGCCAGCCCCGCCGACGTCCTCAAGGGGAGTGTGGCGGCGTCGGACGCGTTCTTCCCGTTCCGTGACGGCCTCGATGCGGTGGCCGCCGCCGGCGCCACCGCGGTCGTGCAGCCGGGCGGCTCGGTCCGCGATGCCGAGGTCATCGCCGCCGCCGACGAGCGCGGCCTGGCGATGGTGTTCACGGGGAGGCGCCACTTCCGCCACTGACGAAGAGAAACTACGAAGGCACGAAGAGCACGAAGACAGCGCGAAGAGTTCTCCTTGGGTGTCACGCGTGACACGCGTGCTTTCCAAGAGAGGCCTTCGTGCGTCCCGCGTGTCCTTCGGGTCTTCGTGGTCTCTTTAGGACGCGAATCGGTGGCGTAACTCGTCGGCGCTAACGGTCGCGGCGCCAAATTTGCCTACCGAAACACCGGCCGCCTCGTTGGCGAGTGCAGCGGCCTCGGCGACGCTGGCGCCGGCGGCCAGCGCGAGGGCGAGTGTGGCGATGACCGTATCGCCGGCGCCGGTGACGTCGGACACCTCGCGCGCGGTGGCGGGAAGCGCGCCTTCAACGCCGTCGCAGGAAAGCCACATGCCGCGTTCGCCGAGCGTGATGAGCACACCGCCCACTCCCGATCGCTCGACGATGATTCGCGCTGCCTCCCGCGCGTCGTCGATCGCCCGGATGCGGCGTCCCGACGCGGTCTCGGCCTCCATGTGATTGGGTGTGACGAGCGTCGCCCCTCGGTAGAAATCAAGGTGCGGGACCTTGGGATCGATCAGCAATGGTATCGGCCGGTCGTGCGAGCGGGCGACGAGGTGCGCCATCAGGCGCCGTGACACCACGCCTTTCTGGTAATCGGACACCAGCAGGACGCCCGCTTCCTCGAGATATTGGTCGATGACGTCGGCGAGAGCGTCCTCGCTTGCGCGATCCAGATCGCCATCGGCCTCGTAGTCGATTCTGGCGACCTGCTGGTTGCGGCTCGTGACCACACGGACCTTGGTCGTCGTCCGGCGGTCGGGCGTGGTGATGAGTCCGTTGGCGCGGACGCCGCGCGCGGCGAGCTCGGCCGCCAGCGATCGTCCATCGTCGTCATCGCCGACCACGCCCACCAGCACCGCGCCGCCGCCCAGCGCGACGATGTTGTGCGCGACGTTGGCAGCCCCGCCAGGCCGGTACTCGTCGTGATCGTGAACGACCACCGGGACCGGCGCCTCCGGCGAGATGCGGCTGACGCGCCCGAACAGGAAACGATCGAGCATCACATCGCCGACGACGAGCACCGTTGCCGAGGAGAAACTGTCGATGAGGCCGCGGGCCCGCTCGGCGGCGAGGACGGGAAGCGCGGGCGCCTTCATCCCGCGTCGCGGTCGCCGCGGGCTGCCGCGAACGGCAGCGTCACCATGACGAGAAACAGCATCAGGAACTCGGAGTCGCCGAAGTTGTACTCGGACATGCCGGCGACCAGCATCGCGGCCGTGGCGCTCAGCCCGGCGGTTGCGAGCGGGCGCACGCCGGGGGCTCGACGCAGCCGCCACAACCCGACGATGACCGACCCGATGAAGACGATCCAGACTGCCAGCGCCGGGAGGCCGCGTTCCGCTGCCACCTGCATCGGGACGTTGTGCAAGTGCGGGTTGTTGGCCTGCACCGCCGCGGCGGTACGGTAGTCGGCGTACACGTGTCCGACCATGTCGGGTCCGACGCCGGTCCACGGGTGATCGTGGACGATGGCCACGCCCGCCTCGAGCATCGCGACCCGGTCACGGGTGGTCGGGTCGCTCATGTCGCCGATCGAGTTCATCCGGTTCGACAGCGCGTCGGGAGCGACGAACAGGGCGAGGGCCGCGACCACCGGAATGATGGCCGTGAGCCTGATGTCCTTGATCAGGAACAGCACCGCCGCGCCGGCCGCCGCGCCCAGCCACGCGCCGCGGGTGAGGGTGAGCGCGAGCGACACCAGCAGCGCCGGCAGCACGAACGCCGACCACAGGCGATCGCGCGAACCGAACAGCAGCCGGGCCAGGCTGGCACAGATCACCAGCATCAGCGTGCCCGAGTAGGTCATCCAGTGCGAGAGCGTGCCCTGCATCCGTCGTCCGAGGTTGTCGTAGTTCAGGATGCCGTATTGCACGATGCCGACGAACGCGCTGGCGGCCCCGACCGAGATGATGATCGTCAGGAGCGTGTCGGCCCGCTGGCCGCGTGCGAAGTCGTAGACGAGCGGGACCAGGAGAAAGAGGAACAGCTGCTTGCTGTCGGCAAGGCTGATGGCCGGGTCGAGCGAAAACCCGGCCGCGACCAGCGTCGCGGCGGCGTAGGCGACCAGCGGCCAGAAGAACGGCGGCGCGTTCACCTCGATCCGGCGGGACAGGTGCAGAACCAGCCAGCACAATACCGACAGCCCGAGGAGGATCTGGGCAGCGGCGATGGAGAACAGCATCGTCGCCCCGATTCCGAACAGCGCAAACACGCCGACGCGCTCGAGGCGTTCGTGCGGAGTGTTAGCGGTCAGCGGGACGGACAGCATGGCTCGCCACCAGCATACGACGGCTCGCGCGTCCATTGCCGATTGGGATTGGCGATTGACGATTCGTTGGCTGACTGGAGGGTTCAGCGATTGGCGTTCATTGGTGATTGCGGGATTGTCGATTCGGCACCCTCAGGTTGCTGGCCTTCTGCGACCTGTCAGGTCTGGAAGACCAGAGGATGCGTGTTTGCCCCGGGGCCTTTGAACGCGCGTGCTTTGAACCCCCGTGCTTTTGAACCCCCGTGCTTTGAACCCTCGTGCTTTGAACCCTCGTGCTTTTGAACCCCCGTGCTTTGAACCCTCCGTGAGAACCTACGTTTGGCGAAGCGCAGCTTCGCAGGCGGCGAGGACCTGGGCCACGGTGATCCCGGTCAGGCAGCGGAAGTCTCCCGGCACGCACGCTCGCTGATGGCACGGACGGCAGGGCAGGGGACCGGCGTCGACGCCGATCGAGGGAATTGCCGGGTCGCGCCACGGGAGCGACCGTTCGGGGAGCGTTGGTCCGAAGAGCGCGACGACTGGCGTTCGCGTCGTTGCCGCAATGTGCAGGGGGCCGCTGTCACCGCCGATGTACAAGTGCGCACGCGTGACAAGAGCGGCCAGCTCCTCGAGGTCGAACTCGCCGCATCGCACGATCCGCTCACCGTCGTCGCGGGCGAGCCGGCGCGCCAGCAGCGCAACCCGGCTGGCGGCATCCGCTTCCGATGGACCGGAGGTGACGATCACGTGCAGCGGCGCGGGTCGCGTCGCGAGAGCGGCGGCCAGCTCGGCGAAACGCTCAGCGGGCCAGCGCCGGAACGGGTTGCCGGCGCTCACGTGCAACACCGCCAGGCGCGCGTCGTTACTCAGACCTGCATCGCGGAGCCGTTCGTCGACGCGTTGGATCGCGACCGGATCCAGCGCCATCGTCACCGGATTGCGCGCCGGATCGGCCGGGCCGATCCCGAGCGGCCCGAGCAGGTCCCACTGGTTCAGGACCGAGTGCCGCGGGGGCAGCAGCGACCGGGTCCACGCAACCCGATGCGTGTAAGCGAGACGGCGGCCTGGCAGCGCATAGCCGATCCGCATCGGTGCGGCCGAGGCGCGGGTCAGCCACGCCGCGCGAGGACCGCCGTGCAGATCGATCGCGATGTCGAACCGCTCGCGGCGCAGCCGCCGGCCAAGCGTCCAGTCATACCGCAGCCGATCGAATCCGCGCGGGCGCTCCACGATCAGCAAGTCGTCGATGTGAGGGTTGTGGCGGACGACAGGCGCGGCCGCGTTTTCGACCAGGTAGGTGAGGCGCGCGTCGGGAAAGTGCTGCTTGAGCGCAGCGAGGATCGGCGTCGTGAACACGACGTCGCCGATCATTCGCAACCGGACCAGCAGAATCGCGCGCGGGTTCAGGGCTCGACCGTGGCTTCGTCGATCAGCATGACCGGAATGTCGTCCTTGATCGGATACACCCGGTGACAGCTGTCGCACTTGAGGGCCGTCCCGTCCTTCACGAGCGTCACGGGCGTCTTGCAGGCCGGACACGCGAGGATCTCCAGCAGTTCCTGGTCGACGGGCATAAAAGGACTATACACCGCCGAATCGACCGGTCAGAATCATCGACATGCGCGTGATGCCCGCGACGGCGGTGCTTGCCCTGCTGCTGTCGGGGCAAGCGGCTGCTGCTCAGAATCCGTCTCCGCCGCCGGCATCGGCAACCTCGGCGCAGGCGTATTACGACTTCATGCTGGCACGGCGTCTCGAGTCTGACGGCGACGTCAAGGGTGCGCTGGCCGCACTCGACCGCGCCGAGAAACTGGACCCGAAGTCGGCCGAGGTCCTCGCCGAACGCGCGGGTCTTTACGCACGTCAGAATCAGGGGCCGGAGGCGCAGGCCACCGCCGAGCGCGCGCTCAAGCTCGACAAAGACAACGTCGAGGCGCATCGCATTCTCGCGCTCGTCTACTCGGCGTGGTCCGAGGGCGCGGGACAACCACCGGCCGGGACAAACGAGGAGGCCGCGCGATCGAAAGCGATCGATCACCTGAAAGCGATTCGCGGTACTCCAGCGATGGCGACCGATCTGAGCCTGCAGATCGCCTACGGCCGCCTGCTGCTGCGGGCCGGAGAAACAGACGACGCGGTCACCGCGCTCGAAGCGGTCGCATCGCAAGCGCCTTATCTCGCCGAGCCGTTCGTGTTGCTGGCCGAGGCGCGGTCGTCGAAGGGCGAGATGCTCGAAGCTGCGGAGGCACTGGCGCAGGCCGCGGAGATCAATCCGCGCTACTACGTGTCGCTTGCCGACATGTACGAAAAGCTTGGCCGCTGGGCCGCAGCGGCTGGGGCGTATGGCCAGGCGATCGAAGGCGTGCGGCAGCCGAGCCGGGACCTGCGCCTGCGCTATGTCACGGCCCTGCTCAACGTTCCGGGCGGAGTGGGTGCATCCCGCGCGAAGGACACGTTGACCGAGCTCCTCAAGACGAGCCCGGACGACACCCGCCTGCTTTATCTGTCGTCGATGGCGTCGCGGCAGATGCAGGACGGGAAGGGCGCCGAAGACGCGGCCCGCCGTATTCTCGCCATCGATCCCACGAGCCTTGCCGGGCTGAACGCGCTGGCCCGCACGCTCATGGATCAGTACCAGTATCGCAAGGTCGTCGAGGTGGTCACGCCGCTCACGAAAGACCTTGCCGCCCGCACCAAGGGACGCGAGGGAGACGGCGCCTCGGTGCTCGCGCAACTTGGCCTTGCCTACCAGCAGCTCGGCGAGTTCGATGCCGCGGTGAATGCTTTTACCGCTGCCAAGGACCTCTCACCGGACGAAGCCGCTTACGACCTGTACCTGGCACAGGCGCTGTTGATCGCCCGGAAGAACGACCGTGCGCTCGCGGTCACTGGCGATGCCATCAAGAAGCACCCGGAGGAAATGCGCCTGATCAGCCTGCGTGCACAGGCGCTGTCGAGGCTGGGCAGGGCGAGCGAGGCGATCTCGTTCCTCGAAGGCGCGATCAAGGGTGAATCGCGCAGCCCGGAGCTGGCCTTTGCTCTCGCCGACACCTACGCCTCGCAGAAACGGTACGACGATGCGGTGAAAGTGATCGAGCAGGCGGAGACCGCCTTCGGCGAGAGCGACGAGTTCACGCTCAAGCTGACCAACTTCTACGAGCAGGCCGGCCGTGTTGCCGACGCGGAGCGCGAGCTGCGGGGCATGATCGAACGCGATCCGTTGGATTCGAACGCGCTCAACTATCTCGGTTACATGCTGGCTGACCGGACCGACCGGTACTCGGAAGCCGTCGAGCTGATCGAGCGTGCGCTGCGCGTGGAGCCGGACAACCCCGCATATCTGGACAGCCTTGGATGGGCGCTCCTGAAACAGGGGAAGGTCGCCGAGGCCGCGGAGCCGTTGGCGAAGGCCGCTGCCGCGGTGCCCGCGAACTCGGTGATCCAGGAGCATCACGGGGATTCTCTCGCCCGGCAGGGCAAGTGGACCGAGGCCGTGGCGGCCTGGCAGCGCGCGCTCGCCGGTGACGGCGAGTCGATCGACGCCGCCGCGATCGAGAAGAAGATTCGCGATGGGCGGCGCCGCCGCTAGGCTGCCTGCTCTGGTTCTCGCCGCTGTCGTTGCCGCGTCGTGCGCGGCAAAGGCCCCGGTCCGACCGTCGGGGACGGCGGCCCCCGCGCCTGACGCGGTCAGCCATTTCGACGCACTCACGACGCATTGCGCGGGCCTGCGCACGATGACCGCGGAGCTATCGTTATCCGGGCACGCCGGCGATCAGCGCGTAGGCGGCCGGGTCATCGCCGGCCTGGAGCGCGGTGGGTCGGTGCGGCTCGAGGGCGTGGCGCCGTTCGGCGCACCGTTGTTCATTCTTGCAGCCCGGTCGGAGCGTGCGACGCTATTGCTCCCACGCGATCATCGAGTGCTGGACGATGCGCCCGTGGCACAAGTGGTGGAACGGCTCACCGGTCTCGCCCTGAGCGCCGACGATCTCCTGCAAGCGCTTGGCGGCTGCGTCGGTGCGGGCGCCGCGGCGAACGGCCGTCAGTGGCCTGGCGGTTGGGAAGCGGTGGAGGTTTCCGGCCAACGAACGGTGCTGATGCGCCAGCAGGCCGGTGCCTGGCAACTGACCGCCGTTGATGCCGGCGGTTGGCAGGCCGACTATCGGCTGGTCCGGAACGGCGTTCCCCGCGAGGTGCGACTGCGATCGGCGGACGGGCGTGTCGACTTCAGCGCGGCCGTGCAACAGTTGGAGATGAACACGTCGATCGACGCCGCCGCATTCGAGATCTCGATTCCCCCTGACGCCGAGCCGATGAGCCTCGACGAGCTCAAGTCGGTCGCGCCGCTGCGCACTCCATGATCCTGTCGCTGCCAGCCTTCGCGAAGGTCAACCTCGACCTGCGCGTTCTCGGCGTCCGCGCCGACGGCTATCACGATCTGCGGACGATCTTTCAGTCGCTGGCGCTTGCCGACACCGTGACCGTGCGGCTCCGGCCCGGCTCGTTCGAGATTCAGTGCGACGCCCCCGGCGTCCCGACCGATCGCCGTAACCTGGTGTGGAAGGCGGCATCGTTGCTGTGGCGCACGGCCCAGCGGCGACGGGGCGAACCGCGCGATTTGTGCGTGACGCTCGACAAACGCATTCCCGCCGAAGCGGGGCTGGGCGGGGGCAGCGCGGATGCCGCCGTCACGCTCATCGCCCTCAATCGCCTCTGGAAGCTGGGCCTGGACGGCGCGGCGCTGGCGCGGATCGGAGCTCGCCTTGGCGCGGACGTTCCCTTCTTCCTGGTCGGCGGCACGGCGCTCGGCCTCGGCCGCGGCGACGACATCTACCCACTCGCCGATCTGCCGAAGGTCTACGTCGTTCTGATCAAGCCGGGGTTTGGCGTGGCGACGGTCGAAGCGTATCGGTGGTTCGACGAGGAGCCCAGGCGGCCTCGGCGCGAGCCCGTGGGCCGCCGGCAGCCGCCCGGTTGGCCGGACTGGGCCGCGGTGCTGTGCAACGACCTGGAAACCCCGGTCGTTCGCCACCATCCGACCATTGGCCGGATCCGGCAGGCACTTCTGGACGCCGGCGCCGTGAGGGCCGCGATGTCCGGTTCCGGATCGGCGGTATACGGGCTGTTCGAGCGCGCCGATGCCGCCCGGCGGACCGCGCGGGACCTGGCCCGCCCGGGTTGGACGGTGCTGGCGACCCGGACGCTGAATCGCGCCGAGTATCAACGACTCGGGCGATATCATGCCGCAGCGCCGCCGAAGCCGGTTGCCTCAGCCGGGGAAACCCGTATACGATAACGATTTGCCCCGGTGCGTTGGGGCGTGGCCAAGCGGTAAGGCGCGGGTCTTTGGAACCCGTATTCGAAGGTTCGAATCCTTCCGCCCCAACCAGTTTCACCATGAGACCGAGCGGTTTTGGCGATTTGAAGGTCTTCTCCGGCAGCGCGCATCCAAAGCTCGCTGCCGATATCGCGGATTTCCTGGGCTGCGGCCTGGGTCAAGCCCGGCTGCGCCGATTTCCGGACACCGAGGTCTCGTTCCAGATCGATGAGAACATCCGCGGCACCGACGTCTTCATCATCCAGCCGACCTCGGCGCCGGTCGATCAGCACCTCATGGAGTTGATGATCATGGTGGACGCCTTCCGCCGATCGTCAGCCGCCCGCATCACCGCCGTCCTGCCGTACTACGGGTACGCCCGGCAGGACCGCAAGGACAAGCCGAGAGTGCCGATCTCGGCGAAGCTGGTTGCCAATGTGCTGAGCGCGGCTGGAACCAATCGTGTACTGACGATGGATCTGCACAAGGCGCAGATTCAGGGGTTTTTCGACATCCCGGTGGATCACTTGTTCGCCGCTCCGGTGATCATCGACCATCTATCGCGACAGGACTTCCCGCGCCTGACGATCGTCGCCCCCGACGCGGGCGGCGCCGAGCGGGCCCGTGCCTACGCCAAGCGGCTCAACGCCGAACTGGCCGTCATCGACAAGCGGCGCAGTCCCGACGACGGGAGCGCGGAAGTGATGAACGTCATCGGCGAAGTGCGCGGGCGCACCTGCGTGATAGCCGACGACATCATCGACACCGCCGGGACGATTCAGAAGGCGGCCCAGGGGCTGATCGACGCCGGGGCCGAGCGGGTGATTGCCTGCGCCGTGCACGGCGTGCTGTCGGGACCGGCGATCGAGCGGATCGAGAAGGCGCCGATCGAGCGGCTGGTCATCACCGACACGATTCCGCTCGCCCCCGAAAAGGAAAAGTGCCAGAAGATCGTGCAGCTGAAGGTGAGCCGCCTGCTCGGGCAGGCGATCCGCAGCATCCACGAGGAAACGTCGGTCTCGTCTTTGTTCGTGTAGTACTTAGAGAGCCTAGAGCCCAGAGTCTAGAGCCTGACAGCGAAGGAACCCATGGAAGCCGTACTCGAAGCCGTCAAGCGCACCACCGTCGGAAAGAACGAGAACAACCGCACCCGCGCCGCCGGGCAGATTCCTGCCACGGTCTACGGCGCCCAGAAGGCCGGCGATCAGATCGCGCCGCTGACGGTCGCCGTCGATCCCAAGCCGTTCATGCGGATCCTGCACTCCAGCTCGGGGATGAACACCCTCATCACGCTGAAGGTGCAGGGCGAGGGCGACTCGCGCGTGCTGGTCAAGGAGGTGCAGCTCGATCCCATTACCCACCAGCCGCTGCACGCGGACTTCTACCGCGTGAACATGGATCGCCGCATCCGCGTCACCGTGCCGGTGGTGCTGAAGGGCGAGCCGCGCGGCGTCAAGGTCGACGGCGGCGTGCTCGACTTCGTGCACCGCGAGATCGAGATGGAGTGCCTGCCGGCGGAGATTCCGAACGCGATCGAGATCGACGTCTCGAACCTCGGCATGAACGACGCCATCTACCTCCGCGACGTCGCCAAGGACGTGACCTGGCAGCCGGTGGATGACGCCGACACGATGCTCGCGCACGTCGTGACGCTGCGGGTCGTCGAGGAAGCGCCGGCGGCAGAAGGTGCGGCGGCTCCGGTGGCTGCGGCTCCTGCGGCTGGTGCGGCTGGTGCGGCTGAGCCTGAAGTCATCAAGAAGGGCAAGACCGAGAAGGAAGGCGAGGCCAAGCCCGAGAAGAAGAAGTAGGCGCCGCACATGGCGCAGATTGCGCAGATGGCGCAGGTGCGCAAACGGACATGAAGCTCGTCGTCGGGCTTGGCAATCCGGGCGCCGAATACCGCGAGACCCGGCACAACGTCGGGTTTCAGGTGATCGACGAGCTCGCCCGTCGCTGGGGCGTGCAGCAGTGGCGCGAATCGTTCGAAAGCCTTGCGGCGAAAACGGTTCGCGACGACCAGGCGGTGCTGCTCTGCAAGCCGCTGACGTTCATGAACCTGAGCGGACGCGCGGTGGCAGGGCTCGCCGGGTTCTACAAGGTGGAGGTGCCGGATCTCCTGGTGGTCACCGACGACGCGGCGTTGCCGCTCGGCCGATTGCGGGCGCGTCGAGGCGGGAGCGACGGCGGCCACAACGGGCTGAAGTCGATTGCCCAGTCGCTGGGAACCGACGAATACGCCCGGCTCCGCATCGGGGTCGGGCGCGGGGAAATTGAAGGGCCTGACGGGAGCGTCGTGGGACGCCCCGGTATGGCCGATCACGTGCTCGGCCGGTTTCGACCGGAGGAGCGTGAGACGATATCAGCGGCAGTTCTGCGGGCCGCGGATGCCTCGGAGATGTTCCTGGCCGAGGGAATCGAACGCGTGATGAACGCGTTCAACGCCGCAGAGAGGCAAGACGCGTAAACCCTTGCCACGAACGTGGCCGAAGAGGAAGGCAGAAGGCACAAGGCAGAAGGCAGAAAGAAGTCAGTAAGTTCTTCTTCTGCCTTGAGCCTTCTGCCTTTTGCCTTGACTGCTTCGTCCATAAGGGAGACTCGATGACTGGACGTACGTACGAGCTGATTTACATCCTGGTGCCCGAGGCGACCGAACAGCAGGTCGCCGAACTGCAGACGCAGGTCGAGGGCATCGTCTCGCGCATGGGCGGCACGATCGAGAAGACCGATCCGTGGGGCCGGCGCAAACTCGCCTACGAAATCGGCAAGCACAAGGAAGGCTTCTACGTGCTGCAGGTGATTCAGGGCGGCGGCGAGCTGATGAAGGAGCTCGACCGGCGGCTGAAGAACCAGGAAGGGCTGATCCGGCACCTGATCGTCCGCGTCGACCAGAAGCAGGAGGTCGCGGATCGGGCCCGCACCAAGCGGACCGAGGCTTCGCGCCGCCGCCGCATCGCCCGCGGCCTGCCGCCCGATCGGCAGCCCGGCGAGGGACCGCAGCACGACAACGACGACGACGCCGACGTGACCTACGACGGCGCGGACCTGGAATCGTAGGAGAGGTATCACAATGCCATTTGGAGGCAGGAAGCCGAGCGGCCCGGGCGGCAAGGGCAAGGGAACGGCAGCCGGAGACAAGCAGGGCGGCCAGCGCCGCGGCCTGTTCCGCCGCCGCAAGGTCTGCAAGTTCTGCGCGGACCGGATCGACGACATCAATTACAAGGACGTCAAGCTGCTGAGCGGCTTCGTCCCCGAGCGCGGCAAAGTGCTGCCGCGCCGCATTTCCGGCACCTGCGCCAAGCACCAGCGGGCGCTGCGGGTCGCCATCTTCCGCGCCCGGCAGCTCGCGCTGCTGCCCTACGCGTCGGACTAGCGGGGGTTGAGCACCATGGAAGTGATTCTTCGAGACCACGTGGAGCACGTCGGCCGCCGCGGCGAGATCGTCAAGGTGGCGGACGGCTTCGCCCGCAACTACCTTCTCCCGCGGAAGCTGGCCCTGCCGGCGACCGACGGTAACAAGCGCTGGGTCGAGCGCGAGCGGAAGATCGTCGAGGCGCGCGAAGCCGAGGAGCGCGGCGCCGCCGAGGCGATCGCGACGCGTCTGACCGCCCTCGATCTGTCGGTCGCCCGCCGCGTCGGCGAGAACGACCAGCTCTATGGGTCGGTCACCAACGCCGACATCGCCGACCTGCTGAAGGCCAAGGGCTTCGACATCGATCGGCGCAAGATCCTGCTGCCGGATCCGTTGAAGGCGCTCGGCGAAACGTCGGTGCCGATCAAGCTGCATCGCGACGTCACCGCGCAGGTGCGCGTGGCGGTTGTGAAGGAAGAATAGAGCAGGCCGGGAGTCGGCCCGTCTCCGCACCTACCGCACCATTCCGAGCGTCGGCGCGGTTTGGTCGCTTCCCAGAAGCCGAGGGAGCCGCTACAGTGGCGGCTCCCTCGTTTTCGTTTGGACCGGATCCCTCATCCCCAGAAGGTTCGACGCTTGGCCGAGACTGCCGCGCCCGCTCGCACGCTTCCGCACAATCTCGAGGCGGAACGCTCGGTCCTCGGCGCAATCCTGATCGACAACCACACATTCAACCTGGCCGCAGCGGTCATCAACGGGAACGCGTTCTTCCGCGACGCACACCGCCGGATCTTCGAGCGGATGTCGGATCTTTCGGAGCGCAACCAGCCGATCGATCTCGTCACCCTGAAGGACGCGCTCGAGCGCAACGGCGAGCTCGAGGAAGTCGGCGGCCCCGCCTATATCGCCTCGCTGATCGATGGGGTCCCACGCTCCACCAACGTCGAGTACTACGCGCAAATCGTCAAGGAGAAGGCGACGCTCCGCGCGCTGATCTTCCAGGCGAACAAGATCCTCGCCAACGCCTACGAGGCCGACCAGGAAGCAGACCTGATTCTCGACGATGCCGAGAGCGCGATCTTCTCGGTCGCGGAGGACCGGGTCAAAGCCGGCTTCGTGGCGATGAAGGATCTGGTGAACGAGAGCTTCCCGAAGATCGAGAAGCTGTTCGAGCACAAGAGCTACATCACCGGCGTCGCGACCGGGTTCGACGACATCGATCGGAAGACGCGGGGCCTGCAGCCCGGCGACCTCGTGATCGTCGCGGCCCGGCCTTCGATGGGCAAGACGAGCCTGGTGCTGAACATCTGCCAGCACGTCGCGACCCACGGCGGCATCGCCGGCTTCTTCAGCCTCGAGATGTCGAAAGAGCAGCTGTTCATGCGCATGCTCGCGTCCGAGGCGCGGATCGACACCTATCGCCTGTTGAGCGGGCAGATCGGCCAGAAGGAATACGGGCAGATCTCGCACGCGCTCCAGACGCTGTCCGAGTCACAGCTGTTCATCGACGACACGGCCGGCATCGGCGTGATGGAGATGCGGGCCAAGGCCAGACGCCTCCAGGCCGAGCACGGGCTGAGCGTGCTGGCGATCGACTACGTCCAGCTGATGACCGGCCGCGGGCGGTTCGAAAACCGCACCCTCGAACTGGCCTCGATCTCCCGCTCGCTGAAGGGGCTCGCCAAGGAGCTCAGCGTCCCAATCGTCCTGCTCTCGCAGCTGTCGCGGGCCCCCGAGGCGCGCTCCGACAGGCGGCCTCAGCTCTCCGATCTTCGCGAATCAGGCGCGCTGGAGCAGGACGCCGACGTCGTCTGCCTCATCTTCCGGGAGGAGATGTACAAGCTGGGTGACGAGCCGAGCGAGAACGACGGCGTCGCCGAGATCATCATCGCCAAGCAGCGCAACGGTCCGACCGGAACCATCAAGCTCGCCTTCCTGCGCGAGCAGACACGTTTTGCGAACCTCGCTCAGGGAGGCGGGGGAGGAAACTGAAGAACGGATGACGCGTGATTTGCGGCTGACCGCTCTTCGGGATCCGCTCTAGAATCCGGACGGTGATCCGCTGCACGTCCGCGCGCGTCGACCTCGACGCGTTGGCCTCCAACTTCCGCGCCATTCGCGACTACCTCGGCGCCGAGGCATCGCTCAATCGCACCGCCGGCGCCGGGACGCCGCGGGCGCCGGGGATCATCGCCGTCGTCAAGGCCAACGCCTACGGGCATGGGGCGCGGCCGGTCGCCGCGGCCCTGGAGCAAGCCGGCGCGACGATGCTGGCGGTTGCCGATATCGAGGAGGGAGTGGACCTCCGGCAGTCCGGCATTCAAATACCGATCCTCGTCTTCGGCGCGCTGAGTGTGAGCGACGTGAGCGGGGTGTTCGAGTACGGCCTCACGCCCACGATTTCGAGTCCTGCTGCCGGTGCCGCGCTGGAGGCCGGCGCCGCGGCGAGGGGCACGACACTCTCGTATCACTTGAAGCTCGATACCGGTCTCAGCCGGCTCGGCTTCCGCCACGACAACGTGCGGCGCACGCTGCCCACCCTGCTGGCGAGCCCGCACCTGCGGCTCGACGCGGTCTACACGCATTTCGGAACCGCCGACGACCCTGAGTCGCCGCTGTTCCAGGACCAGCGGCGGCGGTTCGAGTCCGTGACCCGGGTGCTCGACGATCTCGGCGCCGGGCCGCGGCTGCGCCACGCCGCGAACTCGGCGGCCCTGGTGCGCGATTCGCGCACCTGGTACGACTTCGTCCGACCCGGCCTGCTGCTCTATGGGCTGATTCCGCCGCCGCTTCACACGACGCTCGCGCTCGAGCCGGTGATGTCGCTGACCAGCCGCGTGGTGGCGGTCAAAGGCGTGCGCGTCGGCGAGACGGTTGGATACGGTGCACGATTCACCGCCGCCCGCCCCACCACGCTCGCTGTCGTTCCCGCCGGCTATGCCGATGGACTCGATCGGCGCCTGGAAGGGCGCGGCGCGCTGCTGGTTCGCGGCCGCCGCGCCCCCATCGTGGGCGCCGTGAGCATGGACATGCTGACCGTGGACGTCACTGAGATCGAAGACGTCACGCCCGGAGACGAGGTGACGTTCCTTGGCTCCGCCGGCCGCGAGGCAGCGCAGACCATCGACGCCCGCGAGATGGCCTCGTGGATCGACACGATTCCCTACGAAGTCCTGTGCCGGCTCGGCGCCCGCGTCCAAAGGCAATACTGAACCTTCAAGACCCCAAGACCTCAAGACCCCAGCGACGATGAGACAATAACGACGTCGCGCGATGAAGGCCCCCAAACCCGTTTTCGTCTGCCAGGAATGCGGCTCGCAATCGCCGAAGTGGCAGGGCCGCTGCCCAGATTGCGGCGCGTGGAACTCGTTCGTCGAGGAGCGCGCCATCGAGCCGGCGGCGGTCGGTTCCGCTGGCCATCGCTACGCACTTGGCGGCCAGCCGCAGGGCGCGGTGCGGTACTCGGAGATCGAGGCGCATCATTCAGCGCGGCTCTCGACCGGAATCGGCGAGTTCGATCGTGTGCTCGGCGGCGGCATCGTGCCCGGATCCCTGGTGCTGCTGGGCGGCGAGCCGGGAATCGGGAAGTCGACGCTGCTGCTGCAGGCGACCGCGAACTTCGCGCACGCGCAGGGGCCGGTGTTGTACGCCTCTGGCGAGGAATCCGAGCATCAGATCAAGTCGCGCGGCGATCGGCTGGGCGTCGGCGACGCTCCGCTCTACCTGCTGGCCGAGACCTGCATCGAGCGCATCCTCGAGGAGATCGGCCGCGTCAAGCCGAAGCTCCTCGTCATCGATTCGGTGCAGACCGTGTTCTCGCTGAAGTTCCAGTCGGCGCCCGGCAGCATCGGTCAGGTCCGTGAGGCGGCCACGCAGTTCCTGTTCACGGCGAAGGGCCACAACCTGCCGACCTTCCTCGTCGGCCACGTGACGAAGGACGGCAATATCGCCGGCCCGAAAGCGCTCGAGCACGTCGTCGATACGGTGCTGTATTTCGAAGGCGAACGCCACCATGCGCATCGCGTCGTCCGCGCGGTGAAGAACCGCTTCGGGGCCGTCAGCGAACTGGGCGTGTTCGAGATGACCGGAGCCGGATTGAAGCCGGTACCGAACCCGTCGGCGCTGTTCCTGGCAGAGCGTCCGCATGCGACGCCCGGATCGGCGGTGCTGTGTTGCCTCGAGGGTTCGCGGCCGATCCTCGTCGAGGTCCAGGCGCTCGTCAGCACCAGCAGCTACGGGATGGCGCGGCGCATGGCGGTCGGCATGGACCAGCACCGGCTGACGCTGCTGCTGGCGGTGCTGGAAAAGCGCGCCGGTCTCCACCTGGTGAGCGACGACGTGTTCGTGAACATCGCCGGCGGGATGTCCATCGAGGAGCCGGCCGCTGATCTCGCGATCGTCGCCGCCGTGGCATCGAGCCTCCGCAATCGCCCGATTACTTCCGGAACCGCGGTCTTCGGCGAGGTAGGCCTTGGCGGCGAGGTGCGGGGCGTGCCGCAGGCGCCGCTCCGCATTCGTGAAGCCGAGCAGATGGGGTTTACCCGTTTGGTATTGCCGGCTGCGAACATGGATGCGGGCGCGGACGCCGGTGCAGGCGCGGATGGCGAACGGCGTGCGGAATTGATCGGCGTGCGCAGCGTCGGCGAAGCCCTCGACGTGCTCCTGAGTTGAGCTTGGGATAAGCTCTTCCAGAACTTTTCGTTATCACTAGGAGCGTGCGTGGCAAGTCCTGCGACCACTGACGGCCAGAAGAAAGCCCGGATCTCACCGACCACCCAGATCGTCCTGGGCCTGATCGTCGGGTTGATCACGGGCTACATCGTCAGCAACACCAATCCTGACGCATCCGAGGCGATCCGGCCGTTCGCGCAACTGTTCATCCGGATGATCCAGATGATCATCGCGCCGCTGCTGTTTGCGACGCTGGTGGCCGGGATCGCCGGGGCCGGGCACTTCAAGGACGTCGGGCGCATGGGCCTGCGCGCCATCGTCTACTTCGAGGTCGTCACCACGCTGGCGCTTCTCATCGGCCTGTTCACGGTCAATGTCATGAAGCCTGGCGTTGGCCTCGTCCTGCCCCCGCCGAGCGGCACGCCGCCGATCACCGCGCACCCGCAGACCTGGCAGGAAATCATTCTCCACATCGTCCCGACCTCGGTGTTCGACGCCATGGCCCGCGGCGACGTGCTGCAGATCGTGATCTTCAGCATGCTGTTCGCGATCGGTCTGAGCATGCTCGGGGAGCGGGGACGGCCGATCGTCCAGTGGAGCGAAGTGCTCGCCGAGACGATGTTCAAGGTGACGCACATCATCATGCTCTACGCGCCGATCGGCGTCGGCGCCGCCATCGCCTACACCGTCGGCCGCAGCGGGCTCGGCGTGCTGTGGAACCTCGGCTACCTGGTGCTGACGCTCTACGTCGCGCTGGCGATCTTCGTGGCGGTGGTGCTCGTTCCGGTCATGTTGCTGTTCCGGATCCCGATCGGCGGGTTCGTGCGTGCGATGAAGGAGCCGGCCCTGATTGCGTTCTCGACCACCTCGAGCGAAGCGGCGCTGCCACTGGCGCTCGAGCGCATGGAGCAGTTCGGCGTCCCCCGGCCCATCGTCTCGTTCATCCTCCCGCTCGGTTACAGCTTCAACCTGGACGGGTCGACCCTTTACCTGTCGCTGGCAGCGATATTCGTGGCCCAGGCGGCCAACGTCGAGCTCTCCATCGGCCAGCAGATTACGATGCTGCTGACCCTGATGCTGACCAGCAAGGGGGTTGCCGGAGTCCCGCGGGCCTCGCTCGTCATCCTGGCTGGCACGCTGGCCAGCTACAACCTGCCCCTCGAAGGCATCACTTTGATCCTCGGCGTCGACGCAATCATGGACATGGCGCGCACAACCGTGAACGTGACCGGCAATTGCCTGGCATCCGTGGTGGTCGCGCGCTGGGAAGGGCAGTTCGAACCGAGAGACGTCCGCGCCGCCGAGGGCTGAGTTCGGCCGGCACATGCTTGACCTCCGGCAGCCGCCGACTTACCTTTCCCCTTAGTCATTCCGGCGTCATACTGGAGCGTCTCGCGTCATGGCCTGGTTCATACTTGCGCGCCTGCTGTTTTCAGGGGCGGTCGTGTACACGGCGTTCCTGCTGCACCCATTGGGTCCGCAGCCGGTTGCCAACCTGCTCTTCGGTATCGGTCTCGCGCTTCTCGCCGTCGTCTTCGAGTGGCAACTGCGCGAGACCCCGGTCGCGCACATGTTCGGCGCGCTGCTCGGCGGCGCGATCGGGCTGGCACTGGCCAAGGGGATCGGCGCGGCGTTGTTCTGGGCCGACCCGGGTGATCAGCGAGTCGCCTTCCTCCACAGTTATGTCCTCTTGCTGCTGCCGTACCTCGGGCTGGTCATCGGCGGCCGCAAAGGGGAGTGGCTGGAGCCGGTGCGGCTCATGGGTCTCTTCCGCGCAGCCGGGCCGGAGCGCCGCTACAAGATTCTGGATACCTCGGTCATCATCGACGGCCGCATTGCCGACCTCTGCGATACCGGGTTCATCGACGGCACGCTGGTCATTCCGCAGTTCGTCTTGAAGGAGCTGCAGCTCGTCGCTGATTCCGGCGATTCGATGAAGCGCAACCGCGGCCGCCGCGGCCTCGACATCCTGCAGAAGATTCAGAAGATGTCCGGCGCCGAGGTGATTGTCTCCGACGCCGACTTCCCCGAGGTCCGCGAAGTGGACCTGAAGCTCATCGAGCTGGCCCGCTCGCTCAGCGGAAAGATCGTCACCAACGACTTCAATCTCAACAAGGTCGCCCAGCTGCGCGGCGTCCAGGTCCTGAACATCAACGAACTCGCCAACGCCCTGAAGCCGGTGGTCCTGCCGGGCGAGATCATGAAGGTGTTCATCCTGAAGGAAGGCAAGGAATACAACCAGGGCGTCGCCTATCTCGACGACGGCACGATGGTGGTCGTGGACAATGCCCGGAAGATGATCAGCAAGACCATCGATGTGGTGGTCACGAGCGTGCTGCAGACTACCGCCGGCAAGATGATCTTCGGCCGTTACCTGGATCCGAGCCAGGTCGCGCCGGCGGGCGTACACGGCGAAGAGCGACCTCGATCGCGGTCCCACGTCTCGCCAGGATCGGGCGTGACCCCGCCCGTTGCGGCCCCGGCCGCGTCGGTGGCCACTCCCGCGCCATCACCAGCGGTGGTGCCCGTCGCCGATCCGGCCGCGCGCGCGGCGACGCCGGCCGCCGGCAAGTAGGGCTTGCGCAAGTACTTTCATCTCCTCCGCACCGTGTTCTTCCTGATCCCGGCAATCGGGGTGTACACTGTGCTGCTCGGCACGCTGTCAGTTGGCTCCAGCGTTTTCGACAAGCGCGGCTACTTCGGCCATTGGTGCGCGCGGGCCTGGTCGTGGCTGATCCTCGCGACCACCGGAGTGGAGGTCGAGGTGCGCGGCCTCGAGCGGCTCGAGCCAGGCCGCACTTACGTGTTCGTCTCCAACCACCAGAGCATCTACGACATTCCGGTCATCTTCTGGTGGATTCCGTTCCAGCTGCGGATCATCGCGAAGGCGTCGCTGGGCCGGTTCCCGGTGCTGGGGCCGCACCTGAAACGCACCGGTCACATGCTCGTGGATCGGAGCCGTCCCGACCGCTCGGGCATCTTCGGCTGGGCCAATTCGCTGACCTCGAAGGGGCTCTCGCTGATCGTTTTTCCGGAAGGGACCCGAAGCGCGGACGGACGCGTGGGGGTGTTCAAGGGCGGCAGCTTCTACCTGGCGATCCAGGCCGGCCTGCCGATCGCGCCGCTGTCAATCGTCGGCAGCCGCCATGTGATGCGCAAAGGCCAGCTGACAACCCGGCCCGGCCGCGTCACGCTGATCGTCCACGAGCCGATCGAGACGCGAGCCGATCCCGATCCGCCGACCACCGAGGTCCGCGAGCTGGCCCGCCGGGTGCGTGAGATCGTCAGGCCGGCACCCGACGCCGAGGCTCAGGCCGACGCTTCCCGCTTGGTGAACGAACGGACGACCTCGTAGACGATCGGCAGCAGCGACACGCCGACGATGCCGAGCACGACCAGCTCGAAGTTGTTCTTGACCGCCGGGATGTTGCCGAACACATACCCGGCCCCGGTGCAGATGCCGACCCACAGCACGCAGCCGGTCACGTTGTAGAACATGAACGATTGATAGGGCATCTGCGCGCCGCCCGCGACGAAGGGCAGGAAGGTGCGCACGATCGGCACGAACCGCGCCATCACCACCGCCTTGCCGCCGTGCTTGAGAAAGAAATCGTGGGCCTTGCGGACGTAGTCGCGCTTCACGAAGCGGTCGAGGCGCGTTGGCGCATGGTTCTCGTCGAAAAACCGGTGCGCGACCTTCCGTCCGATCGCGTAGTTGACCACATTGCCGGCGATCGCCGCGACGGCCATCACCCCGAGCAGCAGCTCAATCCGCAGCGCGCCGGTGGCGGCGAGCGCCCCGGCTGCGAAAAGCAGCGAGTCGCCGGGCAGGAACGGCGTCACGACCAGGCCGGTCTCCGCGAAGATGATCAGGAAGAGGATGCCGTAGACGATGAAACCGTAGTTGCTGGCCCAGAGCGCCAGGTACTGGTCGGCGTGCAGCAGCAGGTCGATCATTGCGTTCACCAGTCTACACGGTGGGCTGGCTCGGCCCCGGCCGCTACAATAGCGGCGTGTCGGCCGTCGGAGTATTTCACCTTGCGCCCTCGCTGTCGCCGATCGTACGGCCGGCCGTGATCTGGTGGACCTCCGCGTCCGTCGTCGAGCACGCCGCGGCGCTCGACCAGCTGCTGGCTGAAGCCGAGGCCGCTCTGCGCGCGCAGCCGCCGCAGGAGACGGCGGCGGTGCGCACGATGTACAAACGGGTGGGCCTGGACCCGACGAAGACGCGACCCTCCAGCGAGGCGCTGCTCCGCCGGATCCTGAAGGGCGGCGGAGTTCCACGCATCAACGCGATGGTGGACGTGATCAACTGGTGCTCGGTCGAATTCCAGCTGCCTTACGGGCTCTACGATCGATCCCGCATGCGCGGCGAGCCGACCCTGCGGCTCGGTGCCGAAGGCGAGGAGTACGCCGGCATCCGCAAGGACACGGTGCACGTCGCGGGCCGGATCACGGTGGCCGACGATGAGGGCCCGTTCGGCAATCCGACATCCGATTCGACACGCACCATGGTGACGACGGCGACGACCGAAGCACTGGTCGTGGTCTACGCGCCGGCGGGCACAGCGCAAGACCGGCTTGCCTGCGTGCTCGACCGCACCGCCGAGCGGCTCGAGCGCATCTGCGGCGGGCAGGAAGAGGGGCGATGGCTGGCGTGAATCCCGTTGACCCGCCCGTAGTGTCGGCCCTGATTGCCGCGGGTGGCCGCGGCGTGCGGCTTGGCGCCGGGCAGCCCAAGCAGTTCATCGAGATTGCCGGGCAGAGCATCCTGGAACGCAGCATCGAGCGCTTTGCGACGCAGCCCTCCGTTTCAGAGGTGGTGGTTGCGTTGCCGCCCGAACATCTGGAACCCATGACCTCACGCCTGGCGGCCCTGGGGTGGTCGCAGGTGCGCTGCGTCGAAGGAGGCCCGCGACGCCAGGATTCCGTCGAGAACGCTTTTCGAGCCGCGCGGCCTGACGCGACCGTGCTGGCCATTCACGACGCGGCGCGGCCGTTCGTGCCGCCCGCGGTGATCGATCGCACGATAGCGGCGGCAGTTGCCCATGGAGCCGCGATCGCGGCCCTGCCGGTCCGCGACACCGTCAAGCAGGCGGGCGGCAGTCGCGGCGCTGAAGCGCGGCCGATTGCGACCACGCTCGCCCGCGAGGACATCTTCCTTGCGCAGACACCGCAGGCGTTCCGTCGCGAGGTGCTCGCGCGCGCCTTCGAGGTCGCGCATGCAGAGGGCCTCGACGTCACCGACGAAGCCATGCTGGCCGAGCGTGCCGGGTTCGCAGTCCACCTCGTCGAGGGCGACGCCGGTAACGTGAAGATCACGACGTCGGAGGATCTCGCCGCGGCTCGCGCCCGCCTGGAGCGAGCCACCGAGTCCACCGGCCTGGTACGAATCGGCACCGGCTACGACCTGCATCGTCTCGCCGCCGGCCGGCCGCTGATCCTCGGTGGAGTGACGATTCCTTTCGAACTTGGGTTGGTCGGCCACTCCGACGCCGACATCCTCTGTCATGCGGTGACCGACGCCGTTCTCGGCGCGGCCGCGGCCGGCGACATCGGCCGGCTGTTCCCCGACACGGATCCGGCGTGGAAGGGGGCGGACAGCATCAAGCTGCTCGAGGGAGCGACCGCCCAACTTCGTCACTCGGGCTACCGCGTCGTCAACGTGGACGCCACCGTGATCGCCCAGCGCCCGAAGCTGGTGCCCTACCTCGACGCGATGCGTGCCAATCTCGCAAGAGCGCTCGGGGTGTCAGCGGAACAGGTGAGCGTGAAAGGGAAGACAAACGAAGGCGTGGACTCGGCTGGACGTGGCGAGGCTATGGCGTGCCACGCCGTCGCCCTCGTGGCACGCGCGTCCATTGACGATTGAGGATTGATGATTGACGATTCATTGAGTGAATTGACGATTGGGGCAATTGCCGCATTCGATTGGAGTATTGGGGGCAGAGGTTCACCGGCTCACTCTGTCGGTCTGGCCGGTCCCCAATCATCGGTCGTCATTCTCCGGATCGCCAATCTCCAAATGCCTCAATCGTCAATTGAATGGCGCAATCCCTCAATCGTGAATCGTCAATAGATCGCCAATCGTCATTCACCAATCGACAATGGACATGCGAGTACGATTTGCCCCCTCGCCCACCGGTCACCTTCACGTAGGCAACGCGCGCACCGCGCTCTTCAACTGGCTGCTCGCCCGCGGACAGGGCGGGACGTTCGTTCTGCGCATCGAAGACACCGATCTCGAGCGATCGACGAAGGAATCGGAAGCGAAGATTCTCGAGGACCTGCGGTGGATGGGGCTCGAGTGGGACGAAGGCGTCGACGCCGGCGGCGCCTACGGTCCGTACCGGCAGACCGAGCGGTTCGACATCTATCGCGAGCACACCGCTCGTCTGCTCTCCAGCGGCCACGCCTACCTGTGTTTCTGCTCGGCGGAAACGCTCGAGGCCGAGCGCAAGGCGCAACTCGCCGCGGGCCAGCCGCCGCGGTACGCCGGAACGTGCCGGGCCCTGGATCCGGCCGAGAGCGCCCGGCGTCATGCGGCCGGCGAGCCCGCCGTCGTTCGGCTGCGCGTCCCTGCGAACCGCGAGGTCACGTTTCACGACCTGGTACGGGGCGAGGTGAGGTTCCACACCGATCAGATCGGCGATCCGGTGCTGGTCCGATCGGACGGGATTGCTGCCTACAACTACGCCGTCGTGATCGACGATCAGCTGATGGCAATCACGCACGTCATCCGCGGCGAAGATCACATTTCGAACACGCCGCGGCAGGTGCTGGTTTACGAGGCGTTTGGCTGGACTCCACCGGCGTTCGCGCACCTCTCGCTGGTTCTCGGCCCCGACCACGCACCGCTGTCCAAGCGGCACGGCGCGACGTCGGTCGCCGAGTTCCGCGCCAAGGGTTATCTGCCGGAGGCGCTCGTCAACTACCTCGCGCTGATCGGCTGGGGCACCGGCGCCGAGGAGCTGATGCCGGCGATGGACATCGCCAGGCGGTTCCGCCTCGAAGACGTCTCCCACAGCGCCGGCGTGTTCGACGAAGACAAGCTCAGTTGGGTGAACCGGCACTACCTCAAGACCGCGTCGCCGGCCCGTCTCGCCTCGGAATCCTTGCCTTTCCTTCGTGACAATGGCCTGGTCACGGCACCGCTCTCTGCTGACGGGCACCAGTGGCTCGAAGCGGTGCTGCCGGGTGTCGCCGCGTCGATCGACCGCCTCAATCAGCTGCCGGAGCGTCTCCACAGCGTCTTCCATTTCAGCGCCGAGGCGGTCCTGGCTGACAGCGCGATGAAGCAGGAACTGCTGGAGCCGGAGGCGCGGGCGGTCGTGCGCGCGCTGGCGGCCGTTCTCGATACAGCCGGACCGCTGACCGACCGCGAGTCGTTCCGGTCTGCGGCCGTGCAAGTGAAGGAGCGCACGAGCGCGAAGGGCAAGGCACTGTTTCACCCGATTCGGCTGGCGCTGACGGGTGCCGCCGCGGGTCCCGAGCTCGACATCCTCGTGCCGGCGATCGACAGGGCGGCCGCGTTGCCCCCCGACGCCGGCCTGCGCACGGTCGTCTTCTGCCGCGAGCGTGCCGCGCAGGTGGCCGCACTGCTGCCAGCCTGAGCCACCTTCGCTCGAAGAATTCACGACGAGTTCGCGGTGGCCAGTCCTGTCGCACCCAGTCGCACCTGCTGCCGCCGCACGAGTCGCACCTGCCGCACCTGTCGCACTCGTCGCACCTGACATAAAATGCGCGCGTTTCCCCTTGCCGTTTGAACGTTTTCTGGAGGGTGCGTAATGGGACGTTCGCTTCGCCTCTTCTCGGTCCTCTCGATCGTCGTCGTGTTCGCGGTGGCCGGGCTGGCTCGCCAGAGCCGGACCGCTGCGGCACCGATCGACGTGACGGTGCAGGAAGGGACCTCGATGTCGGTCGCGATCTCGCCCGACGGCCGCACGCTGGCGATCGATCTCCAGGGCGGCATCTGGACGGTGCCTGCGGCAGGCGGCCCGGCCAGGCGCGTGACCGGCATCTACGAAGATGCCCGGCAGCCCACCTGGTCTCCCGACGGCAAGTGGATCACGTACTTCGGCTACAAGGACGGCGGCTACGATCTGTGGAGCATCGCCCCGGACGGCTCGGGACAGCAGCGGCTCACGTGGGGGCCCTTCGACGATCGTGAGCCGGCCTGGTCTCACGATGGCACCCGAGTGGCGTTCTCGTCGGATCGAGGCAATCCGCTCGGGAGCGACTACAACATCTGGGTGCTCGACGCTCGAACGGGCGAGCTGCGGCAGTTGACGAAGGACCCATCCGAGGACTTCATGCCGACCTGGTCGCCTGACGATCGCGAGATTGCCTTCGCGTCCACGCGGGAGAACAGCCAGTCGATCTGGGCGGTGTCGGTTGGGGACCTGTCGCAGCGGAAGGTGGCGACCGTGAATGGCGCCAGGCTCGACGCCCCGTCCTGGAGTTCGAACGGCCAGATCGTCTACCACGCCACCTCGGCTAACCAGAGCCGTTACGAGGTGGGCGGTACCGCGATCACCGGCAGTGAGAACGTGTTCGCGTTTCGCGCGTCGTGGTCTTCGCCGACCGAGTTCTTTTACGTTTCGGACGGGAAGATCCGCAAGCGGACGCTGGGCACGCCGGCTCCGCAGACCGTGGCGTTCACCGCGACGCTTCAGGTCACGCACCCGGAGTACACCCGCAGGGTACGCGACTTCACCTCCAACAAGCCGCGCAAGGTGCTGGGAATCGTGCGGCCGTCGCTTTCGCCTGACGGCAGTCAGATCGCGTTCGCGGCGGTTGGCGACATCTGGGTCGTGCCGTCGAGCGGCGGCAAACCGGTCAACGTGACCAACGACTCGGCCCTGGACACTGATCCCGCGTGGTCACCGGACGGCGCGAGCCTCGTCTACTCGTCGGACAAGACCAGTCCGCAGCTGCAGCTGTGGGTCCGCGACATGAAGACCGGGCAGGCGAAGCAGGTGACGAACCTGAGCACCCAGCCGCAGGGCGCGTCGTTTTCGCCGGATGGCAAGCGAATCGTGTTCTTCAACGTTGACGGAATGTGGCGCGTGGCCCAGATCTCAGTCCTCGATCTCGCCGCCGGGACGGTCACGAAAATCCACGACACGCTGCCGCAGCCCGGCGCTCCCGTCTGGAGTCCTGACGGCACCCGCGTGGCGCTGGCTGGCGTGGCGCCGCTCAGCACGCGCTTCCGCGAGGGGACGAACCAGGTCCTGACGATCTCTACGACCGGGGGCGCCGACGAATGGCAGGCGCCGGTCGCGATGATGGGTGTGGACTCTCGCGGGGGCGGCGGGGTGGCCTGGTCGCCCGACGGCACGAAGATGGCAGGGATCTACGGCGGCCTGTTGTCGATCTGGCCGGTGTCGCGGAACGGCGCCGCGCTCGGTCCGCCGCGCCCGGTCACTTCGGAGCTGGCCCATTCGCCTTCGTGGCAGGGCGATTCGCGGCACATCCTCTATCAGTCCTACGATGCCCTGAAGATCCTCGACGTCGAAACCGGCGAGTTGCGTACGGTGCCGCTCGACTTCCAATGGACGCCGGCGATCCCCACCAGCCGCATCGTCGTTCACGCCGGCAAGCTGATCGACATGACCAGCCCGGCCCCGCGCACCAACGTGGACGTGCTCGTCGAAGGCAACCGGATCGTGAACGTTGTTCCGCATGCGGATGCCAACCACTCGCGCGGGCAGTTCGTCGACGCCTCGCAGCAGACCGTGATGCCAGGCCTCACCGAGTTCCACTCGCACCTGCAGAAGGATTACGGCGCGGCGCAGGGACGGGCGTGGCTTGCCTTTGGCATCACCACCGTGCGGAGCCCCGGGAACACGCCTTACGAAGCCGTTGAAGACCGCGAAGCCAACGAGGCGGGCGTCCGGCCCGGCCCGCGCGTCTACGGCACCGGCTACCTGATGGAGTGGAACCGCGTCTATTACAAGATGGGCATTGCCATCTCCAGCGTCAGCCAGTTCGAGATGGAGCTGCAGCGCGCGAAAGTGCTCGAGCACGATCTGATCAAGAGCTACGTCCGGCTGCCGGATCCGCAGCAGAAGCGGATGGTGGAGTTCGCGCACTCGATCGGCGTGCCGGTAGCCACCCACGAGATCTTCCCGGCGTCGTTCGTCGGCGTGGACAACACCGAGCACACCTCGGCGACGAGCCGTCGCGGCTACTCACCGAAGATGGCGACGCTGCAGACCGCCTACGACGATGTGATTCAGCTGTTCGGGAAGAGCGCGCGGATCTTCTGTCCGATGATCTCGGGCGGCGGCGCGCGCAAGCTGTTCGAGCTCGATCCGGCGCTCAAGAACGATGCCCGGTTCAAGCTGTATCCGGAATGGATTCAGCGGCAGGTGGCAGGGCAGCCGGCCGGCGGCAATCCCGGAGGCGGTGGTGACCCGGCCGGCGGCAGCGGCAAGATGGTGCTGAACGTGATGAAAGCCGGCGGCCTGGTCGTGGCCGGCACCGACACGCCGAACGCCGTGAACCTGCACGGCGAGCTGATGGCTTACACCTTGGCCGGAATGAGCGCGTTCGACGCGCTCAAGACCGCAACGGTGAACCCCGCGAAAGCGCTCAACCTCAACGCTGGGACGATTGAGGCGGGCAAGTTCGCCGACATCATCCTGCTGGACGGCGATCCGCTCGAGAACATCGCCAACACGCTCAAAGTACGCCGGGTGATCGCCAACGGTCGCCTGTATAACGTCGACGATCTCGCCGGTGGTCCGGCGCCTGCCACAGCGGCGAGACAGTAAGACTCCGGGGCGCCTGGTGCGTCGAGGCGGCGCTGCCGCCGTGCAGGGGTGCACGGCCGCGGTGCGGGGTGCACGGGTGCAGAGGAGGAAACGCACTGGTACAAAGGTGCAAAGGTGCAAAGGTGCAACGGCACCCTTGCACCTCTCCACTCGGCGCTAGAAGCCGACGCGGAACGCGAGCTGCATCACGCGCGGCTGGTAGGCGTTGAGCAGGTTCTGCCGCGGGGCGCCGAACGTCGTTGAGTTCACCTGGCCGTTGTAGGCGCCGTAGTTCTCGTGGTTGAACAGGTTGAAGACTTCGGCAATG
>DATJFF010000266.1:0-23569 GCA_035495795.1 Vicinamibacterales bacterium
GCCCTTCGTGCTGCTCAATTACGCGCTGGGCCTCAGCCGCATCAAGCTGCTCGACTTCGTCGCCGCCAGCATCGGCATGCTCCCGGTCGTGGCGATGTACGTCTACACCGGCAAGGTTGCCGGCGACCTCGCGTCGCTCGCAAGCGGGACCGCGCAGCCGCGCGGCCCGCTCTACTACGCGATGATCGGCCTTGGCCTCGTGTCCACGATTGCCGTGACCGTGTACGTCACTCGAATCGCGCGACACGCGATCGAGCACGAGCTCGCCGGGAGCGGTGCTACTGCACCTGCACCGTTACCTCGTTCGACGTCTGGCCCGGGCCGCAGCCGTTGAGCGCGCGAACCCTCACGTAATACGTGCCTGGAGGCGCGGGAACCGAGACTGCGGTCGTGCTGCCGACGGGTAACGACGCTATCACCGGCCCCCCGGGAGCACTCGCCGCTTCGACGATGAATCCAGTTGCGCCGGCGACGCTGCCCCACGTCAGTGTCACGATCCTCGCCGGGCTCACGGCAGAAGTCAGGCCGCCTGGCGATGCCGGCACAGGGCACCCTGCCACGACGACCTGCACGTCAGCCGACGCCGGCCCGACGACTCCGTTCCGTTCACCGCGAACCCGCACGAAGTACGTCCCGTCGCCGACGCCCGGCACGGTGATCGACGGCGTCGCGCCGGTGGCGAGCGTTGCCAGGTTCGCGGCACCTTGTGACGAGCCTGCCTCGAGCCGGTATCCGGTCGGTATCGGCCCGGTCGAAGGCGGCGTCCACGACAACGTGACCGTCCGTCCGGCGATCGACGAGCGCAGGCCAGTCGGCGCGGCCGGCGCGTCGGCGCTGGTGAGCTTGAACACGCGGCCTGCGAACGTCACCAGGTAGAGTTCACCGTCGCGATCGCGGGCGAACGACACGATGCTTCCGACCGTCGCGCCGAGCTCCGCGCTGTGATCGATTGCGTCAGTCACCACCGCTTCGCGAGTCGCCGGATTCACGGCGATGCCGACCGAGGCAACGAGACCTGACGACGAATCGGCGACGAAGTAGCGCCCGCGATAGGCCGGCGGCAACTGCGTGCCGCGATACATGAAGCCGCCGGTGATCGCTTGTCCGATCGTTCTCGGATAATCGAACAGCGGATTCGTCAGCGGCAGATAGGCCGGCGTGCGCCCGGTCACGCCCGGCGTGGCAATCGTGCCTTCGCGGATGCTCCAGCCGTAGTTGCGTCCGCCGGCGCCGGCCGGCTCGTAGTCCACTTCTTCCCGCGCACCCTGACCGACGTCACCGATGATTAGCGCGCCGGTGGCGCCGGCACCGACATCGTCGAAGCCGTAGCGCCAGGGGTTGCGCAGACCGAACGCCCAGATCTCGGGAAGAGCTGGCGTCCCGATGAAAGGGTTGCCGGGCGGGATGGTGTAGCCGGTGGGATGCGAGTCGGCCACGTTGACGTCGATCCGCAGCATCTTGCCGAGCAGCGACGTCGGGTTCTGGGCGTTGTTGGGTGGATCGTTGCCGCTGCCGCCGTCGCCGGTGCCGATGTAGAGGTACCCGTCGGGGCCGAATACGAGGTTGCCGCCGTTGTGATTGCCATTCGAAGGGTGCGGGATGAACGGCAGGTTGTTCGACCAGATCAAGTCGAAGCGTGAGGCCGCATCCGCCGTCGCCGCCGTCGGCGACGAGCGCCGGAAGCGTGCGATCACCAGGTCGCTGCCGCCGGAGTCACCGGGCCGTGTCTTGGTGAAGTAGACGAAGAACCGTCCGGTGGCCGCCGCGTTCGGCGGGAACGCCATGCCGAGCAGCCCCTGTTCGCCGCCGCTCTTGATAGCCGTCGTCAGGTCGAGGAGGGGCGTCTGGAGCAACTGCCCGTTGTCGAGGACGCGAATCAGGCCGCCCTGCTGGACGATGAAGAACCGTGAGTTGGAGGTGGGGTCCTGGACGAACGCGACCGGGTTGGAAAGGCCTTGCGCAATGATTTGGGGACGAAGCTGCGCGTCGGCGGCCGGCGCAACCGCTGCCAGCATCAGACACACCCTCCCCGCTCTCAGCAGCCACCGCATGCGCTCATTCCTCCGGGGGAGAGTCAATTGTATCGGGGCGGACAGTCCCCGCACGAAAGTGTCGGGGGACAGTCCCCTTACAGAATTGCCGGGGGACTGTCCCCCTCACTTGCCGCCGAGGATGGTGGCGCGCAGCTGCTCGAAGCGGGCGTCCGCGTCGCGAACGCCCTCGAGAACAGCGTCCGGAGTGAGCCAGGTGTCGGGGTCCAGGGGCTCGGCCCGGGCGACCCAGGCGGCCAGGGCGCTCTCGTCGAACCCCTGCTCGTGGATGCGGGCCATGATTTCGGCGTAGCGAGCCCTGAGACGCGTCGCGATCTCGCGGCCGACCAACTCCTCGAGAAGACCGCGCGTGGATGGGGCGATGGGTTCGGGCGCGAGGCTCCCGGTATCGACGATCGCGGCGTCCTCAACCACAACCTCTGCAACCGGCGGACGCTCCTGAGTGCGAGGCGGACGAGCCGCCTCTCGGCGACTTGGTCGTCGGCTGCGCGGAGGCGGCGCTTCAGCCTCCTCCTCGGGCGGCATGGCCTCGCGCAGCGCCAGGATCGCCGGCCAGTCGAACTCGATATGAGGATGCTGCTCCTCGATGGCGCGGATCGCTTCCTCGTCGAGTGCCGGCCGGCCGATCAGAACGCCCGGCGCGGTTCGATACCAATAGAGGACGCGAGGCGGCAGCCCCGGAGCGTCGGCATGGAGGAGAAACGTGTGCTCGAAGCCGCGGCGGTCGCGGGTCAGTCTCAGAAACGGCACGACCGGCTCAGTTCACCGGCGCTTCCGGGCCGTTCTCGCCTTGGCCGTGGGCTTTGCCGACTTGGCCTTCGCTTTGGCGGCCGACGCGGATCGAGCGGACTTGGCCGGCGCAGTCGGTCTCGCGCTTTTGCCCGCCTTCCCAGCGCGTGCGGCGCGCGGCGCGGGTCCCCTCGACGCCACAACGGTCTTCGTTGGCTTGCTGGCTGCGGGGCGGGCGGCCGCCGCCGGCTTCTCGCGCTCGGTCGATTTGCGATCCGCAACCGGTTTCGGCGCATTCGGCGAACGGTAGACCTGGGTGAAGCGGACCTGATCCAGCGCGAGGTGGTACGTCCAGATCTCTGCGACCGGAAACTTGTGCTCGTCACAGATCCGTCGCGCCGAGTCGATACACTGCGGCGGCACGTACAAGTAGAACGGAGCCTTCAGCTTGCTGAAGACGCCCCACTCGGCGAGGGCTTCGAGCTGATTCACCGATTCGCCGGTTTCGACTTCCACCGTGCCTTCGAGTCGCTTCGACCGCTCCGTGGAATAGAGGAGCAAGTCGGGATAGACGGCAAGGTCGCCGACCATGACCGACTGATTCTGTTCCTGGCCGGGGTTGATCGCCACCTCGTGCTTACGCTTGTAGCGTGCCTGGAGCTGCCGGATGATGCGGTCGTGTTCGAGCTGCTCACGTATAGGGCGGGTGAGAATAGGACTCACTAGGCCTCCGTGGAACCTCGGAAAACGCCACACTATAGCACGCAGGTTTTTCCAGCCCGGCTAGAATGCGCTATGCGTGTCGTCGCGGGCATTTTAGTGCTGGTCGTCTGGCTGAGCCCGCAGTTGGTTGGTCAGTCGCCCAACAGAGATTCGGGCACGTCCCCGTCACCTGCCGTTCGGGACGTACTCTCTCGAATTCGCGCCGCCGACAAAGGACAGCTGGCAGTTTCCGAGGAAGACGGCCGGTTCCTGCGCATCCTGGTCGCTTCCACCTCGGCCCGGCGCGTCCTGGAAATTGGCGGGGCCAGTGGATACAGCGGCATCTGGATGGGTCTGGGCCTTCGGGAAACCGGCGGACGCCTGACCACCATCGAGTTCGACCCGGTTCGCGCCGGGGAAGCGGCGGAAAACGTCAAGGCAGCCGGGCTCGCCGACATCGTCCAGGTGATTCACGGCGATGCGTTCGTGGAGATTCCCAAGCTCTCGGGCACGTTCGACCTCGTGTTCCTCGACGCATGGAAGCCCGACTACAAGAAATTCTTCGACCAGGTCTTCCCGCGCGTGAGCCCTGGCGGTCTCTTCCTCGCCCACAACGTCATCAACAAGAAAGAAGAGATGAAGGACTTCCTTCGCGCGATCGAAAGTCACCCGCAGGCCACGACGGCCATCGTCTCCCCGGGTTTCGAGGGGATCTCGATGACCTACAAGAAACGCTGAGCGATGCGGACCGTCCACCTGATCGGCGCGCCGCTCGATCTGGGCGGGGCCCGCCGCGGCACCGACATGGGGCCGTCGGCATTCCGGATCGCCGGGATCGCCGATCACCTGGCCACGCTCGGGGTGACGGTCGTGGACAAGGGTGACATCGCTTCGCCGATTCCCGAGGCGAAAGGGCCAGGTGACCCGCGGAAGCGGTACGTGAAGCAGATCGCGCGCGTTTGCCAGAAGCTGTTTCAGTCCACCGTGTCGTCACTCGACGCCGGCGCGCTGCCGATCGTCCTCGGCGGCGATCACAGCCTCGCGGCTGGTTCGGTGGCAGCGTCAGCCGCCCATGTCAGGCGCAAGGGGAAGCCGCTCGGGCTGATCTGGGTAGACGCGCACGGCGACATGAACAGCCCGTCGACCAGCGAGTCCGGCAACGTCCACGGCATGCCGCTCGCCTCGCTGTTCGGGCGCGAGCCGATCGAGCTCGCGCACTTTCACGGCGACGGGCCCGCTGTTCTGCCCAGGCACACCGTGCTCGTCGGCATCCGCAACCTCGACACGGTCGAGAAGGAAATCGTCAAGGCCTCGCGCGCCCAGGTGTTCACGATGAAGGAGGTCGACAGGCTCGGCATCGCGGAGGTGATGGAACGGGCGCTGACGATCGCCGGCCGTGGAACCGGCGGCATCCACGTGTCGTTCGATCTCGACGTCTGCGATCCGTCGATCGCGCCAGGCGTCGGCACCGCGGTCAAAGGCGGGCTCGATTACCGCGAGGCCCACGTCGTGATGGAGATGACCGCCGAGAGCGGAAAGCTGCTCGCGCTGGATCTGGTCGAAGTGAATCCGACGCTGGATATCCGCAACACCACCGCGGAGCTCGGCGTCGAGCTGGCGCTGTCGGCACTGGGCAAGCAGATTCTTTAGCCTTCTGCCTTTAGCCTTCTGCCTTCTGCCTTGTGCCTTATGCCTTTCGCCTTCAGGCCTCGAGCTCGCGCGCCTGTTCGAGCATCATCTCGATTGTGTCCATCAGCATCAACAGGGAATACGGCTTCTCGACCAACTTCGTGAGGGGACGCAACACTTCGAGCTCAGCCGACTCCGAGCGCAGGCCGGAGAAGATGATCACCGGGACGTTCGGCGGCATCGACACGACGACTTCCCGGCCGCTGCCCCGCTTCAACCGCAGGTCCACGATCGCCGCCGCCGGGCGGACGCGTGCGATCGCCTCGAGGCCCTCATCCGCCGTCTCGGCGGTCATCACCCCGTAGCCTCGCATCTCGAGGAATTTCACGAGTGTCTGGCGGACAGCGGCGTCGTCTTCGACGACGAGGATGACGGGCGACTCGGTCTTCACGGCTTCGGCCGGGTATTCTCCGCGATCCCGGCTGGCCTCACAAGAGTTATGCGGCAGCCCCACCCGAGGCGCGGCGCGCGGTGATCTGCCGGCAGTGGTGCCGGGTGTGGACGAAGTGGAAACGTGCCCACTGTTGCACACTGAACGGGCCAAGGATGGGATGGTCCATGACCGGACCGGAGCCGAATCGATCAGCAGCCTGCGCGAGCATCCCGTCCATTTCCTGCAAATGCGCGGCGATTCGAGGCGCCAGCGTGGACAGGGCCAGCTCGCCCGATGGCACGACGTGCCGCGGAGCCTCGATGCCCGTCGGAAACTGCCCGAGGGTCACGACCCACAGGCGCCGCATCCGGTTCTTCAGCGAGTCCGCGGTGACTCGCGGTGCACCGGACTCGAGACACCGCGTGAGCCCTTTCGACGTTCCCGTGTAGGTGCGATCGAGATGCTCGACGATCTCGGCGATGGACCAGCGGCCATCAGCGCGGACCGCGGCGGCCCGGTCGTCGAGACCTTCGATCGACGAGTCGAGCAACGAATGGCAGCGCGTGAGATCCGAATGCATCGGCGCTCCTTTAACAGCGACCGCCCGGTTCCGCCGTGGCGCCAAGCAGCGTCAACGCGAGCTGGAGGTTGGCCTGCGTCCATAGCAGCGGCGTGTGCGGGTTGGCCCGGAGCACGCCGTCCTTCCGGTAGTACAGCTCCGGGCACAGCCAGTCCGCGGTGATCTGCGCCAGCGATCGATTGAAGTGGCGTGCTTGCGCGGCCAGATCCTCCGCGTCACCGGTGCGCTGATATCGCCGGCCGTAGAACGCCGAGAGCACGGGGTCGAAGATGCACCACTGAGCTTCGTCGCCGGGCCGCTCGATGAGCCGATTGCGCGTGTCCAGATCGTTGCTGTAGTCGCGCGTCCAGTCCTCCTCCGGCAGCCGGGCATCGTAGTCGGGCGCCCAGTACGAGTCGCCCGGATAGCGCCGGATGCCGATCGGTCCCTGCAATTGGCTCACGACATCGGCGGCGATGCGATCCGCCATCTCGCCCTTCACCACGTCCAGCGGGTAGAGCAGGAACAGCAGTGCGGCGTCATAGCGCCGGCGCTGCATGGGGGCCGCCTCCACGCATTCGCTCGGCAGGGTCGCGTCCAGCGCGTCGCGGCCGTTTGCGATCGAGGCGAGTGCCGAGTCGATCATCGCGGACGGTGGCCTCGCGCCGGCGACGCTGCCCCGCTCGGTCAGGAGCGATGTCCATTCCTCGAGACCGGCCACGACCACGCCGATGCTCGACGCCGACTGCCTCTTCGTCTCCTCCCAGTGCCCGCTGTCCTCGTCCTGCCAGTAGCGAATATCGGCGAAGTACGCCGCGAGGGCCGCCATGACCTCGAGATGCCACGACTCGAGTGCGAGCACTCCGCGGCGGGCCAGTCTCGCGCAGAGCCACAGGCAGTAGCCAAGCGCGTCGTTCTGCGCGTGGGGCCACGTCTCATCCTGGAGCTCTTCGAGCCGGGATCCGTCGAACCGTACGTGCGGCCGCATACGCGCGCCGGCATCGGCTGCCGCGCCGGGCTCGAGCCGGTGACGATACTTCCGGTAGAACGCCAGGAGCGCGTTCGCGGTCGCGCCGGCGGCCTCTGGCTGTCCAGCCTCGAGACGGCTCCAGGCGACGAACACGTTATCGCGAACCCACACGCGGTCGTAGCCGGACGAGGCCCGCAGTGCGGCGCTGGAGGCGGGATAGAGGCCGGTTGGAAGCGCTGTGAGGTCGAGCACCCGGTGACCGGCAAGCGCCCCGCTGATATCGCAAACGTGCGGGGGTGCGTACGGGCCGTCGTGGTGAAGCCGCTCGAGCGCCGCGTTGTGGAACACGAACGCCATTGCGGGCGAGGATAGCAGAGTGCGCGTGGTGAACCGAACCGGCGCCGCCTGTCAGGTTGTGCGGAACTGGCTGCGTTCGATGAAGGACGCGAGCCGCGCGACCATGTAGGCGTCGAGCTGATGCCCGCGGACCCTGAACAGCTCCAGCATGATCTCGGCGTGGCTCTTCGCCATGGCGTAGGGCCGGAGCCGCGCCATCGCGTCGTAGGTATCGGCGATTGCGATCAACCGCGACAGCACGGGAATCGCCTCGCCGGCGAGGCCGTCCGGATATCCCGTGCCGTCGATCCGTTCGTGATGGTGACGCGCGGCCCGGGCGATCGCATCCCCATCAGGCAGCGCTGCCGCGGCGATGATGCGCTCACTCCGCTCGGAATGGGTCTTCATCACCACCCAATCGCTTTCCGACAACTCGCCCTGCTTGCGCAGCACATCGTCGGGAATGCCGATCTTGCCGACGTCGTGGAAACCGGCGGCGATGTCCAGTTGCCGCAGTTCCCGTTCGCTGAGGCCGCAGGCCCGGCCCAGTTCGTGCGCGAGCCCGCGTACCCGTTCGCAGTGCCGCTGCGTCTTGGGGTCGCGCTCCTCGAGCGCCACCGACACCGCGACGAGGGGCCCGGTCATGCTCTCGAGTGGGTTCACCGGGTCAGGCACGCACACCGCCCTCCGCATGCCTACTGCATCGGCTCCAGAGTGCCCGTCCTGCAGTCCGGCCGACGATTGGGTTGGATTCGCGAAGGCAGATGGTGGGCCGCGATGGGATCGAACCATCGACCCTCTGCTTAAAAGGCAGGTGCTCTACCACTGAGCTAGCGGCCCGACCCGGCTATTGTACTCGTCGGGCGGCTTCGCTCGACCTGGAGAAGCCGCTTCGTCTCCTCGTGCTGCGGCTGCTCCAGCACCCGTCGCGGCTCCCCTTCCTCCACGACCTGCCCGTTCGCGAGGATCACCACCCGCGTCGCGAAGTCGCGCACGAAGTCATCGTCGTGCGAAGTCAGGAGCAGCGTCCGCCCGGCCGCGGCGAGCTGCCGCAGCGCGTCGCCGAGATCGTTGCGGCGGGCCGGGTCCAGCGACGCCGTCGGTTCGTCGAGCAATAACAGCGGCGGATCCATGGCCAGCGCGCGCGCGATGGCCACGCGCTGCGCCTCTCCGCCCGACAGCTCGCGCGGCAGCGCGCGCTCCCGGTGGCCAACCCCGAGCTCGTGCAGGAGCTCGCGGGCGCGCGTCTCCGCCTTGGCCCGGCTCACGCGCTGCACGTGCACCGGCGCCAGGCAGACATTGTCGAGCGCCGACAGGTGCTCGAACAGGAAATGGAACTGGAAGACCATGCCCGCCTGGGGCACGTCGATGTCGCCGACGTCGGCTCGCTCGAGCCCTGCCAGTACCCGCAGGATCGTCGTCTTGCCCGAGCCTGACAGCCCCATCAGCGCCACGACTTCGCCGGTATCCGCCACCAGGTCTACGCCCGAAAGGATCGCGCGGTCACCGCGAGAGAGGTGCAGCCCCCGGACCCGGAGCGACCCGCTCACGAGGCCACTACCTTCCAGCGCTGCTCCAGCCGGCGCGCGAGGTGCGAGAGCGGCAGCGACATTGCCAGGTAGAGCGCCCCGCACAGCAGTCCGGGCACCAGCCAGCTGCCGATGTTGGTCGCGAAGATCTGGGTCTGCTTGGTGAGCTCGACAACGGTGAGCACCGAAACGAGCGAGGAGTCCTTGAGCAGCGCGACGAAGTCGTTGGTCATCGGGGCGAGCGCGATGCGGAAGGCCTGCGGGGCGCGGATCAGCCGCAGTGTCTGCCACCGTGTGAGCCCGAGGATCCGCGCCGCCTCGAGCTGCCCTCGTGGCACGGCCTCCAGCGCGCTCCGGTAGATTTCGCTCTCGTAGGCGGCGTAGTTCAGCCCCAGGCCGACGAGCGCGGCCACGAAGGCCGGCAGCCGGATCAGATCCGCCAGGCCGTAATAGATGACGAACAGCTGGAGCAGGACCGGCGTCCCGCGCATCACCTCCACGTAAACCGTCAACGCGCCACTGACGATCGCGCCACCGTAGACTCGTCCGGTTGCGATGCCGACGCCGAGCGTCACGGCAAGCGCCATCGACACGCACGAGAGGATCAGGGTGATGACTGCCGCCCGCAGCAGCGAGGGCAGGTATCGCGCGAGCGCTGCCGCCATGCGGCCGCCGGTTGCCGAGCGCGAGGCTGCCGGCTCGACGTCGCCCTCGTCCGTGTCGGTGGCGGTCGCCAGCACGCGCGTGTACAGCCGCGGCTGGTCGTCGTTCCAGGACTGCCACTTGCGAAAGGTCGCTTCCAGCGTCCCGTCGCGCATCGCCTCGCGGAGGATCGCGTCCACGCGATCGCGCAGCGCCGTGTTCTCGGGCGCGGTGATGATGATGTAGTGCCCGACCGCGACCGCATCGGGGTGGGTGAAGAGACCGCCCATCCGTCTCATCGCGCGATCCGCGAGCACGTTGTCGAGCAGCACCGCGTCGACGCGGCCGAGGGCCAGGTCGCTGTAGGGATGCACATCGTCGTCGTACGACACGGCGACCAGGCCCTGCTCCTTCTCGGCCTGCAGCAGGATGTCATAGGCCATCGTGCCGCCGAGCGTGGCGACGCGGCGGCCGCGCAGATCGGCAAGCGATCGAAACCGATCGCGATCGCGTTCTCGGACGGTGATGACTTCCCGAAACTCGTAGTAGGGGACGGAGGCGGCTAGCGATTCACGGCGCGCCGGGATGTCCTCGATGCCGCTCAGCCCGATGTCGAAGTCGCCCCGCCGCGCCGATTGATCCAGCGAGCTGAACGCGATCTGGACGAATTGTGGGGGGCGTCCGAGCTTGCGGGCCACCAGCTCCGCGATCTCGACGTCGAAGCCAACCATCTTCGACGGATCGGTGGGATCGGCCTCGACGAAGGGCGCGCCGCCCTCGGAGTCGCCGCCCCAGCGGAGCGGCGCCTGCGCCCGGAGCGGCGCGGACGCCGCGACGACGATCAGGATCGCGAGCAGCCGCCGCACAATCGCGCGACAGTATAGGCGCAAAATCGAGTGCGTGCCTCAGTCCTGGGGCGGGACGACGCGGCCGCCGGTCAGGAACCGCTTGTATCCGGAGTACTCGGTGATCGTCCGGAGCCGCGGCATGCCGGCCCCGCGCGTCACCTTGAGCGAGGTGGTCGACACCGGCAGCATCAGGGTTTCATCGGGATCCTGGAAGCGCACGGCCTTGAACCGGGTGGTCGTATCCCAGCGCTCCATCACCCAGTGGTCGTTGACTCCGATGCGGCGCAGGATGCTGCGCGGCAGCGGAATCTCGATCAGCCCGATGAGTCCCTGGTCCATTCGCAGCACTTCGTGGGTGTCGGGATCGAACCAGATACGGCCACGGAAGCCGCCGTCCACGTCGTAGCTGATGCAGTCCTCCATCCCTTCGACCTCGGCGACCGCGACTTTCGGCTCTTTCCTGAGCTCGTAGTCCACGACTACAGCAGGACGCCCGTCCACCTTTCCAGGCTTGCCGAGCGCAAAGGTGTACTGTTCGCGCTGTTCGGCCAGCAGCATCGACAGCGGCTGCGTCTCGGAGTCGTTCTGCTCCGGCGTCGTGCAGGCCTGGTAATCCTTCTTGCGCGGCGTGTGACCGTTGACCCGCAGCACCTGCCGCAGCGTCTTCGCCTCGGGCGCTTCCTCGCCGTGATCGAAGGGATCCCACGACAGCCGCAGCTCCGACTCCACGACGCGCGCGAACCCATCGGCGCCGAGGCCGTGCGACAGCGGCTGGAGGCGGACGGTCTCGAGGCAGACGAGGCTCTGCGCACGCGCGAAGTACTGCTCGACCTTCTCTCCGGCCGACCGCAGCAGCGAGCCGAGATCCAGCCGCGGCGGCGGCGCCTGTGCCGACACCGCGGCGGTGCCGACGATCCCCATCGCGACGATCGCGCCGGCCGCGAGAACGCGCATGCTGCGCGGATTATCCAAGACCCGGATGGCGTGTGCAAGCGCTGCCACGCTACGATCCCGCCAGCCCGTGTACTCTTTCGACTGGACCGGAGACTTCCGCGCCTGGCTGGCGAACGTCCGGCGGCGCCAGACCTGGCGCCAGATCGCGCCCAATGTCTGGTTCATCGGCCTCACCAGCCTGCTCACCGACATCTCGTCCGAGATGGTGGCCAGCATCCTGCCGCTCTACCTGGTGCTCGGCCTCGGCCTGAGCCCCTTCCTCTTCGGTATCGTTGACGGCCTCTATCCCGGCGTCACCGCACTGGTCCGCTGGGGCGGAGGGGCGCTGGGCGACCGGACGCGCCAGCACAAGGGGCTTGCGGCTGCCGGTTACGGGGTGTCGGCACTGAGCCGGCTGGTGTGGCTGCTCGTGGGTGGGCACGTGCCGGGCATCGTGGCAACGGTCACCGCCGATCGCGTCGGGAAGGGCGTGCGAACGGCGCCGCGCGACGCCCTGATTTCGCTGAGCTCTCCCCCGAACGCGCTGGGCGCGGCCTTCGGCGTTCATCGCGCGATGGACGCCGCCGGAGCCATGTTCGGCCCGCTGACCGCCGCGCTCATCCTGCTGGTCGCGCCGCAGCGCTTCGACCTGGTCTTCGTGATCAGCTTCGCCCTCGGCGTCGTCGGCCTGGCCGTGCTGCTGCTGTTCGTGCGCAATCAGCCGACCGCGACCGGCGATGCTGTCCCAACCAGCCCGTTGTTGACCGGTCTGCTGCCACGCCACCGGGCGCTCAGGCTGACGCTCCTGGCCGGCTGCGCGCTGTCGCTGGCCACGATCAGTGACGCGTTCATCTACCTGCTGCTGCAGCGCCGCGGGCTCGTTGCCGCGTCCGCCATCCCCTTTCTCTATGTCGGGACCAGTGCCACATACCTCGTGCTGGCTGTTCCGATGGGCACGCTGGCGGACCGGCTGGCCCGCTGGAAGGTCTTCGCGCTCGGCCACGTGATGCTGGCCGTCGCCTACGGCGTCTTGCTGATGCCGGCGTTCGGGTGGCCGGCACTGCCGATCGTGCTCCTGCTCCTCGGCGCGTACTACGCGTCCACTGACGGCGTGCTGTCGGCCATGACCAGCGCGGTGCTGCCGCGAGCCGAGCGCGGATCCGGACTCGGGCTCCTGGCAACCGCGACGAGCCTGGGCAAGATGGGTGCATCGCTGCTGTTCGGATGGCTCTGGTCGTCGCGCGGCGAAACCACCGCCCTCCTCGTCTTCGCGGCGGCGCTCCCGGTCGCCATCCTCGCGAGCGTCATGATTCTCCCGCGCGCGCAGCAGGAGATAATCGCGGCATGAGCGCGCGGGGATGGATCCTCGTCGCCGTCGTGGCTGCGGCGGTGCTGCTCGTCGCCGCATATGCCTGGACGTCTGCGCCTGGCGGAGGTGGCTCGGCCGGGTTGCCGTCCTCCGGCGCGGGCGAGACGAGAATCGGCCGGCTGGACGCCGTTCCGGCTCCTCCGTTCCTGTTGGTCCGCAGCCTCGTCCCGGACGGCACACACGGCCGCGTCGCGATCGCGCCGCTGACCGCCCCGGACGGCCCGCGCTATTTCGCGCCGCTCACGTGCGAGCGGGTGTTCTATGCGGCTGGCCAGGGCGTCTGCCTCACGATCGGAGTGCAGGGCATTCGCACCGTCTATGCCGCCGAGATCTTCGACGCGTCGTTCGCGGTGCGCGGCCGCGTCAGGCTCACCGGCGTGCCGAGCCGCGTGCGCGTCGCACCCGATGGCAAACTGGCGGGCGTCACGGTATTCGAAGAAGGCCACTCGTACGCCGAGCGCGGCTACTCCACGCGCACCACGCTCATCGATCTCGGCGCAGCGGCGGAGATCGCCGATCTCGAATCGTTTGCGGTGACGCGAGACGGGCAACCGTTTCACGCCGTGGATTTCAACTTCTGGGGTGTGACGTTCACGAAGGACAGCAATCGCTTCTATGCCACGCTCGGCAGCGGTGACGTGAAGTACCTCGTCGAAGGCGACGTCAACGCGCGGACCGCGCGGGTCGTCGCTTCCGGGGTGGAATGTCCGTCGCTCTCGCCGGACAACACGCGGATTGCCTACAAAAAGGCGCATACCGACGCGCGCGGGATCGGCTGGACGCTGCACGTGCTGGAGCTCGAGACGCGTGCCGATACCGCGTTGGCCGCTGAAACGCGCAGCGTGGACGATCAGGTCGAGTGGCTCGACGATCGCCGCGTGATGTATCACCAACCCTCGTCGAAAGGCGCGGACATCTGGGTGATGGACATCGACGGCCGCACGCCTCCTGCTCTCCTCGTGCCGATGGCCTACTCACCAGCCGTCGTGCGATAGCGGCCGAGGTTGTCGTCGCGCCCGAGCCGGAGTCCCCTCCGGTTCCTCTTTTGGGTAACGCAGCCGCGCCACTGGTGCGCGGCGCGGGCCGCGCTGTCATTTTGCCGCGGCACCTCGTTTGCTCTACCTCCGCCGAGCACGATGATCGAAGTGTGGCCGGCGCTCGGCACCGACATCGCATTCCGCCACCGCTTGCTGTATCCGCACGGAAGCGGCCCGTGGGGGTGGGTTCGAGCATCGGTGTTGTCGAAAGGCATGCTCGTGCTGGCGGTGCATCGCGTCATCTGGGCCGCCAGGGTCGCCAAGGTCGAAGGTCGGGCTATCGGACGCCCGCTGGGATGGCTCGCCGCCGTCGGCCGTCTGGTCGCGCTGGTCGTCGCCAAGGCCTACCTCGCCAACTCGATGCGCATCGCGCCCGGCGTGTGGCTGCCGGACGGTGGACACGTCGTTCTCGGTGCGCTCGAGATCGGTCCCGAAACGGTGATCGAGCCGCGCGTCACGATTGGCATGGACGCCGTCGAGGGAGGCCGGCCGCGCATCGGCCGAGGCGTCTGGATTGGATCGGACTCGCTCGTCTACGGCGCTATCAGCATCGGTGACGGCGCCACGATTCTGCCGGGCAGCGTCGTGACGCGCCACGTGCCACCAGGAGCAATGGTGAGCGGCAACCCGCCCATGCGGCTCGACACCCACTTCGACAACGCCGCGCTGCGCGCCACCCTTGCCCGTCGTCGATCCGCGACTCGAGACCAGCTGCCGGGGCTCATCGAGGACGCGCGCCAATGAACGCCTTCATGGCCGATGTCGGGCGTTACAAGCGTGAGGTGCCCCGCCGCCATCGCTCGGTGACGGCGCTCGTGATGCGCCGTGCCGGCCTCCAGGTGCTCGGCGTGTATCGCTTCGGCCAGTGGCTGCGGCGCTCGAGGCACCCGCTGCTTCGAGCCGGCCTGATGCCGCTGCGGTGGATCGTGTACGCGCCACTGCGCCAAGTCCTCGGGCGTGCCTACGGCATCAGCCTGGCCGACTCCGCGGAAATCGGCCCCGGCCTCTACATCGGCCACGGCGGTGGAATCGATCTTCGACACTGTTCGCTCGGCGCGCACTGCTCGATCGCGCAGCAGACCAGGATTGGCCCGCTGCCCGGTGCCATCGCAGGCCCGCGAATCGGCAACCGCGTGTGGATCGGCGCCCATGCGCACGTCCTCGGCTCAATCGTTGTCGCCGACGGCGCGACCATCGCGGCTGGCGCGCACGTGGCGCGGGACGTGCCGCCGCGCGCGCTCGTCGCCGGCAACCCAGCCCGGGTCGTGCGCTGGGGCTACGACAACACCGTGATCCTCGGCGACGAGCGTCAGGACAACGCGCCGCTGGGGATGGTCAATGTCAGCGATTACGAGCCGGGCCTGGGCTGACCGCCCCGGCGAAGGAGCAATGAGGATGAACGCTTCCGAACGGACCCAGTCGTGGTGGAAGTCCAGCGCGCCGCTCGCAGAGCGCGGACGCCTCACCGGATCGCATCAGGCAGACGCGTGTGTCGTTGGCGCCGGATTGACCGGCCTCACCACCGCGCACCTGCTGGCGCGCGAAGGCTTGCAGGTCATCGTTGTCGACGACAACGCGATTGGCGGTGGCGAGTCTGGACAGACGACGGCCCACCTCGCCAGCGCCAACGACGATTACTTCCACGTGCTCGAGCGCGTTCACGGAGCAGAGGGAGCGCGGCTGGCCTTTGAGAGTCACGCCACTGCGATTGACGAGATCGGGCGAATCGTCCAGCACGAAGGCATCGACTGCGAGTACGAGCGCGTGGACGGCTATTGGTTCGTCGATGCAGGAGAGCCAGCCGGCATTCTCCACGAAGAGCTCGCGGCAGCCCGCCGCGCCGGCGCCGATGTCGAGTTCCGGGAGCTGCTTCCCGGCGAACCCTTCCCCGTCGGTGGCGCGTTGCGTTTTGCGCGCCAGGGGCAGTTCCATCCCCTGAAGTACCTGGACGGGCTGGCCCGATGCATCGAGAGAGAGGGCGGACGAATTCACACTGGCAATCACGTCGCCAGGTTTCTCGACGGCAGCAAGGCTGGCGTTGCCGGCGACGGCTTCGAGGTTCGCGCGTCATCGGTTGTCGTCTGTACGAACACGCCGATCGTCGATTTCGTCGCGGTTCACACCAAGCAGGCGCCGTATCGCACGTTCGCCATCGGTGCCCGCGTTCCCAGCGGCACACTCCGCCGCATGCTGTTGTGGGACACGCAAGACCCGTATCACTACGTGCGGCTGGCGCCGATCGCCGGTACCGGGTCGCACGAGCTGCTGATCGTCGGCGGCGAGGATCACAAGACCGGTCACGAAGACGACGGCGAGTCGCGCTTCGCGGCCCTGGAGCGATGGGCACGCGCCAGGTTTCCGTCCATGGGCGCCGTCGAACTGTGCTGGAGCGGGCAGGTCATGGAACCGGTCGATCAGCTCGCCTTCATCGGCCGCGACCCTGGTGGGCGAGCCGACGTGTTCATTGCCACCGGCGACAGCGGCCAGGGCATGACCCACGGCACCATCGCCGGGATGATCCTGCGAGACTTGATTCTCGGCCGGAAAAACCCGTGGGAGGCCCTCTACTCCCCGGCCAGGAAGTCGCTGTCGAGCACCTCGGTCAAGGAATGGATCGTCGAGAACATCGACGTCGCCAAGCAGTACCTGGACGTGGTCCCCGGCGTCCACACCACGGTCCGTGACGCGAGCGAGATCGCGCCCGGGACGGGTGCGATTCTCCAGCGCGGCGTCGCGAAGATCGCGGTCTTCAGGGCTGACGATGGATCGCTCGTCAAGCGATCCGCGTTCTGCACGCATCTGGGCTGCGTGGTGCACTGGAACAGCGTCGAGCAAAGCTGGGACTGCCCCTGCCACGGCAGCCGCTTCGCGCCGACGGGCGAGGTCCTCAACGGTCCGGCGCTGGCGCCGCTGCCGGAGGCCGAAACCAGCCGCGACTGACGCGGGTCGTCACGTCGGGCTGGAGTAGGATGGGCGCGCCCTCTCGAGGTGCGCCCTTCATGCCGACTGCCCGATCGCTGCACGTCACCCTTTCACTTGCTCTTGCCGTTCTGGTCTCGCTCGAATCCAGGCCCGATGCGCAGGCGGCGGCCATCGCCGTCGTCGGCGCGACGTTGATCGACGGCAACGGCGGACCGCCCGTCGCAGACTCCATCGTGGTGGTAGCCGACGGGCGCATTCGCGCGGCGGGACCGCGGGTCGAGGTTCAGATTCCGCCTGGCGCGCGGGTCGTGGATGCGGCCGGCAAGTTCGTGATGCCAGGCATGATCGACACGAACGTCCACCTCTCGCTCTACGGGGGCGTGGCCGATCGCTACGAGACGCTGGCGAAGTATCACCCTCGCCAGAAGGAGATCGTCCTCGAAGCCGCGCAGATCGATCTGCGGCACGGCGTCACCACGGTGCGCGACAGCTATGGCGTCTTGCCGCCGTTGACGGCAGTCAGGGACGACATCGCCGCGGGTCGAGCGACCGGCGCCCGGATCATGGCGGCCGGCAACATCGTCGGGTGGGGCGGCCCCTACTCGGTCAGCTTCAGCCTGATTCGCGAGCAGGGACTCACGCTCTTCCAGGAACAGGTGAACGACGAGATCTCACAAGGCGCCGGCGAAGACCTCGTGGACATGACGCCGGAAGAGCTGCGCACCGCGATCCGCGCCTATCTCGACAAGGGGCCGGACTTCCTGAAGTACGGCGGCACCGCGCACTTCGCGCGCCCGGCCTTCGTCGGCTTCTCGCCGGAAGCGCAGAAGGTGATCGTGGACGAGACGCACGCCCGCGGTAAGGCGGCGGAGACACACGCGACCACTGCCGACGGCCTTCGCATGTCGATCGCGGCCGGCATCGACCTCATCCAGCACCCGGAGCTGCTCGGCCCACGCGAGCTGCCCGCGCCGCTGGTGCAGGCCATCATCGAGAAGAAGATCGTCTGCTCGATGCTCGCCAGCACGATGACCGGCGAGGCATGGACGAAGCACCTGAAGGACGCGGAGGAAGCGGCGAAGAAACGCGCTGAATCGGAGAAGAACAGTGCCGGAACTCCGGCGCGGCCGAAGACGGCAGCGGAGGTTCGTCAGAAACAGGCGGAAGAAGGCCTCGAACTGGAAATGCGCCGCAAGAACGCGCAGACCTTGATCGAGGCCGGCGCCGTCGTCACCGTCGGCACCGACAGCTACTGGGCGTCCGCGCCGGAATTCGCGCGGAGCCCGAAGCCGCGCAACCAGGATCACGGCATCGGCACGGTAATGGCCATCGAGGGGCTCGTGGAGCTGGGCATGACGCCGGCGCAGGCAATCGTAGCCGGAACCAGAAACGGCGCGATTGCAGCCCGCGGCCTCGACCAGTTCGGCACGATCGAGACGGGCAAGCGCGCGGATCTGATCGTCCTCGACGCCAGCCCGCTCGACGACATCAAGAACCTGCGCAAGGTTTCGACGGTGATGAAGGACGGGGTGATCGTCGATCGGGATCACCTTCCGGCTACGCGCGTGCTCTCACGCCAGGGACAGTAGCGCGTCGTCCACGACAATCAACCATCGGATCGCAGCGCGATGGTCGGGTCGACGCGTACGGCCCGTCGCGCCGGGACGGCGGCGGCGATCAGCCCCACGGTCAGCAGACCGATGGCCGCCACGGCAAATGCCGCGGGGTCCACGCTCGAGACTTCGAACAACAAGCTCTGCGTGATCCTGGTCGCCGCGACGGAGCCAGCCAACCCGGCCAGCGTGCCCACCGCGACGGTTATGGCGACGTTGTGCAACACCAGCCGGATGACGTCTCCTCCATCGGCGCCAAGCGCCATCCGAACGCCGATCTCGCGACGCCGCGCCGAAACGGCATGCGCGACGACGCCGTACAGCCCGAGCGCGGCGAGCGCGGTCGCCAGTGCGGCGAACATGCCGATCAGCCAGGCTGGTTCGCGCAGTCCCGACAGGCTCCGAGACTTGATGTCGTCGATCGTCTGGACGTCGGCCAGGGCGACGTGCGAATCGATCTCGCGCAGCACCTGGCGCACCGCCGGCGCGACAGCCAGAGGCTCGCCCGCCACTCGTGCCGCCAGCTTGAGCCACGTGATCGGCGCCTGGAGCAGTGGCACGTAGGCAATGCTATCGGCCTCGGCTCGCAGGTCGGGGCTCACCCGTTCGTTAGCGACGATGCCGACGATGCGCATCGGGCGGCGGACGGTTGGAGTGCTGTATCCGATCACGGGCAGGTCCACCACCTGGCCAACTGGATCGTTGACGCCGAAGATCCGCCTGAGATCCGCCGCCAGCGCCTCGTTGACGATGGCCACGAGCTCGCCGTCGGCACGATCGGCCTCGGTGAACGTCCGGCCGGCGATCACCGGAATCCCGAGTGTCTCGAAGTAGGCGTCACCAGCACGCTTGAAACGCACGGTGAGCCGATCGGCGGCGTTGCCCGGGACGCGGAGGTACTCGCCGCCGGTTCCTTCGAGCGGCAGGTCCGCGGACAACGACGCGCTTTCGACTCCCGGCATCGCGCGCACCCGCTCCACGAACCGGCGGTAGAATGCCGATGCGGCCTCTGCCGTTGGATACGCCTCGCGTGAGATATCGACGGATGCGGCAAGCACACGCGGCGCGCGTACGCCGATGTCCACTTGCTGAAGCCGCACCAGACTCTTGAACAACAGGAAAGACGTGCACACCAGGACCAGCGACGCGGCCACGGTCGCCCCGACGATCACCCGGCGGATCCGATCGTTCGACGACGAGGAGCCCCGCGACGCCTGGTTGAGCGAGGTCGCAAGCGACCCTCGCGACAGCCGCAACGCCGGCAGGATGCCAACCGCCGTCGACACGAACACCCCGAGCGCCGCCGCCCAGCCAAGGGCGCGCGCATCGATCCGCAGTTCGGCTGTGTAGGGCATCGCGGCCGGAAGCAGCGGTACGGCGACGCGGATCAGCACCTCGGCGAGCACGGTACCCGCCACCGCTCCGAGGATTCCAAGCAGCGACGCCTCGGTCAGCAGTTGCGCCACCATCCGGTGACGCCCGGCTCCGAGCGCCGCTCTGACGGCAAGCTCCTTTTCGCGGGCCACTCCTCTCGCAAGCAGCAGGTTCGTCAGGTTTGCGCACGCAATGGCGAGCACCACGACGACCCCGGCCAGCGCGACGTAGAGCGCCTGCCGGAACCGCGACTCCACGAGCTGCTCGTCGTAAGGTTCGAGGACCACGCTCCAGCTCCTCTTCCAGGCCGGAATGATGTCGTCGATCCGCTGGCGCGCCGCGAGCAGATCCGCTCTGGCCGCCTCGATCGAGATCCCGGGCTTCAGCCGCCCGACCGGATTCAGCCAATGCGACCCGGCCGCGAGTTGCGCCTCGGTGAACGCCTGCGGCTTCCAGAAACTCGCCGCATCGTCTTGCGGCCGCGCCTTGTCGCGATCGAATGCCCCGGCCGGCAGCACGCCCACGATCTGATGGGGCACGTTATCGAGCAGCAGCGTCCGCGCGAGGATGGCCGGATCGCCGCCAAACCGTGTCTGCCATGCGGCATGGCTGATCACGACCACAGCCGGACCGCCGGCGCGATCCTCCTCTGCGATGAAGCCGCGTCCCAGCACCGGGACGACACCAAACACCCGGAAGTGATCCGCTGACACGAGCCGTCCCTGCAGGCGAACCGGCTCACCTTCGATCACCGCGGTCGCCGAGGTCCGCGCCTCGGCCGAGAGCGCGTCGAACGACTGGGAGAGGCCCGCGATGGAGGTGAAGTTCAGCACCGTGGTGGAGTTCGTGCTCGTCGGCGTCGGCGCCTCCCACCACCGGACCAGGCGATCCGGTTGAGGAAACGGCAGCGGCCTGAACAGCACGGCGTCCACCAGGCTGAACACCGCGACGTTGGCGCCGATGCCAAGCGCGAGCACGCCGATGGCGACCACCGCAAACAGCGGATCGCGCCGCAGCCCGGCGATGCCGTATCGCACGTCGCGGGCGATGTTCTCAGCCCAGCGCACGCTGCGCACATCGCGGTGCTGCTCTTTCATCTGGTCGACGCCGCCGAATGCCCGCAGAGCCTGCTGGCGCGCCGCGACCGGATCGAGGCCCCTGGCTCTCGCCTCGTGTTCGGCCAGCTCGAGGTGCGCGGCGATCTCTTCGTCCAGCTCTCGATCGAGCTGCCGTCCGCGAAAAAGAGCGATGGCGCGCGCCAGTTGGCGGCGAAGGCTCACGGCCTGGCCCCCAGCACCCGCGCCACCAGGGCCGAGGCCTGCTCCCAGCGTTCGACTTCCACCTGGAGCTGCTTTTCGCCCGATCGCGTGAGCGAGTAGACCTTCACCTGCCGGTTGGTCTCCGAGATGCCGCGTTTCGTCCCAATCCAGCCTTGCTGCTCCAGGCGGATCAGAGCCGGATACAGCGATCCCTGGCTGAGCCGGAGGCTGCCGGAGACCTGCTCGATGCGACGGGCGATCGCGTAGCCGTGCAGCGGTCCCATGGTCTGCAGCGTCTGGAGCACGAGGAGATCGAGGGTGCCGTAGGGCAGGTCGGCTTTATCTTTCGACATGTCGATGATCGACATATACAGCCGCATCGCCCGGTCCGTCAAGCGATAGGTGCCAGGCCGCTCGCTGGCCGCGGGGTCTCGACTGGCGATCAGCGGGCGCGCTGGAAGACGAGCGTGCGGATGATGGCGCCGCTACCCGTGTCCGGGGAGGTGAAACTCAGTTCGAAAGTGTCGCCGTCCAGGCGAAAGCGCCGCGTGAAGTCTTTCCCGAGATCTTCGGGGAAAAGCGAGCCTTCGACATGGTGGGTGACGGTGCCGGCCGCGTCATCGACTGTGAACGTGCCGAAGTACGAGTCGTAGCCGGTGACGATTCGCGCGTTCTTCGCCTGGTCCGCGTCTTCCGGAACGGTGAGCGCCTGGTGCCGGCCCTGCCGCATCATCTGCAGCCCCATGCGGCCGCTCGCGTCGTAATAAAGACGTCCGAGCGGTTGGGCGCCGAGGATCGGGTCGGCGACTGTTTCCCCGCCGGCGCTCTTGACGGTGCGGGACCGCAGCTCCCAGGCGCCGAGCATGCGATCGCGGGTAGTCCGTGCCGGCGACGGCGCGCAAGAGGCCAGCGCGAAGACGGTCAGAAATAACGCTACTCGGACGCCAGTCTCGCGCGCGATCGGCATGCGTCAGTAAAGGCTCGTTGCGGCAACGCTGTCAAACAGCGTGCAACGACGCGTACAGAGTTGTTAGCGGCATGACAGAATTGCGTTTCGCAGCGGCCGTGGAGAAGGGCGTTCCCGTCCAATTGCTGGGCGTTCCGCAATCAATTGCGTCCGGCCCGGCGTTTGCCATTCCCCGCGGCCTGGAGGGCATGGATGATCAACGGGCAGTCGATTGTGATTAAGGGTGATATTTCCGGCGGTGAGGATCTGGTGATCGCCGGGCGCGTGGAAGGGAGCATCACGCTGGCGGGCCGCGCGCTCACGCTGGCGCCGGGCTCGCAGGTGGTGGGAGTGGTCTCGGCGGCGGCAGTGACCCTGTCAGGCCACGTCGAAGGCAGCGTCGAGGCGACGGAACGGCTGGAAGTGAAGAACACGGCGGTGATCGAGGGCGACCTGAGCACGCCGAAGCTCGTGGTGGCCGATGGCGCACAGTTGAAGGCCACGATTGACATGCCCGTGAAGTCCGAAAAGCGAAGCCTGGTCGGCGTCGCCTGATTCAGCATCGGCGGGCCGGCGTCGATCCGGCCCGCCCGATCCTCTTCCGTCACGGCGTCGTCACGATTTCCAACGCGCGATAGCCGCGGGCCAACAGTACCTCGCGGACCGGCGGGCCGGTTTTGGCCGGGACCTCCTGGATAAACGCCTGCAGGAGCGCGAGCCCCTCGGCTCGTTCGCCTTTCTCCAGCCTCTTGGCCGATTTCTTCAGGAGGTTTCTCCAGTCAACGCCGTCGTGCTTGTCGAGCAGGCGCTCCTTCGCCAACTCGAATACGTAGTCGGCGAGCGCCCCGACCGCGCCGGCGGCGGTGCATGGCGCCAGCTCGATGGGATTGCCGACGAGGATACCGGGGAATCGCACGTACGACGCGCTGCCGCACTGCCCCACGGTCTTGCCGTAGTTGAAGAAGGTCGCATCGTAGGTGGTGATCACGCCGGCGTTGTCGATAGTGGCGCCCGCCGGGTTAAAGAGATAGCCGCCGTTGCTGACGTATCCTTCGTTCACCATTCGACCGCCGCTGTTCCAGATCTGTCCGCCTGGATCGATTACGGTCAACATCACGTTGATGAAAGCGCCCGAGCGAACCTGGAACGTCCCACGATTCTCGAAGTACCAGTCGTTTTCGACCGTCTCATCAGACAGGAACGTCGCCTCGTTGAGCCAGGATCCCCGATTGAGAACCTGAGCCTGGCTGACGATGAACGCGCGGGTGACGAACGTGCCGCGATTGAGCAGCTCTCCAGTGGGCTCGAAGCCGCCTCGAATCTCCAGGTAGCCGTCGATCACGAGGTCGCCGGTGGCAAGTGTGACCCCGCCAGGTATCAGCAGCCGCGTCCCGGCCGGCACCGTCAGGCGCTTCACGGCGCACGCGTCGCCTTCGCTGCTCCATGTTCCGCCGAGCGAAGCGCAGACCGTTTCGTTGTCGAGGATGATGTCGGCTGCGGCGGCCGGCCGCACAGGAATCGCCGAACAGAATAGAACCACCAGGGCGCATCGAAACATCGTCATATAAAACCAGCCTTCCCGGTTTCGTCCTGTTTGACGACCCGGGCGATAGCGCGTTCTGGGGACCTGAGCACAGAATACCGCGAAACACGGTGCCGCGCCGATCGCAACACGCACGCAAGCGCGC
>DATJFF010000267.1:0-5149 GCA_035495795.1 Vicinamibacterales bacterium
GGCCGGCGCGGGCCTCGCGTATGGCCACCCTCAAGTCGGAGGCGAGCCTGGGCTTGACGACATACCCGAGGCCGCCGGCCGACCGGGCCGCCTGGACGAAGTCCTCCTCGCCGTGGACCGTGAGGAAGATGACCACGCTCGCGTTTCCGAGCTCGTGCAGGCGCGCTGCCACCTCGAGACCGCTCATCCCCGGCATCGAGATGTCGAGGACGACGACGTCAGGCTGGAGCAGCTGGGCGGCGCGGAGAGCGGCGTGCCCATCCGTCGCTTTCCCGACCACGATGCAGTCGGCGCCAAGGGCGGCTGCGGCCCGCGTCAGCATCGCCTCGTTGTCGTCGACGAGGAGGACGCGGACCGGCTCAGACGATGTGGTGCCGGACGGCATACTGAATGAGCTCCGCAGTCGACTTCAGGTTGAGCTGATCCATCATTTGATACTTGTGAAACGCGACCGTCCGCGGGGTCACATGCAGAACGCCGGCCACTTCCTTCATCGAGCGGCCTTCGGCGAGAAGCTGCAGCACCTCGCGCTGGCGCGGTGTCAGTTCGTGAGCCGGCCCCTGGTGGTCGAGCCTCATCAGCGCCTCGACCATTCCGCCGGTCACGAGCGGTGTCACGTACGAGCGTCCCTGCATGGCCTCGCGAATCGCGATGGCGAGCTCCGACGCGGCCGACCGCTTCAGGAGATAGCCCGAGGCCCCGCTCCGGAACGCCTCGGCCGCCAGGTCGGGGTCCTCGTTCATGGTCAGGAAGATCAGCCGGGTGTCTGGCCATCGGTTCTTGATCTGGCGGCCTGCTTCGAGCCCGTTCAACTCCGGCATCGCGATATCGAGCACGACGGCGTCGGGTCTCAGCCGCTCCACTGCGGCGACGAGCGCGCGTCCATCCGACACCTGGCCCACGATCTCGAACTCGCCGGCCAGCAGCTTTTCGAACGCGCCCAACAGTAGGGCATGGTCGTCGGCCAGGAGTACCCGAGGCATCCTCATGGTCCCCATCTCAAGATAGGCCTGCAGGCCCGGGGCTGCTATGCAGATTCGGCACGATCGGAACGCTCACGGCCACCCGCGTCCCCGTTTCCCCACTCGAAGACAGCTCGACGAGGCCGCCAGCCGCTTCGACCCGCTCCTTCATGCTGAGCAGGCCGAGCCCGCGCGCCGCCGACGTACGAACGTCGAACCCTGTGCCGTTGTCGGTGATTGAGAGCGTGACATGGTCGGAGGTCGCACCGAGGTGCACGGCGACATTGTCGGCGCCGCTGTGCTTGAGTGCGTTCTGGAGTGCTTCCTGCGCAACCCGGAACAGGCAGAGCGTCAGCTCGGGCGGCAGGGCGGCGGGGACGTCGTCGTGGGTGAAGGTCACCGGGATGCCGGCTTGCGACACCTCACGCTGCAGCCCTTTGAGCGCGGCGACGAGGCCGATCAGGCGCAGCTTGGCCGGGTGCAGCCGGTGAGACAGATCGTGGACGCTCCGCGCGATCGATCGGGCGCGGTCGAGCGCTTCGCCCGTCAGGGCCGAGTGGTCCGGACTGCTCCCGAGCTGCTCGAGGTCGATCTCGAGCAGCGCGAGTTGCTGGCTGATATCGTCGTGGAGCTCTCGCGCGAGGCGGGCGCGTTCGGAATCCTGCGCCCGGAGCAGGCGGCCGCCGAGGTCGCGGATCCGCTCGTAGCTGGCGCGCAGCGCCTCCTCTCCGGTTTGTACCTGGGCCTCGGCGTGATGCCGTTGCCGGCGGTGGACGAAGAGGGCGGCGATGAGCGCGGTCTCGGCGACGATCAGCGAGAGCGCGCCGACAATGTAGACGCCGTACCGATCCCAAATGGACGGTTCCCGGAAGGCCACGACCGTGCCTGGCGGCAGGCGGGCCTCGCTGATGCTCCATCGTTGCAGCTGGCGCCAGTCCACTTTCGGCACGTTGAGGTCGGGCCGGATCAGCGGAATCGAGTCGGCCGGCTCGCCCCGCAGAACCCGGATCGCGAGCTCGCCGATGATGTGGGCCTGCCGCGCCTGGTCCTTCAGGCTGCCGCCGACAATGCCGTGGTCCATCGCCGAGTCGACCCAGCTGTAAACGGGCGCGTTCGTGAGGGCCACGAGGTGATCGAGGTACTGCAGCGGATGGAGGTTCTGGTTGTCCGTGTCGCGATCGACGACGAGGTAATACACCGCCGAGCGCGCGGGAAGGGTCGCGAGGCGTGACTCCAAATCGGCCGACGAAAGTCCGGTGAGGTAGGTTGTCGGGACTCGCCATTCGAACGGGGCGAACTGCATGCGAGCGGCTTGATCGGTGGCGGAGCCTGCGGTGCCGCTGACGACGAACAGGGCTCGGATATCCGGCTGCAGGCGCGTGATGAGGTCCAGCGTCCCGACCAGGTTCAGCTCGGCCACCACACCGGTGGAATTGGGGATGCGGACCGGAGCCGGCTGTGTGGAAAAGAAAACGACGGGGATGTTCCCGAATAGCGTATCTCGGTGCTTCGCCAGGAACTGCAGCGCGACGTCACCGATCGCGATGAGTGCGTCGAAGCGATGCTCGTGATACTTCAGCTCGAGGAACTCGCGAATGGCGGCCTCATAGGCGTTCTGCGAAAGCCGCGCGACGTCGAGGAACTCCGAGTAGTAGTCGACGCCCTCGGCCAGGCCCGCCTGGAGCGATTGAGGGAGTTCACGGTCGCCGACCACGGCCATCTGGGCGTCGCGGCGCACGGCGTAAAGGACGAGGACCTCCTTCTGCCGCTCCTGGCTCGTGGTCGAGACAGGGAACCCCAGCCCTAGTGTGAGCGCGACGAACAGGCAGCCGCGCACCGGCGAGCCGGCCGCTATCACTCCGTTCACGGCGATTCGGGTCCTCGTGCTCGTATGCAAACGGGCGCCGTCTGCTCGGCATGATCGCAGATTGTCTCCACCACGTAAATAAATGGGGACCTGTCACTTTTGCCGGCGCGCACTTCCGTTTCGAGCAGTTCCCTTGGCTTGGACGCGGACGTAGAGTCCGGCCATGCAAATGCGACGGGGGTGGGACGCGGTTCAGCTGGTTGAGGCTTACGTCCGGGCAAACCCGGACCGTGAGATGGCCGTCTCGACTCTTTCGCGACGGGTCGGACTGAGCGAACGCGGCCTGCGCAAGGCCTTTTACGGGGTGCACGGGATGAGCCCGAAAAGGTGGATGACCGCGGCTCGGCTGGACCGAGTGCGGCGCATCCTGTCTCTTCCCCCCACGAACGGCCTCACCGTCACCGAGGTGGCGACCCGTCACGGGTTCTTCGAACTCGGTCGGTTCGCCTTCACCTATCGGCAAAGGTATGGAGAGAGCCCGTCGGCGACACTTCGTGAGTCGCGGCAGCGGAGCGCGGCGTAGGAGGCGGAGATGAATGTTCTGATGCGCGCGCCAATCGATGGCTCGGAGCCGGCACGACCGAGGGCACGCTGCCTCGAGGGTGTCCTCGCCGATCTCGCCAGCACGCTTGCGACGGCGCCCGCCGATGCGGTCGGAGACACCGTCACGGAAATACTCCGCCATGTGTCGGCGCGACTCGAGCTCGACTGGGCGGTCGTGTTGACGCAGGAGGGCGCCGGCGCGCGGCCCCGCACCTTGCATCATGCCTGCCTCGACGGGCCGCCAGCGCCGGCTTCCTTGCTGCACTTGCTCGAGAGCCGGTCGGTGGCGTCGTCGCTCAGAGCCGGCCTTCCGGCCTGGTGTTCCCAGTTCGGCGACCTCGATGCGGAAGCGGCGGACGATCCGTGGCTGTCCGAGGTCCGGTCGGTGGCCGTCGTGCCGGTGATGCCGGCGGACACGACCGGTTCGCGGCTGATGCTCGTCATCGGTTCGTCGACGCGGGAGTACCGCTGGACAACGGGCACGGTTGACCAGCTGCGCATGCTCGCCGCCCTGATCAGCCAAGCGCTCGTGCGCAAGATCGATCACGAGCCCTTGCGGCGTGCCCCTGAACTGCAGGCCCGCCCCTCGCAGGGCGAGCCGCGTGCGCTGTCGAGCCGCCCGAAACTTCGTCCTCGTCCATCCTGGGAACTCCTGGCGTCAGAAAGTCCGGCAGTTCGCCACGCGCTGGCCAAGCTCGAGCAAGTGGCCGCGACATCGGCCACCGTACTGCTCCTCGGCGAAACCGGCGTCGGCAAGGAGCGTTTTGCCCGCGCGATTCACGAACTGAGCGCTCGGGGCGAGCGGGACATGGTCGCTGTGAACTGCACGGCGATTCCCGACACCCTCGTCGAAAGCGAGCTATTCGGCCGGGAACGGGGCGCCTACACCGGAGCGCTCACACGGCAAGCCGGGCGATTCGAAGCCGCGAACGGCTCCACGCTCTTCCTCGACGAAATCGGCGAGCTGTCGGCCGAGGTGCAGGCCAAGCTGCTCCGCGTGCTCGAATCGCGCGTCATTCAACGGCTGGGCAGCACCCAGGAGACCCGCGTGGACGTTCGCATCGTCGCCGCGACGCACCGGAACCTGGATGAGGCGGTCGCGGCCCGGACGTTCCGGGATGACCTGTTCTATCGCCTCAACGTCTTTCCCATCCACATCCCGCCTCTGCGCGAGCGCATCGAGGACATTCCGGTGCTGGCGTGGCGGTTCGTCGACGAGTTCTCCAACACGATCGGCAAGTCGATCCATTCGATCTCGAATGAGTCGATGCAGCAGTTGCTGGCGTACTCATGGCCGGGGAACGTGCGCGAGCTGCGAAATCTCATCGAGCGCGCGATGATTCTCGTCAACGACCCCGTGCTGACAATCGAGCTGCCGCGGGCGGCGGCAGTCCACGCCGCCCCGGGTTCGATGTCCATGAAGGATGTCGAGATCGCGCACATCCGCGCCGTGCTCCAGAGTACCAGCTGGCGCATCCGCGGGAAGGGGGGCGCTGCCGAGCAGCTGGAACTGAAGCCCTCCACGCTGGAGACCCGGATGGCCAAGTTCGGCATTACCCGGCCGAAGGCCGGTTGAGCGCGAAGCCAGGCGCCCGTGTGGCGCCCTTCGAACGTAGCGTGGTGGTCGGTGCAGGGTAAGAGGAGGAACGATGATTATCAAGAGTGCGGCAGTTCTGACAGTGGCAATGTGCGTGTCGCTTGCAGCGGCCGAATCGGGCCAGCCAGCGATTACCAAGGGCAAGGCGATGAGCTCGACGGCCACCATTCTGGCCATCGA
>DATJFF010000268.1:0-2418 GCA_035495795.1 Vicinamibacterales bacterium
GCGGGCAGATACATGCCGGCCGCGATCATGGCCTGAACCGCGCGCGGATCACGAGTGAGGTCGTGTGGCGTCGTTGCAAGCACGGCGATGACCGACACCCACGAGCATGCGGTCAGGGCGAGCGACTGGCGCCACGTGCGCGGGACGAGCCACAGGAAGAGGTGGTCGTAGTGGAAGGGCGCGAGCGGCACGAGTGTCATGGCCGCCAGCACGCGTCCCTCGAACGTCCTCCAGCGCAACAACCCGAGCAGCCCAACCGCGCCTAACGGCCACGTGGCGACCGGTCGATAGGTGAGCGTCGCGAGGCGAACGTGCTGGAGCCACTCGAGCGGCCATACCGGGACGAGGAAGAACGCAATGGCCACCAGCAGCCCGCCCACGATCAGCGTCGACCACTGCGGGTACAGCGCGAATGAGACGACTCCGAGGTTTGGCTTGGCGGCGCCCAACCAACCCAGGCCGGGCAAGAGCACGGCAGCCATCAGCAGCGGCGACCACTGCACGTTCGTCAGTGTCAAAACAAGCGGCGCAGACAGAAGCGTCAGTAGCGGCCAGTAGCGGACCTTCGTGAGGGCAAACGCGAGGACGGCGAATGAAATACCAATGAACACGCCGCCGGCCATTGGAGGACGAAGCCCGGAGAACGGAGCCGCGATGAGCGCGCTCGTCAACGGATAGGGGAACGGGCCCGCGGCGGCATATTCGCGTACGCGTGGCATGTGCTGGTACGGGTCGCGCCCGGCGAGGAGATGTCCGGCGGCGCGCCATGGAAATGTGAAGTCCGCGGCAAAGAACTGAGGGTTGCGGGCCAGATAGTCGCGACACCAGATACCGGCGGTCAATCCGATCGCGAGTGCAACGATCGCGCGGATGTAGAGCGCCGGCGTCGCCGATGTCGTGGAGTCGCCCGCGCGGCTCATGTTGACCGACCGAACCGGCGTACTCGGCCCATCGTCGCCTCGATCGAGCGTGGCAGCACGCCCTCGTTAGGCCTCCGGAGGATCACGATCAGCATCGGGACATACAGGAACGCGATGTTCGCCACCGCGGCGACCCGGGTGTACGAATAGAAGTCGCCTGACTGGCGCGCGGGGAACGCGACCCACATCGCGGCGTGTGACAGGAGACCCAGCACCAGCAGTTGCCGGTTCGACATCGGCCAGGCGAAGAACACCAGCGCTTCCTGCGGACCGGGCGTGCCCGGCATGCAAGCGAGCGTGGCCAGCCACCGCGCCTCCGGCCGCCGCCATCGAAGCAATGCGAGCAGCAGGACAAAGCCACCTGGCCGTAGCACGTAGGGGCGAAAGTGCGGTTGCCCGCGAATGGCACTCAGCCAATCGCCTATCCAGCCAGGCCTCAGCACGAACGCCAACACCAACATGGCCGTGGCGGCTGCAAGACCCGTTACGACAGCGCGGGCTGACGAATACGTGGTGACCACTGGCAGGCCGGCGTTAGGCTTGCAGGCGAAGGCCCAGCCGAAAGCCGGCACCATGGCGGCGCATGCCATCCATCCCGACCACTGAACGAGCGACACCGTGAGGAATGCCGGCGCGCTGAGTAACGCCGCGAGCGCCCACACGCCGCGCCGCATCACGAGAAAGGTGAACACACCGAGTGACGCTGCGGCGAACGTCGCCCGAGCGGCCACCAGAGGCATCAGCGCGAACGGAATTCCGGCGACGACGGCTGGAAGGGGGTAAAAGAGCGGAAACGGCAGGGGGCCATGGCCGCCGAACCCCGTCGTCACGGCGCGGTATGGATTCTCACCGGCGAGAAGGGCCCGCGACGCCACCCAGATCTGATCGAAGTCGGAGACGAACGACGGGTCCCGTCGCGCTGACCACGCGACGTAAAGCGCAGCCAGTGCAGCCACCGCGGCCGCTACTCCGATCCTGGCTGCCGTCGGCGGGGCTGGCCGTGCAGCAACGTCCTCCGCGTTGGTCAGACAGCGCTCGTCGGAATTACCGTTAGGGTGACCCCGGGACGCGGCTCGCTGCGCCGCTGCGCGTCGACGCCGAATCGGGCCGGATCGTCTTCGAGTCCACGGCCGCAAGACGTCTGAACCGCGCGTCCGACCTCATCTGGTCGAACCTCGGGTCGCGCAATGCCATCGTCATGTCCACGCCGGTTGGCTGGATGCGTCGCAGCGCCTCGAACGCACGGGTTCTATCGCCGAGCGCCTCGAAGGCGAGGCTCGTATAGGTGCCCTCTGGGACGGTCATATGCCGGCCCGGTTGGAGCTTCACCGAGGCAACGCGTCGAGCTTCCAACCGGACGTCGTCGACGTTCGTGCCGCTCGCCGTGACGTAGAACTGCAGCGCGCTGCTCCAGGGCGAGGCCGTCAGGCGCAAGGCGGTCTCCGCATCGCTCAACGCGTCGCGGAATTCGTTGAGTTGCATCCGCACGCGCGCACGC
>DATJFF010000269.1:0-8422 GCA_035495795.1 Vicinamibacterales bacterium
TGGATCTACTACAACGCCGATCTGACCGGCAGCAAGTACTCGCCGCTCGAACAGATCAATGCTGCCAACTTCAACAAGCTCGAAGTCGCGTGGCGGTTCAAGACCGACGCCTTCGGGCCGCGCCCGGAGTACAAGCTCGAAGGCACGCCGGTGGCGGTCAACGGCGTCCTCTATACGACCGCCGGGACCCGCCGCTCCGTCATCGCGCTCGATGGCGCGACCGGCGAGCTGATCTGGTCGCACAGCCTTCGCGAAGGCCTGCGGGCCGGCGTCGCGCCGCGCCAGCTCTCGGGCCGGGGCGTCTCGTACTGGACCGATGGCAAGGGCGACGACCGCGTGCTCTACGTGACCACCGGCTACCGGCTGGTCGCGCTGAACGCGAAGACCGGCGCGACGATTCCCACCTTCGGCACCGCGGGGGTTGTCGACCTGAAGGTCGGAGCGGTGAAGGGTCGCGGCGAACAGATCGATCTCGAGCGTGGCGAGATCGGCGTCCACTCGACCCCGGCGATCGTGAAAGACGTGGCGATCGTCGGCTCCTCGTTCCGCGAAGGCGCGACGGTCGCGACCCACAACAACACGAAGGGTCTGGTGCGCGCATACGACGTACGAACGGGGAAACTGATGTGGACGTTCAACACCATTCCGAGGCCCGGCGAGTTCGGCAACGATACGTGGGAGAACGAGTCGTGGGCGGAGAACGGCAACGTCGGCGTGTGGACGCAGATCACGGCTGACCCTGAGCTCGGCCTGGTGTACCTGCCCGTCGAGACACCGACCTCGGACTTCTACGGCGGTCACCGGCCCGGCAACAACCTCTTCGCCGAGAGCCTCGTCTGCGTTGACCTGAAGACCGGCCAGCGGAAGTGGCATTTCCAGTTCGTGCACCACCCGATCTGGAACTACGACATGTCGTCGGCGCCGATCCTGGCCGACGTTACCGTTGACGGCAAGCCGATCAAAGCTGTCGCCGTTCCCGGCAAGCAGGGGTTCCTGTACGTATTCGATCGGGTCACCGGCAAGCCCGTATGGCCGATCGAGGAGCGCCCGGTTCCGAAGAGCGACGTGCCCGGCGAGAAGTCGAGCCCGACGCAGCCGTTCCCGACCAAGCCGCCTGCCTACGGGCACCCGATTCTCTCGCTGCCTGACGACCTGATCGATTTCACGCCGGAGCTACGCGCCAAGGCGCTCGAGCAGATGAAGCGCTACAAGGCGGGCACGTGGATGTACAACCCGCCGATCCTCGGCAGCGACAAGGGCCTGCTCGGCGCGATCAACATGTCGAACGCGATTGGCGGGACGAACTGGCCCGGCGCTGCCTACGATCCCGAAACCCACACGGTCTATGCGCAGGCGAACGACGTGAACATCACGGCGATCTCGCTCGCGCCGCCGCCGAAAGAGTTCTCAGACATTCGCTACGTCTCGGGCATCGAGGGCCGTGAGTTCCGCGAAGTGCTCGGTCCGGGCGATTGCTGCTCGGCCGACTCGACGCGGAACGTGGCGGCGGTCGAGGCCGCGCGCGCGAATCCCGATAATCCGAGCGGGGCCGTCCAGTCGCCTGCCGCCGCCGGCACCCCGGTGGCCGCCGCTCCTGGCGGCGCGGGCGTGCCCGCCAGCATCGGCACCAATCCCGGGGGGCTGACCGTGGACGGGCTGTCGATCCTGAAGCCACCCTACGGCACGATTGCCGCGGTGAACCTCGATCGCGGCGACATCGTGTGGCGGGTGCCGCACGGCGACACGCCGGACGCGGTGCGCAACCATCCTGCGCTCAGGGGCCTGAACATCCCGAAGACCGGCCAGGCGCCAACCGGCGGCATCGGCCTCATGGTGACGAAGAGCCTGGTGGTGATGGGCGATCCGCAGGTGACGACCACGCCGGAACATCCGCGCGGCGCGATGCTCCGCGCCTACGACAAGTCGAACGGCAGTCAGGTCGGCGCCGTGCTGATGCCCGCGCCGCAAAGCGGATCGCCTATGACCTACCTCGCCAACGGGCGGCAATACATCGTCGTCGCGATCAGCGGCGGAAGTTATTCGGGCGAGTACCTGGCGTTCGCGGTGCCCAAATAGATGCCGGGCTCGGCGATCGTGCCCCTCGATGGGCTTCGGGTGCCTCGACGCCAGCCGGACGGCTATACGAAGGCGTCTGAAGCCCCGCGCGGGATGTTTGCGCGAATTTAGACCAAGGCTGGCTCGCCGGCACCGATGGGGAATGGCCGAGGCCCGCGACAGTCGGCGAGACCGCGACGGCCGTCATCTTTGTCTTCCGCTCGGAGGCCTTTCTCGACCGGCGTCGCATGTGATCCCGACAAAGAGTCCCCCTTTCGATGGCATCACGCTTGCCTCTGCGTGCCGCATGGCGAAGACCCCCACACAAACCGGGTCCGAGGAGCCGACGGTCGTGTGGCGAATGCAGCGGACCGATGGTCAGTCCTCACATGCCATCATCGGTCCACGTATGAACGGCGTGGCCGTCATCTGGTTCCTCAACGGCCGGCCCCTGGGCTTGAGAGACTTCGACGACTGGAGCGAAGCGTTGCAGTGGAGCGAGCAGATGCAGGCCCAGAACTGGGCCGATGGGTGGCGTCTCAGCTCCGAGACGGCGGTGCCCAAGCGAGGCGGTCTGCGTCGGCGCGAACCGGGACGGTGAGGCGCTTATCAGGATTCTTCAGGGCTTCCTCACGACTTCGGACGACGTGACGTCCGATCCTGTCGGCGCAGGAGGCCCTGATGATCAAAACGTTTCCGGTGATGACGATGAGTGCCGTGGTGGTTACCGCGGCGCTCCGCTTTCCCGTCGCCGCCCCGGCGCAGTCGACCTCACAGCCCGACGTGTACGTGCCGCGGATGGATCTCGCCGCCACCGCGCGCTTTACTCGGATTCCCGATGGTGCAGCTGACCGCAGGTGGATCGGGCCGGGTTTCGCCCTGACGATCGATCGCGGCGTCACCCCGTATCTCGCCGCCGCCGTGCAGGTCGAAACCGACCTGCACCACCTGACCGGGTTCTTGAGCGGCGCGCAGGTCAGCACGCCGTTCTACTACGGCAGCGCTCGTGACCCGGTGCCGGGACGATTTTTCGGCCGGGCGTTGACGGGTGCCGTCACAGACGAATTGGGCGCCGGCCATCCGGCGGCTCAGCTCTCCGGCGGCGCCGACGTCCTGCTCAGCCGAGCCCGGGCAATCGGGTTGCGATGGGAAGTGGGTTATCAACTGATGGCCGGTGCCGGCGCGGCGCCAGGCCATGCCGATGGCCGAGCGGCGATCGGGCTGTTATTCGGACCGCGACTGAACCCCTGAACCGGTCGTATACTTCGGGCCTGGCGGCGATCGCTCGCCAGAGAGGCCTGTATAGCCGGCGCCGCCGCCGACCTGCCACGACGCTTGTGATCGCATTTGTGAATCGCCGATGGCTGCGATGGTTCGCGGCAGCAGCCGCGTGCCTGACGCTCGCATCGCCCCTTGGCGCGCAGGATCCACCCGAGTGGTCGCGTCCGACCGAACCGTTCCGGATCGTCGGCAACGTCTATTGGGTAGGCACGTACGATCTGTCCAGCTATCTGATCACCTCGCCCGAGGGCCACATCGTCGTCAACACTGGTTTGCGCGATTCGATCTCGCAGATTCGCGCGAATATCGAGGCGCTGGGGTTCCGAATCTCCGACGTGAAGATTCTCACTGCCACCCACGCGCACTGGGACCACGTGGCGGGGCTCGCCGGGCTCAAGAAGCTAACCGGCGCCAGAGTCTACCTGTCGGCGCCGGATGCTGATGTCCTCGAGTCTGGCGGGAAGAGCGATTTCCGTTGGGGGAAGGACCCGCAGGCGTGGTTCGATGGCGTTGCCGTGGACCGGCGGCTCGCGGACGGCGAAACGATCACGCTCGGCCCGAACGTGCTGACAATTCACCTCCACGCCGGTCACTCGAAGGGCGCGTCGAGCTTCACTTTCACGGTGCGCGATGGGAAGAAGGACTACCGGGTCGGCATCGTCAACATGGGCAGCATCAACCCCGGGGTCAGGGTAAGCGGGATGCCAGGGTTTCCTGACATTGCTGACGCCTACGCGCGCACCTTTGCCGCACAGAAGGCGATGGTGCTGGATGTGTTTCTCGCCTCGCATGCCAGCCAGTTCGGGATGCACCGGAAACGCAGGCCTGGCGATGCCTACGATCCCGACCGGTTCGTGGACCCAAAGGGTTTCCGCGCGGCGGTCGACGAACTGGAGGCGGCCTTCAAGAAGCAGCTCGCGACGGAGCGACGCCAGCCATGACCCACCGGCGGCCATCCCTGCATCTGGCACTGCTCGCCGGCCTGCTGCTGACGACTCTGCGCGCCGATTCTCTGTCGACGCAGGCAGACGCCGCAGTCACTCTCTACGAGGGGGCGCGGCTCATCGCCGGAGACGGTGGCGTGCCCATCGAAGATTCAGCGTTCCTCGTCGAGAACGCGCGATTCACCAGGGTCGGGCGCCGCGGCGCGGTCCAGCCTCCGCCCGGAGCAGGACGGGTCGATCTCACCGGCAAGACGGTGATACCCGGCCTGGTCGACGCCCACTCGCACATCGGGTACATGAAGGACCTCACGAGCGGGGCGATGAACTACACCCGCGACAACATCCTCGACCACCTGCGCCGCTTCGCGTATTTCGGCGTCGTCGCGAGTCAGGCCATGGGGAGCGACTTCGGCGAGCTGCCGTTCGAGCTGCGCGGCGAAACCATGGCCGGCAAACACCCCGATGCCGCGCGCTTTCTCACCGCCGGGCGCGGCCTGGCGCCGCTCGAGGAGATCAATGCCGACAACATGCGGCAGGCCGCCAACCCGGTGACGACGCCCGACGGTGCGCGCGGGCTGGTCCGGGAATTGGCCGCTCGCAAGGTCAGGATCGTCAAGACCTGGGTGGACGGCCGCAACGGAACGGTCCGGAAGCTCGAGCCTGCCATCTACCGGGCGATCATCGACGAGGCGCACAAACACGGACTCCGTGTCGCCGTGCACGCGACGGATCCAGCCGACGCCAAGGAGCTGCTGCGATCGGGCGTCGACATCTTCGCGCACATGATCAGCGAGGTGGACGATGAGCTCGTTGCGCTCTTCAAGGCGCACCCGGAAGTTGCCGTGCTGTCGGCCCTCTGCGGGCCACATCGAACCGTCTATGCCCCGTGGCTCGATCCGGTAAACCCGCTGATTCTCGAGACGGTGCGGTCCGAACAGATCAAGCGATTACAGTCACGGTTCCCGCTGCGGGATTCGGAAGAACGCGCCCGCGCGCAGCGCGCGTGGGACTCGCTGGCGGCTGGCATCAAGAGGCTGAGCGACGCCGGTGTCGTCATCGGGACCGGCACCGACGGCGGCGGCCAGCAGGGCGATCAGTTCATCGGCTGGACGATGCATGCCGAGCTCGAAAACCTGGTCATGGCTGGCATCCCGCCGGCGAAGGTGCTGGTCGCGGCCACGAAGACGTCAGCGGCGATCCTCGGCCTGGATGATCTCGGAACGGTCGCGCCGGGCAAGAGCGCCGATTTCGTCGTGCTGGATGCCAACCCTCTCGACGACATCACCAACACGCGTCGAATCTCCAGCGTCTACTTGCGGGGACGATCGGTTGATCGCGCTGGCCTCAGGAACTCCTGGACACACTGAACTATCTGATCGATGGACGGCGAGGTCACCAGGGATCGGTGCGTTTGGTGAAGGCCCGCCCCTTGTCGGCGGCCGGCGTGTCGCCGCCGGTGCAGATCATCACGCCGTCCTTCAGCTGATCGATGACGTTGTCTTCGGTGCAGGCGTTCAGGAACCTGATGCCTGCCGCCTTGGTGGCATTCAGCACGCGCCGCCGCACGGCCGCCATCTGCGGCGCTGATTCACCACCCCCGGTGTAGGTGCCAGGACGGCCCATCAGGTAGAAGCCGTGGTCGCCCGGTCCCCACTCCGCGAAGGCGATGCCCGGCACCCGTACCGAGGTCTCGACGTTGGCGTCAGCGCGCGGATTCTCGATCTTCAGGCCGAAAAGCAATTCCCCATCCTGGTTCAGCGGCCAGGGATCGGCGATGCGCATGTACTCGTCGACCGTGACGCCCCACATCCGCGACGCGTAGGCCTGCGAGCCGTTACCCCGGGTGCCCTGCGCCAGGCCGTCGACGCGCGGGGCGAACGGGTACCGTGATGCCTCGATCATCAGGCGGGCGGCTTCCGGGCTCTCCGCGTTGCAAAGCAGGATGCCATGCACGCCGGTGGCCAGCGCCTGCTGCACCATCCAGGCATTGGCACGTAGCGCGTCGGTGGTCCCGGGGATTGGCAGTGTGACGATGACGGCTGGAGTCTTGTGGCCGGTTCGGGTCGGGCCGGCCTCCACCAGGCCGCGCATGAACTCGCGCAGCTCCTTGAAGTCGAGTGGGCCGTGCTCCATCTCGTAGGTGATGTAGTCGGCCCTGGTGCCCGCCAACTCTCGGCCCTGATCGTAGCCGCCGCCGCTGATCTGCGAGTAGTAGACCGGCTGATTCTTCAGCCACATGTCGATGACGCGGTTGACATGCTTGCCGGTCCGCGTCGCTCTTGCCGGCATTTCCGGCACTGACGCGTTGTCGGGAGACACCGGTTGCTGCGCCGGGGTCGCCATCGTGGTCAACAGGACGGCAACCAGGCTGGCCTGCACAACGACTCTCGTCCGCATGGCATGCTCCTCTGAGGTGGTGTCCCCACGTGCCGTTCGCGACGAATCGTGCACAACCGGTGCCCGAGTACAGTGCCCTCGGAGTGGCGCGGAGTTATGCCGGCAGCGGAGGCATCTGCAGCCCCGGCGTGCCAAAGGTGATCTCGGTGATCGCCTTGATGCTGCGCTGCCCGTAGCGGAACGGGACGATCAGCCGGAGCGGCGCGCCGTGCCGGGGCGGAATCGGCTGGTCGTTCATCAGCCACGCGAGCATCACCTGCGGGTGCTTGACGACGCTGAGCGGCTCGTCAACGTACGCCCGGTCGGAGGCGATGAAGCGGCAGTAGTGAACGCCCTCCACGAGTCCGAGCGTGTTGGCGAAGTCCGCGAACCGGACCCCGGTCCACTTCACGACGCCGCGCGGGTTGGCAGCCCCGCACTGCAGCAGGTAGGTGTGCGAGACGCGCGGCAGCTTCTCGAGGTCCGAGAACTGCATCGTGCCGGAGATCTTGCCGAGGCCGCGCGTATCGACCTTGACCTTGAGCTTGCGGTAGTCGTACTCCATCTCCGGCGCCTGGCGATTCTGCGTCCGCCACATCAGCGGGTCGGTGATCGGACCGGCTTCGCTGTCCGGGTGCTCCGGCGCCGAGCCGTCGGCGTTGAGCGGCAGCGGAACGGGGAAGCCGGCACGGAGCGGGCGTTCGACCAGCGTGTCGGGCCACGGCTCCTGGGGCGCGGCGGCCTGGGCTGCGAGCGGAGCGCTGGCGAGCGGCCCGAGCGACAGGCTGGCAAGCGTTGAACCGGAGATGACGATTGCGTCGCGTCGGGTCATGGCCATGGTTCACCTCGAAGATCAGGCGCACCAGCCATTCGCCTGCGCCAGGCCCGTGATTCTACTACCGCCCGGGCTCATTGCGGAACCGCGGCGGGCGCCGCCCGCCGCACCGTCATCGTGCCGCCGGCGTAGGTCAGCGGCACGAGCGAGAGCAAGAACGTCAGGTGATACCAGACGGGGAACGTGTTCCACAGGCCGACGTGCACGGGGATGAACGCGACGAGCAGGACCGCACCGGTGATCAGCCTCGGGGTCATCGACCCTGGAGCCAGCATGGCAGTGGTCAGCCCCGCCGCAAGCGTCGCGACAGCACCAATCGACAACCGGGCGACCAACATCGGCAAGGTAAACGACATGGCGTCGGCCACCTCCGCATATGCCGGCCACATCAGGCGAAGAATCAAGCCGGCGACGCTCACGACCGCAATCCACACCGCTACTCCGGCGACGACGCCGAGAATGTTCTTCGTCATTCGCGCAGTCTAAAAAGGGTCGTAGCACCGGGTCTTGGAAAAATCGGCCACTCCGTTGGTTGCCAGACGGCCCGGGGTCTCGCCAGCGAATCTCGTCAGGTTCAGCGTCAGGTGCGATTGATCGAAGTAGCCTGTCTCCGAGGCCAGGCTCGAAACAGAGAGGTCGGGCGAATCCTCCATCTGCTTCAGCGACTCCTGGAACCGGACGATGTTGGCGTAGCGCTTCGCTCCGTAGCCGACCCAGAGCCGCATCAGGCGATTCAGGTGACGCGGGCTGACCCCGCAGCGGGCAGCGATCGTCTCTACCCTCACGCACCCGTGCTCTCGGCCAATCTCATCGACCGCCCCAGCGACGAGGCCATTGACCAGCGCGCCGTCCAGACGCCTGAGAAGAAATGCTCGCAGCGCATCGAGGCACTCGGCGGCCGCATATCTCGGGGCTAGTCCGTCGAAGCCGG
>DATJFF010000270.1:0-4870 GCA_035495795.1 Vicinamibacterales bacterium
CGGCCGAACGCCTTGAAGCAGGCCTCGATCTTGTGGTGATTCGATCGTCCGTAGAGCACCTTGAGGTGAACGTTCGCGCGTGCGCCCATCGCAAAGCCCTCGAAGAAGTCGTGGACCAGCTCCGCCTGCAGATCGCCGACCAGCCGCGTCCTGACCCTGGTGTCGACGACGGTGTGCGGCCGGCCGCTCAGATCGACAGCCGCGACCGCCAACGTTTCGTCCATCGGCATCACGAAGTAGCCGGCACGATTGATACCGCGTTTGTCGCCAAGCGCTTTCGCCACCGCCTCGCCGAGGACGATGCCGACGTCCTCGACGGTGTGATGTTGATCGACATCGAGATCGCCAGTGGCCGCGACCTCGAGATCGAAGCCTCCGTGTCTGGCGACCAGATCCAGCATGTGATCCAGGAAGCGGATGCCGGTACGGTTCGAGAACACGCCGGCGCCGTCGATGTTCAGAGCCAGGCGGATCTGCGTCTCGGTGGTATTCCGCTCGATTACCGCCCGGCGCATGCCGCCTCCAGTGCGTCGACCGCTTTCCGCGTGTGCTCGACGACACCCGCGGTCAGGCGGAAGCAGTTCGGGCAGGACGGGTCGGCGGTCCGGTCGCGCACGAAGACGCCGCGTCCAATCATGCTGGCAATGACCTCCTTTGCCCGAGGGCCGCCGTCGATCAGCACGAAGTTTGCCGCGCTCTTCCAGTGGCGCAGCCTCAGCCGATCGCAGGCGGCGTAGACCATCTGCTTCGACTCGAGGGCCTGATTCAAATACCAGGCTCGAAATGTCGGGTCCTCAATCGCGGCACGGAGCGCTGCCACGGCAATGACGTTGAGATTGAAAAGCGGCATCGCCCGGCGGATTGGCTCGAGCACCAGCTGCGTCGCGATCAGCACTCCAACCCGGATGCCCGCGAGTCCGAAGGCTTTCGAGAAGGTGCGGCCGACGATGACGTTCGGGTATTCCTGCGCCTCGGCGAGGAAGTTCTCGGGCATGAAGTCGTGATACGCCTCGTCGACGAACACGATGGCGTGGCCGGCCTCCCGCGCGATTCGGCGGATGGCCTGCTGCGGAATCGGCTGCCCGGTCGGGTTGTTCGGGTTGTTCACGTAGACGATGCGCGTGTTCGGTGTCACGGCCCGGAGCACGGCGTCGACAGGGAAGGAATAGTCGGGCGTTGCCGGAATCGGGACGATCCGCGCGCCCATCGACTTCGCGGCATGGAGGTACGGATCGAACGTCGGCAGGGCCACCACGATCTCCGCGACTCCCGACGGCGCGACGTCGGGTGCGCCCAACGCCACCAGCGCCGCGGGGGCGCGCGGCAGCAGGTAGGCGATCGAGGCCAGCAGAATGCCTTCGTCGAGCCCGTTGGTGAGCACGACATTGTCGGGGTCGACCCCGAGGTAGGCTGCGGTCTCCGTCACCGCAGCGCGAAAGTCCGGATAGAGCGCGAGCTGCTCGCCGCTGAATGCGCGAACGGTCTCAACCACCTTCGCCGAGCAACCGCCGGTGTTCTCGTTGAGGTGCAGCCGCAGTCCGACACCGAGATCGGGAACGCCTTGGATAGTCAACGTCGCCTCCGCTGAGGTCTTGGGGTCTTGAGGTCTTGAGGTCTTGAAGTCTTGAGGTCCTGCGGTCTTGGGGTCTGGCGCTTGGGACTCGGGGTTTGCGGGTTTGGGCCGATCGTTTCGGACCGCTTGCGGGTAGAACGCAGTCCCTTCCGCAAACCCTCTCCCGAGATCGTTCTTTCCCGAAGGGTGCTTTTCACCGTCCCGACGCGGATCTCGATCGACCGCGCGTGGCCCTCGAGGCCCTCGGCCCTCGCCAGGGTCGTGATCGTCGGAGCGATGCGGCGAAGACCGGTCTCGGAGATCCGCTGAACCGAGATCAGCTTCACGAAGTCGGCCGCGTTCAACCCGCCGCGGACGCGAGCGGCGCCGGCGGTCGGCAGGACGTGGTTGGAGCCGATCGCGTAGTCGCCGGCCACCTGCGCTGTCCAGGGACCGACGAACATCGCCCCGGCATTCGTGATCCTGGAGGCGATCGCCTCCGATTCGACGACGAGGTGTTCCGAGGCGCATTCGTTGGCGAGATCGATGGCCTCGCTCAGCGACGCGGCGACGATGATGCCGCCGTTTCTCTGCAGCGATTCGCGCGCCGGACCGGCGGCCGGTAGTTGCCCCCGCAGCTCGCGCGCGATCCGTTCCGCGAGCATACGGCCGGTGGCAATGCAGACTGCGCGCGCGTCGGGATCGTGTTCGGCCTGCGCGATGAGATCGGCAGCGACCCAGGCCGGCGGCGTCTTCGAAGCTACGACGAGGATCTCGGTCGGGCCGGCATAGAAATCGATGCCGCAGTCAGCGCTGACGAGCGACTTGGCGGCCGACACCCAGCGATTGCCGGGACCGACGATCTTGTCCACCCGTGGCACGCTCGCGGTGCCATAAGCCATCGCAGCCACCGCGTGGGCGCCGCCCACACGAAACAGCCGATCCACTCCAGCCTCGAGCGCCGCGGCAAAAACCGTGGCGTCCGGGCGTGAGCAGGCGACGACGATCTCGCCGACGCCGGCGGCGCGGGCCGGGATGGCGTTCATCAGCAGCGACGACGGCAGGGGATAGCGTCCGGCCGGCACGTAGCAGCCGACTCGTGACAACGGCACCACGCGTTGTTCGACGGTAATCCCCGGCGTGACGTTCAACCGCCACCCCGCTGGCACCTGGCGTTTCGACACGCGGAGTATGGCGCGCGCGGCTTCGCGGATGGATCGGCGCACGGGGCCGGAAACAGCGCGCGCTTGCTGTTCCCAGTCCGCGCGGGGCACCTCGAGCGGACCGGACAGGGCATCGAACTCGCGCGCATACGCTCGCAGCGCCCGGTCGCCGCCGGCGCGGACGGCGTCGACAATCTCCTGCGCGCGCCGCTCGGTCTCTCGATCGCGAACCCGGCCCGCACCCAGTAGCGCGGCGACCGCCCTCCGGTTCGTCGAGGGAACAATGCGAATCATCCCATCACCTTCACTGTCCAAAGGAGACCACGAAGGCACGAAGGGCACGAAGGCCGGCACGAAGACCCCATCTTGGTTCTTGTCACGCGTGCATCCCTTTAAAGAGATTTGTGTCCTTCGTGCGTCTTTCGTGCTCTTCGTGTCTTCGTGGTTTCCCTAGACAACGATCTTGTTCAACGGGTACTCCACGATGCCCTGGCCGCCGGCGGCCTTGAGCTTCGGGATCAGGTCCCGCACGGTCTTTTCCTCGAGGATCGTGTTCACCGCCACCCACTCGGGGTCGCTGAGCGAGCTCACCGTCGGACGCTGCAGCGCCGGCAGGAAGCTCAGGACCTTGTCGAGATCGGCGCTGCGCACGTTCAGCATCAGCCCGACCCGGCCCTGCGCCTCGATCGCGGCCTTGAGCAGCAGCGCGATGTTCTCGATCTTCGTCCGCTTCCACGCGTCCGCCATGGCCGCCTGGTTGGCGACGAGCTGCGTGTTCGACTCGAGGATCGTGTCGAGGATGCGGAGGCGATTGGCGCGGAGGGTCGATCCGGTCTCGGTGGCTTCGACGATCGCGTCGGCGAGCACCGGCGGCTTGACCTCGGTTGCGCCCCACGAGAACTCGACGTCCACCGCCACGCCCTGCCGCTCGAAGTAGTCACGCGTGACCCGAACCAGCTCGGTGGCGATGCGCTTGCCGGCGAAGTCCTTCGCGGTCTGGAACGGCGAGCCCTCGGGCGCGGCCAGCACCCACCGCACCTTGCCGAAGCTCTGCTTGGCGTAGACGAGATCGCAGACGCGGGTGAGCGGCGACTGCTCGGGGTGCCCGATCTCGTGCTCGCGAATCCAGTCGAGCCCGGTCAGACCCGCGTCGATGACGCCGTCGGAAACGTAGCGGGCCATCTCCTGGGCGCGGATCAGCATGCACTCGATCTCGGGGTCGTCGATCGAAGGGAAGTACGACCGCGACGAGGTGATCAGCTGATACCCCGCGCGCTGGAACAACTGGACCGTCGCCTGCTCGAGCGACCCTTTGGGAATGCCAAGCTTCAGCGTCATCGCGGTTCTCCCCGGCTCACCTCGGTAAAGAAGCAGGACCGTTGACCCGTGTGGCAGACCTTCCCGTCGCCTTCCCGGTCCACCTTCACCAGCACCGTGTCGTCGTCGCAATCGGTGAAGATCTGCCGGACGGCGAGGCGGTTCCCGGAGGTCTCGCCCTTGGTCCACAGCGTGTTGCGGGTGCGGCTGAAGAACGTGACGTAGCCGGTGTCGAGCGTGATCTTCCATGCCTGGTCGTTCATGAAGCCGACCATCAGCACTTCGCCGCTGGTGCGGTCCTGCACGACCGCGGGAACGAGCCCGTCCAGTTTCGAAAAGTCCATGACTCCCTTTACCTCAATCACCAAATGAAAAGGCCCGCCGGTTTCCCAGCGGGCCTTTGCGTGATCACGAAACCTGGTGGTGACGTTGCCTGTTTACACGCGCAGTCCGGCCGGGCCGTTCGAGGAACGGTGGTGATGGGCCCGATGCACGTGGTGCTGCAGCGTCACGACTTCGATAGCGTAGCCCGGACGACCTTTGGTACGCAAGCGTCCGTGCTCCGACCTCGCATCGGACCGTTGTGCGACGCGGCAGGCCACCCTCATCGCCGCGCAGACCCGCGAGCCCGGCCGGTCAACCTCGCCTCCGGCGTTCGCAAGCACTGAGGCAACTCGCCTGCATTCTCGAGCTCAAACATGCCCTGTGGAGACCTTCGGCTCGGTTGTCGGGACGATGAGGCGGCCGTCCTCGAGGGTCTGCGCGGCGACGAGGGCAGCCTCCAGCGCGAAGCGGTTCGCATCGTTCGCGGTTCTTCCCTACGCGCCGAAGGCGCGCC
>DATJFF010000271.1:0-2568 GCA_035495795.1 Vicinamibacterales bacterium
GGTGATCGCGGCCGTGGCTTCAGCCACGCCTTCGATCAGGCCGACGGCGTTCATCGAGGCGCCCAGCACGGAGACCATGAACACCGGCAGCACGCTGTGGATCAGCTCGGACGAGACGTCCATGAACAGCGAGCCGAATCCCAGCGCCCAGATGCCCGCGGGGAGACCGTCCCACCGCGCCCGCAGCGGCGACGACTCTACCGCTGCCACAGGATTCGGATGACGTCTTCGAGGGGAAGAGTCACCCGGGCCGTCGTCACGCTCATGGCGGCGATTCTACCCGCGCCGTGCGACGTTCATCTCACCGCCGCGAAACGCAATGCTGCGGCGCGATGACGCGCGTGTTGACGCCCGTGACGTAGGTCTTGAATGCTCCACCGCCGGGCGGGGCGGGTCATCGACTGCTCACGGCTGCCGCCCGGAAGCCACGCAACGCCGCCCAGCCGAGCGAGGCAAACAGGGCCAGGACCAGCAGTTGAGTGACGGTAAAGGGCGCTTCGGACTGCGTCGGCGCGAGCGAGACCAGGGCCGGCGTCCTGGTGAAAAGCTGCACCACCAGCACGAACACGTTGAGGTACAGCGCCGTGACCGCGGTAACCACGTAAGTGGTCCGCCAGCCGCGATTCAGGTGCTTCCAGTAGCGAGCCGCCAGGCACAAAGCCAGCACCAGGAGCGAGATCGCCCCGACAACGTGCGCGGGAGACACCGACGTGAACGGAAAACCGAAGCCGGTGAGGCTGGTGATGGCCGTCGCCCCGAGGAAGACCCCGGTCCAGGTATCGAGCCGTGCGCCGGCCATCAGGCCGCCGACGACCACGAGGCCGGCGATGATGCCGACAACGCTGATGACGACATGAATCAGGGTGAACGTCGGCAGATCGACAACCATTGCGAGCCCCTTTCGCGCCGACGGTTCGGAGGCGCGGCCCGCAGGATATCATCGGCGCAATTGTCGGCTGTGTGACAGACGCGGCGACGGCGGCCGCTTTTCACATCTCGGAGTCAATCGCGCGGGAACCAGCCGTTGACCTCGCCGAACGGCAAAGCCTGGCCCAACCGGCCGAACGTGCCGTGCTCCGCGATTTCCTGGGCAGCCTGCATGAAACCGGTCCACGCCGCGCGCGCCAGCGCGCCGCCGACGCTGATCCGCCGCACCCCGAGACTGGCCAGATCCTCGACGGTGGTGAAATCGGCGCCGACCAGCACGTTCACCGGCTTCGGCGCCACGGCGCGAACCACCGCGGCGATCTCGGCCCGGGTTCGGATGCCGGGCGCATACAGGCAATCCGCGCCGGCTGCGGCGTAGGCTTCGAGTCGTCGGAGCGTCTCGGCGAGATCCGGCCGGCCGACGATGAAGCCCTCGGACCGAGCGGTGAGAAGAACCCGCCTACCGCTGGCGTCGAGCGCCCGCCGCGCGGCACTTACGCGTTCCACCGACAACTGGAAGTCGAAGAGCGGGTGCTCCGTATCGGCAGTCGAGTCCTCGATCGACAGGCCCGCCACGCCGGTCTCGGCAGCGCGGGCGACGTTGGCGGCCACGCCCTCCGCGTTGATCGCGAAGCCGCCTTCGAAGTCGCCGTTGACCGGCACAGGCGACAGCGATGCCATCTCCCTGAAATGGGTCAGCGCATCGTCCACTGTCAGTCCGTTGTCGCGCCTCCCCTTCGACCACGCCCAGCCGGAACTCGTGGTCGCAACCGCCGGGAACCCCAGGCGCGCAAGGAGGCGGAGGCTCCCTCCGTCCCACGGGTTTGGGATGACGAAGGTACCGGATTCATGAAGCGACCGGAAGCGCTCGTAGACGTTCACTTGTGTCTCCACACACTTTAGCTTCTGGCGGCCGGGAGACGGGCGAACTTTGCCGCGGGCGCTAGTGTTGAGCTGGCCGAGTCAGTTGTTCGCGATCGCGATGATGGTAATCACGACGATCGCGATGACCAGAATCGCGAAGAGCACCTTCCACGGGCTGATTGGATATCGGCCGGCGATCTTCCCAGAGTAGCCGTTGGCAAGTACCTGGAAGGCGCGGGCGCCATACGTGTAGGTCAGCAGCCAGATCGGCACCAGTACGTGCTTGAACGTACGCCCCGAGAACGTCGGGAAGATGCGGAGATTGCGATGCGTGTCGCCAGGAACCTGGCCGGCGCACAGACGCTCGAGCGTGGCCCGCATCTGGTTCAGCGACTGCTCGGCGGCGTCGAGCAGTACCACGCGATAGTGCTCCACCACATGACCGGAGAGAAACGCGGTGTCGTAGGGAACGACTTCCTGCGTGGGGAACGGCTCAACCTGCCGCAACAGGTCCAGCGGCAGCCCCTGGGTCCCAGGCACCGGCTCATCGTCGAACACGTGATCCACCACGCCCGACGCAGGCTCCCATCGCACCCGCCGCTCCTGCCGCGTGACCCGGTTTCCCTTACTGTCGCTCCCTTCGACCGAGACGTAGTAGTAGTGGCCGGCCTCGGCTTCCCATGGGCAATGCGCCTGGGCGTCGAACGTCCAGTACGGGATGTAGAGGCTGTGGACCGTGTCCACCAGCGCGGTGCGCGCCAGCCGGTTCGGCGCGAA
>DATJFF010000272.1:0-3364 GCA_035495795.1 Vicinamibacterales bacterium
GGGAACAGGATGGTGGAGTTCTTCTCGGCTGCGATCTCGGTCAGGGTCTGCAGATAGCGCAGCGTGATCGCGGTCGGCTGGGAAGCGATCACGGCGGCCGCCTGCGCCAACTCCTTCGAGGCGTTCAGCTCACCGCTGGCGTGAATGACCTTCGCCCGCTTCTCACGCTCGGCCTCGGCCTGCCTGGCCATCGCACGCTGCATGTTCTCGGGCAGATCGACATGCTTGACCTCAACCGCCGACACCTTCACTCCCCATGGATCGGTACGCTGATCGAGAATGTGCTGCAGCTCCTGGTTGAGGTGCTCCCGGCGCGACAACAGGTCATCCAAATCGACCTGGCCGAGCACGCTCCGCAGGGTGGTCTGTGAGAGCTGCGATGTCGCATAGTTGTAGTTCTCGACTTCCACGATCGCCCTCGGTGCGTCCATCACCCGGAAGTAGACGACGGCGTTGACCTTGACCGAGACGTTGTCGCGGGTGATCACGTCCTGCGGAGGGACGTCGAGCACGACGGTCCGAAGGCCGACTCGAACCATTCGATCGATGGGAAAGAACACGAGGGCGACCCCAGGCCCCTTGGGTTGGGGCAGGAGTTTTCCGAGGCGGAAGATCACGCCGCGCTCGTACTCCGCGAGAATCTTGATCGAGGAGACGAGATAGAGCGCGACGATCAGCAGCCCGACGATCAGCGGCGGAATCAGCATGGGGACCTCAATCTCTGCGCACGCGCAACTGCATGCCGTCAACCGCGGTGACGAGTACGCGGCTGCCTTGCGGGATGGGCTCGGGCGCGATCGCCCGCCAGATTTCGCCGTGGGTGACCACGGTGCCTTCGTGATCGGCGTCGATGGGCGTCAGCGCCTCGCCATGTTCGCCGACCATCGCCGCAGGCCCGGTCACCGGATGCTGGCGCTGAGCCGCCACGGCCAGGCGGACCAGCATCGCGGCGATGGCCGTGAACCCGAGGGCGATGGGCACGATCAGGCGGAGGCTGATCTGCAGCTCGGGGATTGACGAATCGACGAGCATCATCGATCCGAGGATGAGGCTCACCAGCCCGCCCACCGTCAGCAGGCCGAAGCTCGTCACCTTGATCTCCAGCACGAGCAGCAGGAGGCCGAAGACGATCAGCATCAGGCCGGCGTAGTTCACCGGCAGAATCGAAAAGGCGAAGAACGCCAGCAGCAGGCAAAGGCCGCCGACGACGCCAGGCACCACGGCGCCCGGACTCCACAGCTCGATCGTCAGGCCCAGCGTCCCGAGGCTGAGGAGCAGATAGGCGATGTTGGGGTCGGCAATCGCGCTCAACAGGCGCTGCCGGCTGGTCATCTCCACCGTCACCACCCGCGCATCTGCAGTGTGCAGCACCGCGCTCGAGCCATCGAATCGCGCGACCTGCCGGCCATCGAGCTTCTTCAGCAGCTCCGGAAGGTCAGATGCGATGAGATCGACGAGCGGCGGCGAAGCCTCGAGCGCTTCGCCGTCGGTGAAGGCTCGGCTTTCGATCACCGCGTCGCCGGCCATGGTCACGTTGCGGTGCCGCCGGGTGGCCAGCGTTCGCGCGTAGGCGGCCACGTCCTCGGCGGCTTTCTTGGCCATGGTCTCGTCCATCTTCTGGCCGCCGCCTTCAACCGGATGGGCGGCGCCGATGTGCGTGCCGGGCGCCATCGCCGCGACGTCGGCCGCCAGCGTGATCAGGAAGCCAGCCGAGGCGGCCCGCGCGCCGGACGGCGCCACGAACACCGCCACCGGCGTCTTCGCCGCAAGCATCCGCTCGACGATCGCCCGAGTCGAGTCCACCAGGCCGCCGGGTGTGCGCAGGGTGAAGACAACGAGCGCCGCGCCGTCGGCATCGGCGCGGTTGAGTGTCGCGATCATGTACTCCGCCGCAACCGGCTGGATCACGCCGTCAACCACCGCCTCGTGGACGACCGGGCGATCGGCGCCGCCGGCGCCGGACTGCCCCGCGATCAATGCGGTGGTCGCCAGCCTCGCTCCGGCCGCCACGATTACGACACCCGCCAGCCGCTGTACGAATGGCCCCGCCATGGTTCTGCCTTTTGCCTTCTGCCTTTTGCCTTTTTGCCTTCTGCCTTCTGCCTTCTGCCTTCCGGCTGCGTCTTCCAGCAGCCGGTCAGTCCCGGGTCACCGCCGTCAGGTTCATGGTCAGGAGCACACCCGGTTTCGGCAGCTCGTTCACGCCGATGACCGTGCGCGCCGGACGGTGCTCCCCCATCACCGTGACGTAGGCGCGGTTCATCGCGTCGAAGTCGCGCATGTCCTTGAGGAAGACGTTGACGTGCACGACGTGCGCCAGGTCCGAGCCGGCCGCGCCGAGCATCACCTTGAACGACTCGAGGATCCTCACCGTCTGGGTCGCGACATCGTCGCCGACGAGCACCCCGCTCGCGGGATCGAACGCGGCGGTGCCGCCAATCGTGATGGAGCTTCCGACCTTTGCGATATGGCTGTAGGGCCCGATTGGTTGTGGCGTGCCCGCCGGTGTGGAGGTTTCGACGCGGGAAGCCATGATCGGTCGAATCCTACCGCAGCGGCGACGTAGTTCGGCGGGGAGGCGGGTCGCGGTCGCCAGTCAGAAATCGACGTGGACGCGGGCACTTCCGACCGTGACCGGGCCGCGGTCGCGGTTATATCCGGGCGCGTTGATGTGCTGCAGCCCCGCGGCGGCGAACACGCCTCGCCACAGATGAGCGTTGTAATACGCCTCGATGATGGTTTCCCGGCCGTAATGGAGTGCCCCGTCGCCGAGGAGGAATCCTTGCCCGCCGAGCCGGAGGTACTCTCGGTGGCCGCTCGACAGCCCGTTGGAGACGGCGGCGATGCCGATTCGATCGGTGTCACGCCGCCAGGCGTGCCCCAGCATGTCGCCCCCGGCAGACACGGTGTTGTCGACTTCGGTGTAGGCGAACGATTCGTTGCGCCCGTCGTTCCATCCCGCGCGGCCGAAGAGCCTGACGCTGGTTCCGGCCGGCACCTCCAGGTTCTCTGCGATACCGGCTTTCGTGCGGCCGTGCACCCGTGTCGCTTCGATCGCCGGCGGTTCGCCGCTCACAAGGGAGGCAGCGTTGGCTTCAGCGTAACTGCCCATCGCAGCGCGATTGACGAAACCGAGCGTGCGCGAGATGAGTCCGTGCGGGAGTCGCGCTTCGTACTCGACGTTGGTGCCGCCGGCGTGCCGCAGGTCCCAGTCGAGCGAGAGCCCGTTGGCCACCGTCGGCATCAGCGCTTCACCGACTCGAAGCGTCCATGCCGGCCAGACGATCTCGCCCAGTACGCCCAGCGTGTAACCGCGGGTGTCAGCGGCGTAGTCCCATGCGCCGTTGTTGTCCACCGTCCAGTT
>DATJFF010000273.1:0-3018 GCA_035495795.1 Vicinamibacterales bacterium
CTGCGGGTGCTGGTGGTGGACGACAACGTCGATGCTGCGGACAGCCTCGCCGCGCTGCTGCGCCTCGGCGGCCAGACCGTGACTGTCGCCTACGATGGGCGAACCGCGCTCGAGCACGCGTCCTCCGAACGGCCCGACGTCGTCCTGCTCGACATCGGCCTGCCCGGCATGAACGGCTACGAAGTCGCGGGCGCGCTGCGCACCCTGCTCGGTGACGGCGTGCTGATTGCGGCCGTGACGGGGTATGGGCAGGACGCCGACGCGCGCCGCGCCGCCGAGGCCGGGTTCGATCACCATCTCATCAAACCGGTGGACGCCGGGTCGCTGGAGCGCGTGCTCGCCACGGCCACGCGGAAATAGGCTTCGCAGTCAGGCTCTAGGCTCCAGGTCGGCTCGGGTGTCGCGCTCGGGAAACGCTCTCTCCCTCGTCTCTAACCAGCAGTCGATCGAGCTGGCGCAGATCGAGCGGCTTGACGAGATGCTGGTGAAAGCCGGCCAGCCGGGCGCGTTCCGAGTCCGATTCCTGTCCATACCCGGTGAGCGCGAGCAGGCGCACGCCCGCAAGGCCCGGCACTTGCCGCATCCGCATCGCCAGCTCGTAGCCGTCCATCACCGGCAACCCGATATCGAGAAACGCGACCTCGGGATGAAATGTCGCGCTCACCGCCAGCGCCGCCGGCCCGTCGTGAGCGACGCGGACGTCGTGTCCGCGCAAGCGGAGCGCCTCGGCAAGCATTGCCGCTGAATCGTCGTTGTCGTCGACGACCAGCACGCGGCGGCCGTTTCCGGACGAAACAGCCACCAGCGCCGTGGCTTCGTCTCCGCCGGCGCTGGCCCGCCCGTGGACGGCCAGCGGCAGCCGCACGACGAACTCGCTGCCCTTGCCGATTCCCTCGCTATGGGCGGACACCGTTCCGCCGTGCAGCTGCACCAGGTTCCTGACGATTGTCAGGCCGAGGCCGAGGCCGCCGTGGGCGCGGTCGAGCTCCTGCCGCGCCTGGACGAACAGATCGAAGATATGGCCGAGCACCTCGGGCGAAATGCCAATGCCGTTGTCCCGCACGCGCAGGATGACCGCCTCGCCCTCCGCCGCCGCCGTGACCGAGATGCGCCCGCCCGCCGGCGTGTACTTCGCGGCGTTCGTGAGGAGGTTCGATACGACCTGCGCCAGTCGCGTGGCGTCGCCGCGAACGACGAGTCCAGGCCGCGGCACGTCGAGCTCGAGGGCGTGGGCGCGTTGCTCGAGCAGCGGGCTGGCCATCTCGATAGCCTTGACCGCCACCTCGGCGACCTCGACCGCCTCGATCTTGAGCTCCACCTTGCCACGCGCGATGCGCGAGACGTCCAGCAGATCGTCGACGAGCCGGGTGAGGTGCGCTACCTGACGTTCGATCACGGTCCGTTCGCGGTTGGCGCCGTCGCCACGCAGCTTCATCAGCTGAAGCGCGGTCACGATCGGCGACAACGGATTACGGAGCTCGTGGCCGAGCATCGCGAGGAACTCGTCCTTGGCGCGGTTCGCGCTCTCCGCCGCGCGCCGGAGATCTTCTACTTGCTGCCGCGCCCTCACCTGGTCGGTGACGTCGGAGGCGATGACGAACACGCCCGCGACCCGTCCGTCGGCGCCACGAAACGGCGTGTAGACGAAGTTGAAGTAGTGCGTTTCCGAAGGGCCGTCCTTGCGCTCGAACACGAACGACGTTTCGCGCCCTTCCTGAGCTACTCCGGTCGAGTAGACGCTGCGCAGCAACGGCTCGAACAGGTGGCGGTGAGGCTGGGGCAGCACCTCGAGCAGCGGCCGGCCGAGGATCGCATCCTGCGAGCTGTTCCAGGCGCGGCACACCCCTTCGTTGGCGAGCTCGACGACGAACCGCGGTCCGCGCAGCACGGCGATCAGCGTGGGTGCCAGCATGAACAGGTCGTGCAAGTGCTGCTTCTGGAGCTCGGCTTCGACGCGGGCCTCGTGCTCGCGCGCCGCGGCGCCGGCGCCAGGATCGCTCGGGTCGCGAAGCTGCCGATCACCTTCGACCCGCTCCGTCGTCTCGTGCACCGTCACGAGCACACCGCCCACCGTACCGTCGTCGCGCGGGATTGAACTGAACGAGAACGTGAAGGCCGTCTCTTCGAGAGACCCTTTGGGGTTCATCGGGCGGAGCCGATGCTCGCTCCAGGTTGGCGCTCCGCCGGCGAGAATGCTGTCGGCCATCGGGCCGACGATGTCCCAGATCTCGGACCAGACCTTCGGTCCGGCGGCGGCAAACGAGGCCGGATGTTTGTCTCCGAGGATCATCCGGAAGGCGTCGTTGTAGATCTGGAACAGCTTCGGCCCCCACCAGATCAGCATTGGGAACCGGGCACCGAGCACGACGCCGACGATGGTTCGCAGGCTGGTCGGCCAGGTCTCGGGAGAGCCCAGTTCTGAGGATGACCAGTCGAATGCGCGAACCAGCGCGCTCATCTCGTCGTGCCCGGCAGCGAACTCAGCCTTCACGAACACGCACCTCTCCGACGGATTGTGTCCGCAGCTATGTCGATGCTCAAGCACAGCCGCAGAGGTTCGCACGCGGCGGTGGCCAGAGCTCGACCACCGCCTAGCCGCGCAGTCCGATGCCGCCGACCGGTGCCGTTACGAAGCGCTCACCGAAGCCGGCGATCAACGGCTTGGCGCGGCCGATCGCCTGCTGCACGGCCGGCAGTTTGAGCGACGCGGTGTGGCTCTCCGGGTTGTCCCACGCTTCGGTGATCCAAATCGCACTCGCGTCCGTCGCATCCGTGGCGACGATGTAACTGAGGCAGCCGGGCATAGTGCCGACCGATTCGAGCAGGATGGTAATCAGCGCGTCGCGCTGACCGGGGACGGCGAGCATCTTTCCGATCAGTCCGTACATGCCTCTATTTGACCGCGAATGCCGACGCGCGTGATACGCGGGTTAGACCGCCGCGCGCGTCAGCACGAATCGGCCCGGCTCGTCGATCCACTGCCGGCACTCGCGGAAGCCGCAGTGCCACAGCAGGCGC
>DATJFF010000274.1:0-6036 GCA_035495795.1 Vicinamibacterales bacterium
TCGAGCGGACGAACGTCAGCGCGGCCCTGTGCATCGCGGCGCCGTAGGCGTCGACGAGAGCGCTGAACGCGTCCTCGTCACCGCAGCGGATGGCCGCGAGGAGCGCGGTCTCGCTGCTCAAGGTCTCGGGACCGTGCATCCGCTCGAAAATTACCTGCTCGCGAAGGCGTAACGCGACGGCCGGATCGCGTGACGGTACAAGAAACAGCGATCGCCATTCTCGTCGCGACCGACTTCCGATTCGAGAGCTGAGGAGTGAGACCTTGAGGACGTCCAAGCGCCTTTCCCGAGAGCCTGCCTACCACGGCAATCGGTGGCGGTACCCAGTAGCGGTCGGCGTCCGTGCTTAACCCGCAAATCGAGCTGATTGCGCGCGAGCGGGTCGCGGGTCTCCGCCGCGAAGCCGAACACCATCGCCTGGTGCGGGAGGCTTTCTTCCATTCGCTGCAGCACGCCGCTTGCTCGCCGGGCCGAGGCGCTCGGGCTCTTCGAGGCAGGCGTCTGACCGGTGGCGGAGCGTTATGGCTCGGGCGCGTACGGACGTTGCTGTCGAGGGCTGCCTTCGAACCGGTCGAGGCTGCGGAGCGCGCCGCGCCGGGCCTCCTGCGCGACTTCGTCGGCGACTGCGCTCGAACGGACCAACGTCAGCGCGACCCGGTGCATCGCGACGACTACTCCGCGCTGGATGAGAAGAATCCCCGTGAATGTTTCGCGCCGCGGCCAGGCCTTTAGGCGGATGACCCGCCGCATCTCATACCTCATCGCAGGTTGGCGCACCGGGCTGCCTCGCCCCGCGCTCATCCTTCAAGCGGGAAACGCCCTCAACTACTTCGGTTACGGGCTCGTTCTTCCGTTTGAAATCATCTATCTGCACCAGATACGCGGCTTTTCAACGTCGACAGCCGGACTGGTTCTGGCGACGGTCATGGGGACGGCGGCAATCGTCACCCCGCCGACGGGAGCCCTGCTCGACCGGTACTCCGCCAAAGGGATCGTGGTCGCAGGAAGCTTGGCGAGCACCCTCGGCTACGCCGGCTTTGCCTTCGTCGACCGTCCCTGGCAGGCGTTTGCTTGCTCGATTGCCGGCGGAGTGGGGTTCGGCGTGGCAGGGACGGCCAACCGAACATTGGTCGTCAGGTTGGTCACGCAGGAGCAGCGAGCGGCGGCCTTCGCGCTCAACCGCGTCGCGGGCAACTTCGGTATTGGCGCCGGCGCGACCGTCGCCGGCTTCATCGTCGCAGCCGCGCAGCAGCTCAGCTCGTTCCAAATTCTCTATTTCTTCGACGCTTTTACCTTCGCCGGATTCGCGCTGATCGTGCTCGCCGCCGTACCGAGCTCGCGAGCCGAGGTCATCACGGCGACAGACGCCAACGGGACCGGCTTTCGCGCCGTCGCTCGAGATCGGCTCTTCCTCACTGTGATCGCAGCCAACATCGTGCTCGTCGTCGTCGGCCACACGTTCTTCTCCAATATCCTGCCGCCATTTGCAAAGGCACACACACCGATCGGCCCTGCCGAGATCGGGATCATCATTCTGATCAACACCGCCTTCATCGTCATCGCGCAGATCCCGGCGGTGCGCCTAGTTGCGCGGATGCGACGCACCCACGGGTTCGCGGTGACAAGCGTGCTCTTTGCGGTCGCCCTGCTCGCGGTGTTGCCGGCGACGCTCGTCCACTCGGCGCTCGCTGCGACCACTATCCTCGCGGGCGTTGCGATCGTCTTGGCAACCGGCGAAATCGCACACATTCTCGTTCTCGGGCCGCTGGTCGCGGACATGGCTCCAGCCCATCTGCTCGGCCGCTACCTCTCCCTCTACTCTCTGACCTTCACCGGCTCCCTGGCCCTCGGCCCGGCGATCGGCGGCCTTCTCCTGCAGACGTCGCCGGACGCCATCTGGTGGGCTGGCGCGCTGGCCGCGGTGCTGGCCGGAGTCGTCCTGCTTCGACTCGGCGACCGCATCCCCGATCCGCTCCATGAAGCACCGTCACGTCTCGCATCGGCGCCGGAGGCCGCGTGAGTCCTCGGTCGGCGAGATCACTGTGGTCGCTCGAGCGCCTCATGAGTGACGCGGGTGCCGAGGCGACGTCCAGCACGTCGTCGGCCTGTTCGAAACAGCGAAAAGGAGGACACGGTGGGTTCGTATCAGATGGTTGACGTGAGCCAGGTGGAGGCGCGGAACGGGATCTTTCGTGCGTTGACGGATCAGCTCGGCGTCGCCGGTTTTCGGATCAATCAGCTCGAGCTGGCAGCAGGCGCGGAGGGGCCTGAGCACGACCACATTGGGAACGATCAGGAAGAGGTGTACGCGGTGGTCGCGGGCGGCGGCGTACTGCGGACAGGCGGAGAAGAGATTCCGCTGCGCGCCGGCCTCTTCGTTTATCTCCCGCCGGATGTGCGCCGGCAGATGGTGGCAGGCGACGAGGGGCTGACTTGGATCGGAATCGGCTCGGCCACCGCCTAGGCTGCCTTTTGAGGCGTGACGGCGCCCCCTAGGGCGCCGTCCGCTTTGCGACTCAGGCTTGAAATGTGACCATCTGCAACCCGCGACTCGACCCCGACGGCGCACTCGCCAACCGCCTCGCCGCACTCATCGCCGGCGGCGTGGCGTCCATTCGGAATGTCCTTTAGCGAGCTCTCGACACCCCTCATCGCCGACGGATGTCTGCGGCGAGGCGTGCCGCTGCGCCTGGCGCCGCCCGGGATTGCAGCCGTCGCTGCCGGTGCAAAGATCGCCGGGCGCGCGCTCCCCGTTCGCCATTACGGCAGTGTCGACGTCTTCCTCGAGGCGTTCGGTGCGGCGCGGACCGGCGATGTGCTCGTCGTGGACAACACGGGCCGAGCGGACGAGGCGTGTGTCGGCGACCTGACCGTACTCGAGGCACAAGCGGCCGGTATCGCGGCGCTCGTCGTCTGGGGGGTGCACCGCGACACACCCGAGTTGCGTGAGATCGGCCTTCCGCTCTTCAGCTATGGAACCTGCCCTGCCGGACCGCTGCGACTCGATCCGCAGGAGCCCGAGGCGCTCTCGAGCGCGCGCTTCGGCGAACACGTGATCACAAGTGACGACGTCGTGTTCGCCGACGATGACGGCGTGGTCTTCGTTCCTGCGGAACGCGTTGATGAGGTGCTCGGCGCCGCCGGCGCGATCTGGCAGGTCGAACGCGAGCAGGCGTCGCGGATCCTGGCCGGCCAGACACTGCGTGCGCAGACATCGTTTGATGAGTACCTGTCCCGCCGCGCCGACGATTCTTCGTACACGTTCCGCCAACATCTGCGGCAGATCGGCGGCGCAATCGAGGAATGACCACGCGGCTCGACCTTGGACGGTGAACTGTTCAGCGCCGTGCCCGTTGTCGCGACGATCGAACCGCCCCTTTGTCGGCGACGGTCGGGCGCCGAGGGAACTCGTCAAGCCAACCACCGCGAGCGGCTCCGGAGGCGCTGACCCGCTCAGCTCGGAGGTCAGGTGCCGATCATTCGCCCCGGCGACCGAAGCCGCTTCGCCATTCTCGTGCCCTCCTAGCCGGAAGTGTTGAGGTCGACCCTGTCACAGGTGGGTTGAAGATCAAACGGATCGCCGACGGGGGCTGTCCGCCAATCATCCCAAAGGAAGTCAGTGGCGCTTCAGGCCACAAAGCTGCCCGAGTTTCACATCAAGCCTCTAGCTGCGGATCCGTCCTGGGCGGAGGGGGCGGGCGTGGGCGCTGAGTTTCTCGAGGGCGCGGGTGAGCGTCTTGATGTCGGTGTCGGCGAGGTGGCTGGAGAAGTGCCGTTCGATCCCGTGCCGGTGGTGGCGGCGGGCTTGCTCCATCGTGGTGCGGCCCTGGTCGGTGAGGACGACGAGGATCGAGCGGCGGTCGTTCTCGGGGCGCAGACGTTGGACGAGGCCGGCTTCTTCCATGCGGTCGACGACCCGGGTGAAGCCGCTCTTGCTGTAGAGGATCCGCTCCGCGAGCTCGTTCATGCGCAGGCCGTCCGGGGTCTCCTCGAGCTGGACGAGGGCGTCGTACCAGCGCATGGGGATTCCGGCGTCGCGCTCGAGCTCTGCGTCGAGCACGTCGATCAGTGCGAGCGCGCTCTCGAAGTACAGGCGCCAGGCGCGCAACCGCTCCGGCGAGGGGCTTGACAAGGACTGTTCCTCATGCGATAGTCCGCGATGCAACGATTCTCTCATAGACAGTTGCTGATGGTATCAGTTTCCGACCAGAAGGGAGTGGTGAGATGACCGTCGTCTCTGCAGAGCGTGCCAAGGACGGCTACGTGCTTGGCAAGGACGAAGGGGAGGCGTACTGGCTGCTCGGAATGCTGCAGACGATCAAGATCGGCAGGGACGACACGGCCGGCCAGTACGGGCTGCTCGAGATCGTCGTGCCCGCCGGCGTGGGGTCGCCGTGGCACGTCCACCCCGAGGAGGACGAGTGGTTCTACGTCCTCGAGGGTGAGCTGACCTTCTGGGTTGCCGACACATCCCTCTCGCTGACGGCTGGCTCGTTCGCGTTCGGCCCCAAGGGGGTGCCGCACACCTTCTACGCCGAGGCAGGCGGAGCAAGGGCGCTGGTCGGCTTCGCGCCGATGCAGTTCGAGGGATTCCAGAGAGAAGTCGGTGAGCCGGCAACCGAGCGGGTGCTGCCGCCGCCGCTCCAGAGCCACCCGGACATGGAGCGGCTGCTCCCGATCGCAGAGCGCAACGGGATGGTCATCCTCGGCCCTCCCGGGCCACCTCCCGGCCACTGACCAGCCCGCCATCCAGCGCGCCCGCTCGCAGCCGCCGAGCGGGCGCGCGGCACAAACAGGAGGGACAGTGAACGACGTCACAATCACACCGACCGACAACGGCCCCTACCTCATTCACGGCAACGTCACTCTCCTCGACCCCGAAGGCAACCGGTTCGAGGCAGGCGACGCGATTGCGCTCTGCCGCTGCGGTCAGTCCAACACGAAACCGTTCTGCGGCGGCACCCACGAACGCGTTGCCTCGAACGCTTGATTGGGAGCGTCGGCGGGGCTGCGAAGCGATGAGCGGACGACGCCGATCGGGTGTACGACGTACGGCTCGCTTTCCGCCACGCGTGCAAGTCTCGCACCGATGCTCCGGACGGTCGGTTGAGGAGGGGCGACCTGCGCGCGTTCGCCGGCACGTGGGGCTCGGGCGAGGACAATCTCGCATGCAACTCAGTGCAGCAGCGACGCACGCCCAGGCGAGTCTTGCGTTCAGACCGTGATGACGGTTCCCACCGCAGGCTGTACGAACGAGTCTGGAAGCGAGCGTGCGAGCTGGTGGACGGCTTTCCAGCCGGTGCAGTGCGCGGGCAGGACTCGGCCTACTTCTGCGGCGACGAAAGCATCGACGGTCGGCTTGATGATCGGTTCGAAGATGCCGCCCGTGAGGTGAAGGCCGCCGATGAACGCGGCGAGCCGTTGTTCGCCGGTCAGGCGTTGCGCGTTGCGTAGCACGTTCACGGCTCCTGCGTGCGAGCAGCCCGAGACGATGACGAGGCCTTTGTTCTTGACGTTGATGATCACGTTCTGGTCGTCCCAGATCATCGGGTCGGGTTCCCAGCCGGCCGCCGAGTGCGCGTAATGGATGGGGAAGCCCTGCTCGAACGGCGTGTGGCGCTCAACCTGCCCGGAGACGAGCACGGTCGAGTCGAGGAGCAGCGTTTGTCCAGGCGCCTCGTTCAGCTCGACTCCCTCGGCCTCGAGGTCGCGGCGGTTTGGAGGCGGAAGCAGGACCTCGCTCCCGCTCGGGAACACGATCTTGCGTTTCTTCCAGGCCTCGGGGTGGATGACAAGCGGGAGCCCACGCCGACCATGCCGACGGAAGAGCGCTTCCAATCCGCCGTGATGATCCGCGTGCCCATGAGAAACGACGAGCGCGCGCAATTCTTTGACCGGAATCTGTAAGACATCGAGGTTGCGGGCAAGCGCGGTTGGCGTCAGGCCGCCGTCGTAGAGAATCGAACTCCGGCTGCCGCGCCGCTCGACGGTGACCAACGCCGAGAAGCCATGTTCTGCGATCAACTGGTCGCGACT
>DATJFF010000275.1:0-17089 GCA_035495795.1 Vicinamibacterales bacterium
GCCTGCTCCACGTTGTTCAAGCGGATCGCGCTCGGCGTCGCGCCGGTGAGTCCAACCCGCGCCGCGGTGATCGTGCCGCCGCTCGCCTCCAGCGCCGCCGCCACGCCGACGATGGCATAGTGAGACGCGCGCTGGTAGAGCTTGGCGTAGGCCGCAGCCTTGGTCGGCGTCACGTGCACGGCCGCGATGATCTCCTCAGGCGAGAGATTGACGGTGAACAGGCCCTGGAAGAAATCGCGCGCCTTGACCGTCCGAGACCCGCCGCGGCCGACGATCTCGATGTCGGCGTCGAGGGCGAGTATCGTCGCCGGGTAGTCGGCCGACGGATCCGCGTGAGCGAGGCTGCCGCCGATCGTCCCGCGGTTGCGGACCTGCTGATCGCCAATCGTCGCCGCGGTTTCGGCAACGATCGGGCACCGCGCAAGGAGTACGTCGGAGGTAGCCACCTCGTGGTGCGTCGTGGCCGCGCCGATCGAAATACGGCCGCCCTGCTCTCGAATGCCGCGCAGCTCGCGAAGCCTGCCGATGTCGATGAGCCGGGGCGGTTCGCTCAGGCGCAGCTTCATCAGCGGGATCAGGCTGTGGCCGCCGGCCAGAAGCTTTCCGGAGCCGTCGGCCGCCCAGAGCCTGACCAGCGCGTCGTCGAGTGAGGTCGCGCGTTCGTATTGGAATGCTGTTGGAATCACGCCCGGCCTCCCTGGATGATCCGCCACAGTTTTTCAGGCCGCAGCGACATGTCGATGTGCGTGACGCCGAACTCGCTCAGCGCGTCCACGGCCGCGGCGACGATGCACGGGGTCGAGCCGAGCGTGCCGGCTTCGCCGACGCCCTTGGCGCCGAGCGGGTTCACCGGGGTCGGGGTCACCGTGGCCGAAAGCTCGAAGCGCGGGAAGTCCGCGGCTCGCGGCATCGCGTAGTCCATGAACGATCCGGTGACGAGTTGACCGTCCGAGTTGTAGTTGGCCTCCTCGATCATCGCCTGCCCCACGCCCTGCGCCAGACCGCCGTGGATCTGCCCTTCGACGATGAGCGGGTTGATCAGGTTGCCCGCATCGTCGACGGCAACCAGCTTGAGCAGCTTGGGCTCGCCGGTTTCACGATCGACTTCGAGCATCGAGATGTGGCAGCCGAACGGGTAGGTGTTGTTCGTCGGCTCGAAGAATGCCTCAGCGCTGAGCCCCGGCTCGTCCACGCCGTTCGGCAGCGGCACCGGAACGTACGCGTAGGCCGACACCGCCTGGAACGGCAGCGACACGGCGGGCGCTCCCTTGACATGAATCGTGTTGTTCTCGAAGACGAGGTCCTCTTCGTGCGCTTCCATTAGCGCCGCCGCGAACCTCGCCATCTTCGCCTTCACCTTCTTGCCGGCCATGTGGATCGCGGTCCCTCCCACGGCCTGCGAGCGGCTGCCGAAGGTGCCGACGCCCTGCTTGGCGACCCCGGTGTCCCCGTGCAGGATGGTGACGTGCTCGAACGGCACGCCGAACTGATCCGCGAGCATCTGCGCGAATGTCGTTTCGTTGCCCTGGCCGTGAGGCGAGGCGCCGGTGGTGGCAGTGATCCGCCCATCGCGCTCGATCGTGACGCTGCCGTGCTCCCAACCGCCGGTCGGCAGCGACGATGACGGGCCGAGCCCGCAGACCTCGACGTACATCGCCAAGCCGAGGCCGACGAGCCGCCCTTCCTTGCGGGCGGCGTCGCGTGTTTTCTTCAACCCTTCCCAGTCCGACGCCTTCAGGGCGGCGTCGAGCGCCTTCTCGTAGTCTCCGGAGTCGTAGACGGCGCCCATCGGCGTCTGGAACGGAAACGCGTCCTTCGGGATGAAGTTCTTCCGCCGCACGTCGGCCGGGTCCATCTTCAGCTTGCGAGCCAGCATGTCGATGGCGCGCTCGACGAAGTAGGTGGCTTCGGGACGTCCGGCACCGCGATACGCGTCGGTCGGCGTCTTGTTCGTGAAGACCTCGGTGAGATTCACGCGCACCGCGGGGATCGTGTAGGTCGCAGTCGCCATCAGCATGGTCAGCGTTGGCACGGCGGCGGTGAGCAGCATGTTGTAGGCGCCGATGTCGGCGATCAGCCGCATCTTCATGCCGAGGATCGTCCCGTCCTTCTTCGCGGCCAGGTCGATGTAGCAGAGGATGTCGCGGCCGTGCGTGGTGGCGACGAACGCCTCGGTGCGGTCCTCGATCCACTTCACCGGCAAGCCGAGCTGCTTCGAGACGCCGGAGGCGACGTACTCCTCGGCGTAGATGTTGATCTTCGCGCCGAAACCGCCGCCCACTTCGGGGGCAATCGCCCGGACCTGGTGCTCGCCGAGGCCGTGCATGCCGGACACGAGGCTTTTCAGGATGTGCGGGTTCTGCGTGGAGGACCAGATGGTGAGCTGTTCCTTGCCGGGCTCCCAGTGAGCGACGACGCCCCGCGGCTCCATCGCATTGGGCACGAGCCGCTGGTTCATCATCCGCTGGGAGATCACGACGTCAGCGGCGGCAAAGGCGGCGTCGATCCCGGAGTCGTCAACGGTCTTGCCGTCGGCGCTGCAGCCGGTGCCGCCCGGCACCAGCGGGACGGCGAGGTTGTTCGCGAACTTCTCGTGGATGACCGTCGGCTGGCCGGTCATCGCCTGCTCGAGATCCACGACCACCGGCAGCGGGTCGTACTCGACGACGATCGCGTCGGCGGCATCGCGGGCCAGGTAGCGATCGCTCGCGACCACCACCGCGACCGGCTCCCCGACGCAGCGGACGGTGTCGATTGCGACCGCATGATGCTCGGGCGCCGGGAACGGCGTCGCGATCGGCATCGGCTTCAGGAACTTCGCGACGTCGGCGCCGGTGAACACGGCTTCGACACCGGGCATCGCCGCGGCGGCGCTCGTGTCAATCGAGCGGATGCGGCCGTGCGCGATGTCGCTACGCTTGAACGCCAGGTGCTGCATGCCGGCGATCTTCACATCGTCGACATAGGTGCCGCGACCCTGGATCAGGCGCGGATCCTCGCGGCGCTTGACGCGCTCGCCGACCAATTTGGGCAGGACCGGAGTGTTGGCGGCCATGGTTTACTTCCTCGCTTCCTGCGGAGCGCCTGCCGCCATCGCGCGAGCAGCGTGCTGGATGGCGTTGACGATGTGCTGGTACCCGGTGCAGCGGCAGAAGTTGCCGCCAATGCCTTCGCGAATCTGCTGTTCGGTCGGCTGCGGGTTGTCCTTGAGCAGGTTGACCGCCGACATGATCATGCCCGGCGTGCAATAGCCGCACTGCAGGCCGTGCTCTTCCCAGAAGCCCTGCTGCAGCGGATGGAGCTGGCCATCCTTCGCGAGCCCCTCGATCGTGGTGATTTCGCTGCCGTCGGCCTGCACCGCGAGTACGGTGCAGCTCTTCGCGCTGCGCCCGTCGATCAGCACCGTGCAGGCGCCGCACTGGCTGGTGTCGCAGCCGACGTGCGTGCCCGTCAAATTGAGCTGTTCGCGCAGGAAGTGGACGAGGAGCGTCCGCGGTTCCACCTGACCGCTGCGAGCCCTGCCGTTGACCGTGAGCCTGATTTGCGCCATCTCTCCCCCCACACACGCAACCGGAAAACCGGCCGTGCGGCCGCGTTGCGCGGCCGGGGTTGCACCATATCACGCAGATGGCACAGATGGCGCAGATAGCACAGATGGCACAGATGGCACAGATGGCACAGATGGCGCAGATAGCGCAGATAGCGCAGATAGCGCAGATAGCGCAGATAGGGTTCAATGGCAGCGTGGAATTCAACCTCACGGTCAACGGCAAGCCGCGTTCGGTGGACGTGGAGCCCGATACCCCATTGCTCTGGGTCCTGCGTGACACCCTGGGCCTGACCGGCACCAAGTACGGGTGCGGGGTGGCGGCATGCGGCGCGTGCACGGTACAGCTCAACGGCGACGCGGTGCGCTCGTGCAGCGTGCCCGTGGCCGAGGCCGCCGGCGCAGTGGTGACGACCATCGAAGGCCTCGCGGGGCCCGAACGGCTGCACCCGGTACAGCAGGCATGGGTCGACATGCAGGTGCCGCAGTGCGGCTACTGCCAGTCCGGGGTGATCATGGCGGTGACGGCGCTCCTCGCGACGACCCCGCATCCCACCGGCGAGGAGATCGACGCGGCCATCACGAACATCTGCCGGTGCGGCACGTTCGTGCGGATCCGCCGCGCCATCCTCGCCGTGGCCGGTGAAGCGGGAGGCCTGTGATGGGCAAATGGACGCGGCGCGCGTTCATCGGGGCCGGCACGCTGGTCGGCGGCGGCCTCGCCCTCGGCGTCGTCGGGGCCACGGTGGCGCCCAGCCGCCACAGCGTGCGGCCGGACGATGGCGGTGAACCGGGGCAGCTCAATAGCTGGATCCTGATCACGCCGGACGACTTCGTCACCGTCCTCGTGCCGCACTGCGAGATGGGACAGGGCGCGCAAACGGCGCTGGCGATGATGGCGGCGGAAGAGATGGACGCGGACTGGAGCCGGGTGCGGATCAGGGAAGCGCCAGCGCTCGATGCCTATGCCAACGCCTACGTGGGACGCGCATTCGTCGGGGTGCCTGGACCGCTCGAGCGCGGTTTCGACTACGGCACCTACCGGATCGCCCGGTGGTTCGGGACGCAGATCACAGGCGGCTCGCTATCGGTCCGCAGCACCGGCCATTACGGCCTGCGCATCGCCGGGGCGGCCGCGCGCGAGATGGTCGTGGCGGCGGCGGCGGAACGCTTCGGCGTGCGGCCGTCCGAGTGCCAGGTGTCGTTGTCGCGCGTCACGCATAGCGCCTCTGGAAGGTCGGCGACGTTCGGCGAGCTCGGCGAGGCTGCCGCGCGGCAGTCGATCCCCTCTCATCCTGCCGTCAAGGATCCGGCCTCGTACACGCTGCGGCGGACGCCGCGGCCGCGGTTCGACATCCGCTCCAAGGTCGATGGCAGCGCCGTATACGGGATCGACTTCACCCTGCCGGACATGCTGTTCGCCGCCGCGGCCGTCGCACCGGTGTTCGGCGGCAAGCTGGTTTCGGTCGAGACCACCGCGGCCGAAGCGATGCCGGGAGTGAAGCGGGTCGTCCGGCTCGAGGAAGCCGTCGCCGTTGTCGCCGACAGCTGGTGGCGCGCGAACAACGCGCTGTCGAAGCTGAGTCCGCAATTCGACGACGCGGGGCACGGCGGCGTGACGACCGCCAGCATCTTCCAGGCTTTTGACGCGGCGCTCGGCGCACCGCCGGAGATGCCGAAGGACTCGGCCAAGGTCATCACCGCAGACTACAAGGTTCCGTTTCTCGCGCACGCCACCATGGAGCCGATGGCGTGCACCGCGCGCGTGACGGCGGACGGCGCAGAGATCTGGGCGGGGACGCAGGATCCCCTGAATGCCCGCAGCACCGCGGCGAAGGCGCTCGGCATCGACGCCGAGCGGGTACGGGTTACGAACCTGCCGCTGGGCGGCGGGTTCGGCCGCAAGCTCCCAGGCTCGCTCGACTTCGTCGGAATGGCGGCCCGCATCGCGCAGGCGATGTCGCCGGCGCCGGTGAAGATGATCTGGAGCCGTGAAACCGACATGCAGCACGGTTACTACCGCCCGGCCGGCATGTCGCGCTTTGCCGGTGCGCTCGACGCCAGCGGCACGCCAATCGCGGTCTCATCGCACTACGCCGGCGGCGGCGACGGCGAGGCCACGTTCATGCCGTACACGATCGCCACGCGCAGCGACAAGTCGCGCGACGCGAAGCACCCGATCAGGACCGGGGCGTGGCGGTCGGTGCTCAACTCCCAGCACGGCTTCTTCAAGGAGTCGTTCATCGACGAGATGGCCCATGCGGCCGGCAAGGACCCGTTCGAGTTCCGGCGCGGGCTAATGGGGGGCCACCCGCGCTTCAAGGCAGTGCTCGAGCGCGCGGCGAACATGTCGGGCTGGGGCGCGCCGCTGCTGGCGGGCGAGGGGCGCGGTATCGCCATCACCGAGTGCTTCGGCTCGATCGTCGCCGAGGTTGCGCACGTCGCGGTATCGCCGAGCGGAACGCTGAAGGTGAAACAGGTGTTCGCGGCCGTGGACTGCGGACAGCTGGTCAACCCCGACACCGCCGCCGCCCAGGTGGAGGGCGGGATCTGCTTCGGCCTCTCGGCAGCGCTCGTGGGCGCGATCACCATCGACAAGGGCCGGGTCGTCGAAAGCAATTTCTGGGATCACGAAATGATCCGCCTGGCCGATGCGCCGGCGATCAGCGTGTCGTTCATCGACTCCCTCGAGGCGCCGGGCGGGCTCGGCGAGCCGGGCGTCCCGCCGATCGCCGCGGCGGTGGCCAACGCGATCTTCGCGGCGAGCGGGGTTCGGGTGCGCGAGCTGCCAATCAAGAACACGTCGCTCGCGCGCACTTGAGCGCGGTCAGCGGCGGAACAGGTGCTCGTAGGCAAGCGGCTGCCCATCGCGCCACGGATGGTACGCGTTGGCAAAGTCGATCCGCTCGCCCAACGGCGGGTGGCTCTGGCGCCACAGCACGTTCAGCAGACCGGGCCGGGGCACCGCGAGCGCATCGGTCTGCAGCTTGACGAACGCATTGCCGGCACTGTGGCTGAACTGCGTGATCTCCAGCCCGAACCGATCGGCTTCATGCTCGAAGTGGCGGGTCAGGGCGTTGCCAACCGGCGCCGCGATCAGCGAGAAGATGCTGACCAGGAGCAGGAGCAGCGGCAGCGAGGCGATGTCGTCCATTCGTGAGAAACCGAACCGGCTGCCGTAGCGCCGAAGCACGGCGCCGGCGGTGCGATAGGCGCCGTAGAACAGCAGCATGATCAGCACCGTGTTCGCGGCTACCAGGTACCACATGTGGCCGAGGACGAAGTGGCCCATCTCGTGCCCCATCACGAAGAGCAGCTCGTGCTCGTTCATGCGCGCGATGGTCGTGTCCCAGAGCACGATGCGCTTGGTGTTGAACAAGCCGGCGACGTAGGCATTGAGCGTCTTCGTGTCGACGCTCTTCGCCACCTCGAACACGCGGCTGCCTTCGATGCCGGCCCGGTCGGCCAGGGAGAGAATCTGCGCCTCGAGCCCCTTGTCCTGCATCGGGCCAAACCTGTTGAAGAGCGGCGCGATCCAGATCGGCGCGACGAGATTGCCGGCGATGATGAACGGAATCAGGGCCAGCGCGCTGTACAGCCACCACCGCCGCGGGCTCTTGCGCAGCAGCAGATACGGGACCCAGATCACCAGCGGACCGATGATGCAGCCGAGGACGAGAGCCGTGAGCGTGTCGGTCCACCATTTGCCGAGCGTCTGGTTGGAAAGCCCATAGGCGTGCTGGCGCGAAAACTCCTCGTAGTAGGCACGCGGCAGGTCGACCACCGTCGTAATCAGCGTGAACACAACGAAATAGAGAGCGAGCGCGAAGAACCAGCGGTTGCGCGCGAGTCGCAACGCCAGATCGCGCAGCCGCGCGGAGAGACCGGTGGCCAGGACGACGACCAGCACCAGCATCGACCAGACCTGGTCTCCCACCCACAGCCAGTTGCCGGAGCGGTAGTACTCCACGGCAAGCGGCGACGGTTCCGGCACGGCCACAGGCTGAGCCTCATCGCTGTTTTCAATCGCCGGCGAAGGAGCCGCAGACGCGGGAGTCTGGGCCCGAATTGCCGCCGACCCTAGCAGAAATAGAATGCCGACGAGAACCAGGCTCCTCACACCGCGCCGCCCTCCGCCGGAATCGTAACCCGTTCGCACCGCGCCGGTACATGGCAACGCGGCGAATGGAGCCTGCCTCCACCCGCCGCGTTTTGCCTTCTGCCTTCTGCCTTTTGCCTTTTGCCTTTTGCCTTTTGCCTTGACGTTAGAACGCGTACCGGATTCCCAGCCGCAGTTGGAACGGCCGTTGGAACTGCTGGCCGGCAACGTTCGCTGACGTCGGCGTTCCGAAGTTCGGGTTCGGCACGCCAAACACCGGGAAGTCGATGTTGTTGTTGTAGTCGAGCGTCCGCCGCAGGTTGAACAGGTTGAACATGTCGGCCAGCAGCGTCAGCCGGTCGTTATTGCCCATGTTGATCGAGTACGAGCCCTGGAGGTCCACCTGAGACTCGAACGGCGTCCGGGTCTTGAAACCGTCCACCGTCTGGAATCCGCCACCGCGCGGCGTGAGTGGCACCTCGCCGGTGTTCCCATAGGGCGACAGTCCTTCGAGAGCAGTCAGCGGCTTGCCAGAGCTCAGATTGACGGCCAGGCCGAGCGAGAGATTCCCGAACATGCGGTTGCCCGACACTTTGAACTGATGCGGCCGGTCGAGCGGCAGCGGTCCAGCGCCCGCCGAACCGAGATACCGGATGTCGCCCTGATATCCGAACTGGTCGCGTCCGATGGTCGCGTACGACGGGTCGTTGGTCGGGAAGTCGTAGAGCGAGGTGATCCCGGGATCCGACTGGCCGTTGTCCTCGCGGAAGAATCCTTCGAAGGTCCCGCGTAGACGCGACCAGCGGTAGCTGGCAAGCATCGACCAGTTATTGGAGAAGCGGCGGTCGAAGGTCAGCTCCACGGCATCGTAGTCGTGCCGTGGGTCCTCGAAGCTGGCGCCCAGTTGCGGATAACTGGTCGGGGTGCTCGCGTCCGGGTTGGTGAGAACGTACGCGACGCCGAGCTCGGTCCCGGGCAGCCCCAGGTCGTAGGCGACCACCGGGATCGGGGCGACGTCCTCGATCACCCGGCCGAGGTTCCGGTGGATGTAGCGCACGCCGAGGTTGATGTTCGGCCACGCCTCGTATTCGAAGCCGGCGACGTACTCGTCCTTGTAGGACAGCTTGGCGTTCTCGTCGATCTCACTGGGGTCGGTACCGGCCGGCACGTAGTGGTTTGTCTGGCCGCCGGCCAGCACTCCGTTCGGGACCGGCTGCGTCAGGTTGGCGTCGAAATAATCGGCGCGGCTGAGGCCCGCATCGGCGGACAGGGAGCGCGCCGCCAGGTCGTTGGGGATCCGCGCGAAGAACCGCCCGTAGTTGCCGTACAACCGGCTGCGGCCGTTGCCGAGCAGGTCGTAGACCGCACCGACGCGCGGCGCCCAGTTCCCCTTCAAGGCAAAGTCGTCGATCGTGTTCCCCTGCAGCGTAATCAGCTGCGAGGTGCCGACCAGCGTCTGCTGTTCGTAGCGGATGCCCGGATTGATCGTCAGCCGTTCCCCGACCCGCCAGGTGTCCTGGAGGAAGAACGACCAGTAGTTCTGCGTCGTCACCCGCTCGCTGACGAAGTTCGCGCGCGTGACGCGATAGATTCGGTTAAACGCGGGATCGGAGATGATGTTGACGCTCGCGCCGGTCAGGGTCTGCTGGCCGTTCGGCGCGGTGAACGTCGGCCCGGTCCGCTGGTTGGTGTTGGCATACCGCACGTCCTCGTAGAGGAACCCGCCGCGAACCTGGTGCCCGCCCAGCATGTAGGTCGTCTTCGCGGCGTACTGGTGATTGAGCCCGTCGTTACCCTTCTCGTACAACCCGATGCCGCCGGTGATGACCTGCGGCACGACGGTGGTGTCGGTCACACGCCACTGGTCGACACTCGGCACCTCCGAGATCTTGTTCTGGGCGCGGGCATAGCTCAGCTCGGCGAGCCACGTCGGCTTGATCACGCCGTCGTAACGCACAGTCTGGTTGTGCCCGCCGTAGTCGAGCTCTGAGTACGACGACGTATCGACCACAGTTAGCGACGAGGTCCGCTGCGGCCCCATGTCGCCGTGAGCGGGATCGCCGAAGAACGACGCGTCGATGCGGTGTGTCGGCGTCAACTGATAGGTGCCCTTCGCGGAGTAGGAGGTAATGCGCCGCTTGCGATCGACGTCGCCGAGGCTGCGCAGCGGGAATCCTTCCGGAGCAGTGAAGGTCCGGGTCTCCCACGCCGGGTTGATCGCGCCGAAGAAGAACAGCCGGTTCTTGACCACAGGAAAGCCGCCCTCGACGCCGGTGTCCGTGCGGCTCTGGCCCACGGTGTTCACGGTGCCGTTTGGCGACTCGTAGGTCTTGTAGGCACCTTCGAGCTCCGAAGGCTGGAAGTAACCGAACACCGATCCGCGCAGGTCGTTGCTCCCGCTCTTGGTGACCACGTTGACGACGCCGCCCATCGACTGTCCGAATTCGGCTTCGTAGCCGCCGGTCTTGACCTGCACTTCCTGCACGAAGTCGAACGGCGTGCCCGTTCCGAGCGAGCCGAAGACGATCGAGTAGGAGCCGACCGCGCCGTACCCTGTGTTGGTGATGTTCACGCCGTCTACGACGTACAGGTTGTCGAGACCGCTCGAACCGGACATCGAGGGGTTGGCGGTGCCGGCCGCACCGCTGCTGCTCACACCGGGCGCGAGATACAGCGCATCGGTGAAGCGCCGCCCGACCGGCACGCGCTGCAGCAGATCGGCGCTGAGCACCGCACCGGTCGTCGTCGACGTCGTATCGACGACGGCGGTCGTGCCGGTGACCTGGACGGTCTCCGTCAGACCACCGACTTCGAGCGACATGTTCACGGTCGTCGTCTGGCCGAGGCTGACGGTGACGCCTTTCTGTTCGACGGTTTTGAAGCCCTGCAGCTCAGCGCGGACCACGTATTGCCCGGGGGTGAGGAACGGCACGCGGTAACTGCCGTCCGCGTCGCTCACCGTTGTCTTGACGCCCTGACCACCGGTAACGGTGACTGTGACGCCCGGCAACGCGAGGCCCTGAGTGTCCTGGAGGCGGCCGATGAGCGCCCCCGTTGTTTCTTGCGCGAATGCAGCTCCGGCAAAACTCAGCCAGAGGATTGCGAGCGCGATATATCTGCACCTCGTCATTACCAACTCCTAGTTGAAAGCCGCCAATTAAGGGGGCACAAGCAGGCAGTTGGGAAGAAAGTTCGGTGCCACTCGCCATGGGACGAAAATTGGCGCACTTGTCACGCAAAACGCGCGCTCCGCACCGTCATGAGCAGCGTCGACCCAAATGTTGGATTTTTGGGACCAGCTATTTGGTTGACTAATGAAGAGCTTAAGCGGGAGACGTAAAGTCCGCGGCGTCTCGGCTATTACCTATTACGACGGCGATTACTTCGCAGCGCATGTCGCTGAGAGCATCGTCACAGACGTGATGTTGAGGCGGCTGACAGGCTCAGCTTTGATGAAGAGCGCCTTGATGAGCACGGTGTGTCCCTTGTGGGACGGCAAGTCGTACTCGGACACACCAATGAGTTGGAAGGTGTTCTTGCCGGCCGTCGGTCCCTTGTAGGGCTGCCCCCCGGGCGGACCGTTCGCGATGCTCGGCTCGGGCTCCGTCGCGCTCGTGAGCATCCACTTGTCGGCCTGCTGCTCCAGGCAGCCGGCGACAGCGACGATGGGGACTTTTTCGGTCGGCGCCTGCGCCGCGAGCACCACGCCAGTGACGACCACGGCTCCGAGCGCCGCGGTCAGCATCCCCATCATCCTCTCAGTCCGCGAAATCACTCCTAATTCCTCGCTCCTGACTCCTAACTCCTAACTCCTGGCTCCTGCCTACTGCTGCTGCCGCGGCTCGCTCGTCGCCTTCGGCATCTTCGTCAGGTCGTGGCTGTCCACCGAGAACTGCGTCGTCGGCTGGTACATCTCGTCCCAACTCTGCTCCGACCAGTAGACCGGCAGGTGCGGCGCCGGGTTCCACTTGTTCTTCGGCGAGTTGTCGTAGATCGCCACGTTGATGATCTTGCTGCCGGCCGGCACGTGCAGCGGTTTGTCGAGCTCGTACTGCACCTGCCAGTTGAAGTCGTAATTCGGCACGTCGAGGATCACCTCTTCGCGGCCGTCGGGGTACACGACGGTCCACTTCATGCTCTTCCCGCGCAGGTGCATGTGCGGCGTGAGCGCGTAGAGCGTGATCGCCTCGTTGACCGGCGTCACACCCATCATCTTGAAGTTCCCCTCGTAGGGCGGGATGGTCGGCGTCTTGCCGCGGCGGCCGGTGGTGTCGTCCGACTCGTAGAGCACTTCCTTGCCCATCGCGAAGTAGAGGCCCTTGCCGCCGCTGCCCGGGACCGGATCGCCAGCCTGGAGGTTGAGCACTTCATGGCGGACGGTGCCCTTCGCGAACCAGATTCCGAGCCGGCTCCGATCCTTCTCCTCTTTTCCGGTCGGGTTGTAGTGCATGACCCAGCGGATGTACTTCCCTGCCGGAATGCGCTTGGCGTAGCCCTCGGGGTGGGCTTCGATGCCGCGACCGGGCACGTACGAAATCAACTTGTCGGCGCCGGCCAGCGGCGCATCGTCACCGGAGCTGGCCTTCTTGCCCATCGGCTCGGTCGCCGGGATCTGCTTGCCCTTTTCGTCGTACAGATAGCCGTCCTTCACCGTGTAGCCATCCGGGATATCCACGACGTAGGCACCAGAGTGGTGAACCGTCGCAAAGTTGCTGGGACGGATTTCAATGGCCTGCGCCAGCTTGTCTTCGGTGAAGGGGATCGGCTGGTAGAAATAGAGATACGCTTCCGCGCCCTCCGCCTTGATCGTCCACTCAACGGGCATCTCGAAGATGTAGTCAGGCTCGCCAAGCTGCCAGCCACTGGCGAATTTCGGCGCCGGCGGCATATCGGTGGGTTCGCCCTTCGGCGCGCTCGCCTTCACCCAGGCGACGATCGTGTCGATCTCCTGCTGGGTGAGGCTGCGATCGTTCCGCATCTTCATCGAGTGCGCCATGTCGGCGCCCCACGGCGGCATCTCTCGCGAGACCACCTTCTTCTCGATCGCCCGCGCCCATGGGCGGGTCGTCTCGTAGCTCAGGAACGACATCGGACCGATCTCGCCGGGTCGATGGCAGCTTGCGCAGTGCTTGTACAGAATCGGCGCGACGTCCTTGGTGAACGTCGGGACCACCGTCGCCGGAGCCGCGGCCGATTGCGCCGACGACACGGTGACCGTGGTGAGCGCGAGGACGAAAGATCCTGCCAGAACCGCGAGCGCGCGCGTCATACGAAGCTCCTTGAGACGTAGGGCTACCGCCGGGCCGGCCGAGGCCGGACCTGGGGCGGAATAATAGCGCAGGACGCGGGAGAAGTGCGAAGTGCGGGGTGCGGAGTGCAGAGGCAGTTCGGGGTGCCAAGGGCGGGGTGCTAAGTGCGGTGCGGGGTGCTAAGTGCGGTGCGGGGTGCTGCGTGCGGTGCGGGGCGCTGAGCGTGCAAGCTACCCCGGCCGTAGCACCTGGGGCTCCGGACACGGCACGACGCACGCGGCACGGGGCACTCGGCACGTGGCACTCGGCACCCGGCACCCGGCACTCCGCACCCGGCACTCCGCACCCGGCACTCCGCACCGCACTCGGCACCCAGAACCCGGCACTCCGAACCGCCTCCGCACCCCGCACTTCGCACTCCGCACTTCGCAACCAGCACCCGCAGCCGGAGTAAACTTGGGCGGCCGCATGGACCAGTCGCTGTCAGCTCTGATGAATGCCGCGGAGCGGGGAGAGCCGGCCGCCGCGGAGTCGCTGTTTACCGCGCTGTACGCGGAATTGCACCGGATTGCCAAACGGGAGTTGGCCCGCAACGGATGGGGCGTCAGCCTCGGCGCGACCAGCCTCCTGCACGAAGCCTACCTGGACCTGTCCAAGCACGACCCCGACCGCTTTCCCGACCAGCAGCGGTTCATGGGCTACGCCGCCCGGGTCATGCGCGGCCTCATCATCGACTACGCCCGCAGCCGCCAGGCCCAGAAGCGTGGCGGACAGTTCGAGCTGACAACGATTAGTACAGATGTAGCGGAGTCGGTGGCCGACGGGGCGGAGTTGACCGCGCTCGGGGCAGCGCTCGACGAATTGGCGGCGGTGGACCCGCTGCTGGCCGACATCGTGGACCTGAAGTTCTTCTGCGGGTTCACGGTGCCCGAGATTGCTGCGATGAAGCGTATGTCCGAACGTACCGTCGAACGAAGCTGGCAGAAGGCCCGCCTCTTCCTCCACCGCACGGTCCGAAACGATCTGCTCACGGACTGATGCGCCGCGCCTGTGTGGGCCGGCCAGGTCCACATAGAGACGTCGCGATGTCCCGACCCTCGCCCGATACCTGGCATTCCATCAGCCCCTGGCTCGATGAAGTGCTCGACCTGCCGCGCTCCGCCCGGCCCTCGTGGCTGCAGCAGCTGCAGGGCCGCGACCCGCGCGCCGCCCAGGCGATCGCCGGCTGGCTGCTCGAGTACGACGTCATGGAAGCCGGCGCGTTCCTCGAGAACCGGGCGCCGCGGACGCCCGCGGTGTCGGCGCTCGCCGGGCTCGAAGTTGGTGCATATCGACTGGTCGAGCCGATCGGCCAGGGCGGGATGGGCACTGTGTGGCTGGCCGAGCGGCGCGACGGCCAGTTCGATCAGCGCGTCGCCGTCAAGATGCTCAACGCGGCGTTGATGGATAGCGCCAGTGGCGAGCGCTTCGCGCGGGAAGCAGGCATCCTCGCCCGGCTCACCCATCCGAGCATCTCGCGGCTGCTCGACGCCGGGATGTCGGCGCTTGGCGTCCCCTATCTCGTCCTCGAGTACGTGCAGGGCGCCCACATGGATCGCTACTGCGACGAGCGGCGCCTCGGCGTCAACGCACGGCTGCGCCTGTTCCTCGAGGTACTCGCGCCGGTCGCGCACGCGCATGCCAACCTCGTCGTGCACCGCGACATCAAGCCGGCCAACGTGCTCGTCACCAGCGAAGGTCACGTCAAGCTGCTCGACTTCGGGATCGCCAAGCTGCTGCACGGCGCCGGCAACCCGACCAAATCCGGATCGCGCGACGGTGCGCTCACGCCGGCGTTCGCGGCGCCTGAGCAGTTGACCGGCGCGCCGGTAACTACCGCCACCGACGTTTACGCCCTTGGCGTCCTGCTCTATCAGCTCCTGACCGGCCATCACCCGTCGATCGCCGGCGAAGTCACCCCGGCGACGCTCGTCGAATCCGTCGTCCATCGCGATCCGTCCCGCGCATCCGAGGTGATCCTCACTCGAGACACCGAGCCGGCGGCAGCCCGTGACATCGCGCGCGCCCGCTCGACGACGGCCGAGCGACTCGCGCACCAGCTGGCCGGCGACATCGATACGATTCTCGCCAAGGCGTTGAAGAAGTCGCCGGCCGAGCGCTACGCCACGGTCGGCGCTTTCGAAGACGACATCCGCCGTTATCTGCGCCACCTGCCGATCGCGGCGCGACCCGATTCCGTCGGGTATCGGCTGCGCAAGTTCACGCGACGGCACCTCGTTCCGGTTACGCTCGCGAGCGTTGCCGCGCTCGCGCTCGTCGCCGGCCTCGCCGGGACCCTCTCGCAGGCGCGTCGCGCCACCGCCCAGGCCCAGCGTGCGGATCGGCAGGCGGCTGAAGTGACCGCCCAGCGGGACTTCGCGAGGCGGCAGCTCGCTCGAGCCGAGGCCGTCAACGACCTGAACGCATTCCTGATCGTGGACGCGGCGCCGATGGGCGCGACCTTCACCGCGCGCGACCTGCTGGAGCGGGCGGCGCATATCGTGGCCCGACAGGACGAGGATCCCGACGGCACCCGGACCGACTCGCTCATCTCGATCGGCGCGATCTACGACAACGTCGGCGAGACCGCACGCGCGACGCAGTTGCTGCAGGAAGCGTACGCCGCGGCCTCGTCGCAGCCGGACTCCACGTTACGCGGACGGGCCGCCTGCGAACTGGGCAACAACATCGTCAAGACCGGCGACATCGCCCGCGCGCGGCAGCTCATCGCCGAGGGACTCTCGGCAATCCCGGATGGCTCGGAGTTCGCGCTGGCGCGAGCGAGGTGCCATATGGCCGGCGCCGGCGCGGAGAACTGGGCCGACGAAGGCGAGCGCGCGCTGGAGCACGCCAAGGCGGCGCGCGAAGCCGCGGCCGCGGCCGGCGTCGTGTCTCCGCTGTTCTCGCTGAAGTTGTCGATGGGGCTCGCCGAAGCGACGCGAATGGCGAACCGGTTCGTGGAGGCGAACGCCGCGTTCGCCGACGCCTACGAGCAGCTCGTGTCGCTCGGCCGCGAGGGCACCGAACGGGCCGGCACGCTGCTCAACAACTGGGCGCTGGTGCTCGGCCGGCTGGGCCGCCCGCTCGAGGCTGAGAAGATGCTGCGCCGCTCGATCGCGATCAGCACCATCGACGGCTCGGATGCGCGCGTGGAGCCGATCTCCTGGGCCAACCTGGCGTATTCACTGTTCGATCTCGGACGTTACGAAGAGGCGCGAGCGCTCGCGGAGCGGGCGATGGTGCGCGCCCGCGAGAAGGGCGATCCCGTCGTCGCGGATCAGGCGCAGCTCGTCGCCGCGCGCGCCAACGTGGCTGCCGGCCGCGTCGATCGGGGTGAACAGTTGCTCGACGATGTGGACGCACGATTCAGGCGGATGTTCGCGCCGGGACATGCGGCGTTTGCGGCCGTCGCGATGGACCGCGTCCGCGTGGCGATGGCGCGCGGCCAGCTCGAGCGTGCGGCAGAGCTAGCGGATCACGCGGTCGCGCTCGTCGAGAGCGATCCGAAGTACCGCTCCAGCATCGGGCCGGCACGGCGTCGCCGCGCCGAGGTGCTGATCGCGCTGAAGCGATTCAGCGCAGCCCGCGCGGATGCCGAGCGGCTCGTCGCGCTCACCCTCGAGGCGCGCCCGGGAGATGGCCCCTCGTCGAGCGTGGGACTCGCCTATCTCGCACTCGGAGAAGCGCTTAACGGCGAGGAGCGGCACCACGAAGCCCGCGCGGCCCTCGAGCAGGCGGTGGCAAACCTGGATGGTGCGGCAGGGCCCGAGTTCGCGGGGACGGTGCGGGCCCGGGAGCTACTCGCGGGCCGCTGACGAGAAAGTTAACAGTTGGGCAGTTTAGAGTTGCCAGTTGAAGTTGACAGTTGCAGTTGACAGTTGCCAGTTGAGAGTTGCCAGTTGGCAGTGGCAGTTTCGGAGGCGTTTGGCTCCCGAGTCCTGGCACTCGGTCGTTTCCTGCGGCGGTCACCGTCACTGCAAACTGAACTGCCACTGTCACTTAAAACTGCACTGTAACTGTGAACTTTAACTCGCAACTCTAAACTGCCTAACTTTCAACTTCCCGCGGTCACCTGGCGGTTTTCTCCTCTCAATCTCGATGCCCCTTATAGAGGAGAAATTCAGATGTCACAGACTGCTGTCCAGGAACCCAAAA
>DATJFF010000276.1:0-4647 GCA_035495795.1 Vicinamibacterales bacterium
ACCTCGATCGCCCACGATTCGCCGTCACCCCACGCGTCGAACAGGCGATCCGCCTGAGCAGAGTACGCATCGAGCGGTGAACCGAGGGGCAAGACTGTCAGCGCCATGATGTGCTCCTGAGCCGGCATCAGCGTTGCGCGATCGTCGCACTGTTCGGCGCGCCAGAGAGCAACTCTCCACGCCGGCGCGAACCTTTCGTCCCACGTTTGCGTAGATTGTGGGAGTGGACTATATATGAGTCCCATATGGCCGACCACCAGACCGACGCCGCCCTGAAGAAAGGCACTGCCGAGCTGCTCGTCCTCGCGCAGCTCGAGGAGCGGGCCCGCCACGGCTACGAGATCGCGCAGCAGATCGCTGCCCGTGCCGACGGCGCCGTGTCGTTCCACGCCGCCTCGCTCTACCCGATTCTCTACAAGCTGGAAGGCCGCGGCCTCATCGCCGGCCGGTGGGTGGAAAAGGCCGGCCAGCAGCGCCGCCGCTACTATCGCCTGACGCCCGAAGGACGCCGTGTCCTCGCCGAGCGCCGCAAGAGCTGGAGCGCTTTCATGCAGGCCGTCAAGCAGGCCGCGGGACTCGACTATGCCTGATTTCCGGACACTCGTCGCGGAACGCATCGCCTCACTCGACCTAGCCCCGGAGCGGCGGCAGAAGATCGTCAACGAGTGGGCCGCGCAGCTGGCCGAGATCTACGACGGGCTTCGGGCCGAGGGCCTCGCCGAAGACGAAGCCTGGCGCGAACTGCAGCGTCACGTTCCGACGCCCCAGGCGCTGGCGGAAGATCTGATCGCACCCGAGCCGCTCGCAGTGCGCCTGGCCGAGCGCGCTCGTTCGCCGCTTCCCCGTCAGGGAATGAAGAGTCTCGTCAGCCGCGTCCGCCAGGGACTCACCGCAGGAATCCTCCGCGACGTTCATGCGGGACTGCGTCTGCTCACGCACGAGCGCGGATTCGCCGCCACCGTCATCCTCACGCTTGCCGTCTGCCTCGGCGCCAACGCCGCGATCTTCACTGTCGTCAACGCGGTGATCCTCCGGCCGCTTCCGGTGCCGGAATCCGATCGCATCGTCGGCATCGGCGACGTGTACCCGACGATCACGCCGAACGACATCCTTGCCAACGACGCGCCGTCCTACTTCGATCGCCGCGAGGCGCTGACCTCGCTCGAGGAGATGGCGCTCTTCACCTACTGGTTCGACACCCTCGCGCTCGACGGCCTTCCCCAGGAGCTGCGCGGCATGCGCGTGACGCCGTCGATCTTCAAGCTCCTGCGCGTTGCGCCGGCAATCGGCCGGCCGTTCTCCGAGGCCGACGCGGAAACCGGCGCCGAGCACGTCATCGTCCTCACCGACGGTCTGGCGCATACCTTGTACGGCAGCGGCGCCGCGGCCATCGGCCAGAACATCCGTCTCGGTTGGACCGGCGAACGCTATACCGTCGTCGGCGTCATGGCGCCTGGATTCTCGTTCTTCGACGCGATCGAGGACGGGCACGCCGGACCGCGGCAAGGGGTGCAGTTCTTCATCCCGATGATCTTTACGCCCGAGCAGCGAACCGATGCGGCGCGGACGCGTTACGGGTTCACGCAGATCGGACGAATGAAGCCCGACGCGACGCTCCAGCAGGTGCGCGAGCAGGCGAACGCGCTGCGGGCTGAATACGGACGCCGTTTCCCGCAGTTCCGCTACGACGAGCTCGGCATGTACACGAGCGTGCTGCCGCTGCAGGAGGCGCTCACGAAACGCGTTCGTAGGACGCTCTACTTGTTGTGGGGCGGCGCAGGGTTCGTGCTGTTGATCGGCGCGATCAACATTGCCAACCTCTCGCTGGCCCGCGCCAGTGCGCGGCGACGCGAGTTGGCGACGCGTCTTGCGCTTGGCGCCGGGCGGATGCTCGTGACGCGTCAGCTCATGATCGAAGCGCTGGTACCGGCCGCGATCGGCGGCGTCGCCGGATTGGCCGTGGCCGCGGCGATCCTGCGCGGCCTGGCCTGGGCCGGAGTGAATGACCTGCCCGTCGCCGGAGGCATAGGGCTCGACGCCGTGACCATCGCGGTCGCCGCACTGGCAACAATCGTGGTCGCGCTGATCATCGGGGCGATGCCGGCGTCGGTGCTCGGCGACGTGACGATCAACCGGTCGCTCGTGGACGGCAGCCGATCGGGCACGGCTGGACGCCGCACGCGAGTGCTGCGACGCGGCCTGGCTGTCGCCCAGGTCGCCCTGTCCGTGATTCTGCTGATTGCCGGCACGCTCCTGCTCACCAGTTTCCAGCGACTGTTGCAGGTGGACGGTGGATTCACGGCCACGGGCGTGGTCACGGCCACGGTCTTCCCGCCGCCGTCGCGCTATCCGGATCAGCATGCGCTCGCGGCGCTGCTCGACCGGATTCGCGATCGCGTGGCCATCATCCCCGGCGTGTCCGCGGTCGGGCTCACCTCGAACATTGCGCTGAGCGGCTATGAGAGCCCGTCCACTGTTTCGGTGGCAGGCCAGCCCGACGATGGGAAGGCACCGCTCGTGCCGACGGTAATCACCATCACGCCGGGATACTTCGAGGCGATGTCCACCCCGCTCGTCAGGGGCCGTGGCTTCGACACGCGCGATCGCGAGGACACCGAGAAGGTGGCGATAGTGGACGAACCGCTGGCGCGGCGCCTGTGGCCGACCGGTGACCCGATCGGTCAAGCCATCATGCGCGGCGAGGCAGGTCCCTTCACGGTGGTGGGCGTGGTCCGGAACGTTCGCTTCGAAGGTCTGGCCGCGAACATCGACGCCATCGGCACCGCGTACTTTCCCCACACCCAGGCGCCGCCGATGGGACGGCTGCGCTGGCTTGCGGTCCGCTCGGCTGGCGACCCCGCTGCGGTCGTTCGCGCCGTGCGGTCGGCTCTCGTCGAGATCGATCCGGATCTGCCGCTCGCGGACATCCAGACGATGACCGAGCGGACGGCTCGGTCGCTGATGTCGCAGCGGCTGGCGATGAGCCTGGCGGCGATGTTCGCGGTGACCGCGCTGTTCCTGTCGATGCTCGGCCTCTACGGCGTCCTCGCGCACCTCGTCGCCCGCCGCACGCGCGAGATCGGCATCCGGATGGCGCTGGGCAGCACCGTCGGCGCGATCTTCAGGCTGGTCCTCGCCGAGGGCGCGCTGCTGATCGGCGCCGGTCTGCTGCTTGGCATCGGCGGCGCGCTCGCGACCGCGGGCGCGCTGAAGGGGCTGCTCTACGGCGTGCAGCCGACGGATCCGGTGCTCCTCGCCTCGGTCGCGCTCGGCACCGGAGGGGTAGCGCTGCTCGCGTGCGTCGGCCCGGCGCGGCGAGCGGCGAGGGTGGATCCGGTGGAGGTGTTGTCCGAGCCGTGAGCGTGAGCGCGACTCGGGCGAGCCTCGCCCGTCTGCCCTGCGGCCGGTCAGCCGATCGCCGTCATGGCGGCGCGGACCGGCGAGGGCGGCCGGTCAACTGCTGCTCCGGGTCCCACAAGCACTGAGGCAACTCGCCTGGCTGGCGCTCTGGCTCAAACAGGCCCCGTGGAGCCCTGCGCAGCAGTTGTCGGTGCACGATACGGCCGCCCTCGACGGTCGCGCGCTCGCCACGACGCCGATCGGCTGACCGACGGCGATTTCCACTGACGAGACAAAGGTTGCTTCGGGCTTCGTGCTGGCTGCATCGGCGCGCGATCCGGGCGGGCCTCGTCGTGTCCGCCATTCCCCTCGGACACGGCCGCCTCAGATCACAGACAAACACGCCGGCGCGCGCCACCGGGCCTGTTTGAGCTAACGAATGCAGGCGAGTTGCCTCAGTGCTTGTGAAGCGCAGAGGCGTGTTTGACCGGCCGTGTCCGCGGGGTGGCGGAGACGATGAGGCCCGCCCGGTTCGCGGCCTGCGAGGCCTTGAGGACGGCCGATGCAAGTCACAGACAAGCGAGCCGAAGGCCGCCACGGCGCATGTTTGAGCCAGAGCGCAGCCAGGCGAGTTGCGCTGGGCGCTTGTGAAGCCGGAGGCGAGCTTGACCGGCCGGCCTTGCGGCGTGCAGGCCGAGGCTGGTGCCCTTCAGCCCCACTCCCGCTCGGTTCGCCGACCCAAACGGCGCGATCTACTGCGCCGCCGCCGCGAGCGTCTTCAGCGCCGACTCGAACGTGCTCCACGGCACCGGCTTGCCATGCACCGGTGCCAGCGTCGCGACGTCGAGCTTCATGCGTTCCGCCTGCGTCGCCAGCGTTCGCATCGACGCCAGCTGCGCCGCCCGCGGCGGTTCGTGCGTGTCGAACAGGTCTGCCTCGAACGCGATCCGCTCGGCCGGCAGCCACGCCATCAGCATGCCCTCGACGTGCCGCAGCGGCTGCACGTAGTAGACGCGCAGGATGCGGCGGTTGTCGGTGATGGCGTAGCTCTCCTGCACCGCCTCGTAGTTGTAGCCCTCCGAGAGTTCGGTCGGCGGCCACTTCGACACGATGTCCGGCTTCATCGTGCGCGGCTCGTAGTTCAGGACGTCACGATTGAGGAACGCAAGGTTCTTCATGTGCGCCACGATCGTCGAGCCGATGTGGAGATACGTGCGCAGGCCGCCGATGTGGTCGAAGTGCGGGTGCGACGTGATCAGCCAGCGAATCGGCTTGCCCGGCGCCAGCTTCGCGATCGCCTCGATCACC
>DATJFF010000277.1:0-3824 GCA_035495795.1 Vicinamibacterales bacterium
GCGCGGGTGGTCACGACGACCAGATGCGGGCGACCGCCTGCCATCGTCGCCGCGGGTGCGGGCTCCGGGGAGCTGGCGGGCTCGCGGGCCTCCGAATGGGTCATGCCGAATCCCCTGCTGCTGTTCCGCCAAACATACTCGCGGCATCCGGCGCCCGCCCCGTCAGCGGCCGCCTGCCGTCATTCCTGATCCGCAGCCGGCTCCCGGCGGGTCGGGGGCCCCGAAGCTCGACCTGATCAGCCGCGGCGTCTGCCGGCGATCGAGCGACAGGATGAAGAGCGTCGCATACTCGAGCCGGCACACTTTCACGTCGGCGGGACCTCCCAGCGCGGCGATGATCGCCGGGATCGTGTTGCTGTGCTCCACGACGAGGACCGCGGATCCGGGTCGCTCCGCCCAGAGCGCGGCGGCGACGGCCCGGGCATGCGCCATCGAGTCTCCCCGCACCGGTATCACGCGCTCCTTCAGCCCCCGGGCGGCCGCGGCCGGAGCGCCGGTCCGCTGCGTGCGTACGAAGTCGGTCGCGAACACTGCGTCCAGGCGGGCACCCGCCACAGCCCGCGCCAGGGCCACCGCCCGGGCTTCGCCGGCCGCGGAGAGCGGGGTGTCCTCCGTGGTATCGGCCTTCTCTCCGTGCCGCGCCAGGATGACGAGCGTTGCCTGCCCCGCCGCCGGACGCGCTCCGAGCGGTATCAGGCCGAGCACCACCGCGGCGGCGAGGATCGGCGCATGCAGTCTCAGTCGGTGGGACATCGCAACCGTATCCTTCTTCCGTTGCTCATTTCGTAGAACTCGGCGCAGAGTCGTCCACCCTGCTGCACCACGCGGTTCCCCACGTCCCGGCTGTGCAGGAATTCGCCGATCGAGGTGTGACCGCTTCCATCCCAGTCCATCTCGTCCCAGTCATACCCCATGCGCCAGGCCGCGACCGCATACATGAAGAAGAGCGCCGCCAGTAGCGCGGCGGGAAAGGCCAGGAGGTAGGCGATCCCGCGTTTCCAGGTCAGGGGCTCGAACAGGCTCTGCGCGCGCCGCTTCATGCTCGCTCCTGGCGCATCAGCGCGCCGTGCCGGGCGGAACCTCGAACGTGATCGGCGCAACCGGGACGCAGCGCGAGCTGAGCCCGACCAGTCGGGTTCGTGCTCCATCGTGCACCAGCCGGGCGGTCAGCTCAGCGGGGCCGGCGCAGCGCTGCATCGCGGCGGTCGTGAACCAGGTCCGGATGACGGTGTCGCCCCGCTCCGCGTGCTGGTGCGTGTCGGTTGCGCGACTCCAGCCGCGAACCATCGCCGAGTCGCCGCGCGCCGCGTTCAGGGCCCACGAAACCACTCTCGGTTCGGCGCCGGCCGCGACGCCACCGGCGGAGTCGCCTGCCATGGCGCGGGTGAGCACCTGCCGGGTTACGGCCAACTCGCGGGGATCCATGGACGGCTCAGGATCGACGTTCGAATAGAGGGTCAGGGAACGCCAGACGGCGAGGACTCCGATCGCCGCGACCACCGCGAACACCACCCAGCGCTTCAACGGGCCGGCGGTCCTCGGCGGCGGGTCGCCGCCTGAAAGGCGAGCCAGACGAAGCAGAGCGTGGCGACCGCAAACCCGAGCGCGCCGAGCATCACGCCTGCCCGGGCGAGTCCGATCGAGTCGCGGCTCGCTCCCGCCCAGGCGACCGCGAAGGCCAGCACCATGAGACCAACGCTCCAGCGGAGCACGCGGGCGACCCGGCGGAGACGAATGCTGAAGGTGTCCAAGTCGCTGGATGACATCTGGTTCCTGTCGTGGTGTCGCTGAAGTGTCGTGTTACTGATTGGCTTGGATGGCCGACCTGATGTCCGCGGTCCATCCGGCGGCGTCGCCGGGGGGCTCAAACGACCAGATCTCCCCGCTCCGCCCTGCCCCGGTTCTGATCCGGACGCGGGTGCCGCTCCGCTCGACGCTGTAGCGCTCGGCGTGGCCCGGCCGGATGTCGATGCCGATCTTGTCGTTCTTGTGGATCAGGACGGAGCTGTGGGTAACGACGATCGAGGCCCGCCGGTCTTCCCACCCGGCGTTGCTCCGCCCGGCACCTACGGTGTAGCGGAAGATCAGGTCATCGGCTCGCCTCACGATTCCCTCGCCGGTCAGTCGCGCCTCGGTATCGCGCTCGAGGCGGGAGGTAGACCGATTGCCGCAACCGGCCGCGAGGGTCAGCGAAATGATGGTGACTGCGGTGGAGAGCCTGAATGGTGGGGTCATCGCCGTCCGGGTCCGGGGCGCGGCCCGGCGGGTCAGTCGCCGGACGGAAGTCCGAGTCTGGTCGAAGTGGTGAGAGACACGACGGGATGGCCCGATGCTTCGATTCGACCGCGACCGCCCTGTTCGCGGTCTACGACGGCCAGGACGCCAACGATCTCGCCCCCGGCCTCGGTGACCGCCTCGATAGCCTGGAGCGCAGACCCGCCGGAGGTAATCACGTCTTCGACCACGACCACACGGTCCCCTGAGCGGAAATTGCCTTCGATCCGCCTCCTGGTCCCGTGCTGCTTGGCGTCCTTGCGAACGCTGAACGCATCGATTGGGCTGGAGCTGCCAAAACTTGCTGCCGCAATGGCATAGGCGACCGGGTCTGCGCCCATTGTGAGCCCGCCAACGGCGTTCGGCTCCCATCGCATCGACCGGATCGCGGCCAGGCCCGCCTTGCCTACGAGCACCATGCCCTCGGCGGACATGGTGCTCAGGCGGCAGTCGATATAAAAGGAAGAGCGCTGACCCGAGGCAAGCACGAAATCTCCTCGCTGCACCGACCGCGCGAGCAGGAGTCGCTCGAGCGCGGTCGGCTCACTCATGCCCCGCCCTTCCGAAAGAGCGACGAGAGGAAGCCGCCCTTCTTCTTTCCATCCTCTTCGGCCGCGGCACAGAAGGCCTTCGCGAACTCCTGGACGGTGCGGCACCGTTTGGGCAGCTCGCGCTCGAGGCCCGACATGATCGCCGCCTCGATCGCCGGGGAGAACTTGAGCCCCTTCGTCGCCTGGTTGAGCGGCGTAGGGGTCTGCGATAGTAGTTGCTGAAACAACTCACGCGGGCTCTTGCCGCTGAACGGCAGCGCACCGGTCAGCAGATAGTAGGCGATCGTCGCCAGGCTGTACACATCCGCCTGCTCGCTCACCAGCTCGCCGCTCAGCGCCTCCGGGGCGACATACTGCAGCGTCCCGACGAAGAACCCCGCGCGCGTCAGCCGCTCTTCCGCGTCCACCTCGGCGTCGCGCGCGATCCCGAAGTCGAGCAGCTTCGCTTCCTGCGTCGCCGGGTTGTACATGATGTTCGCCGGCTTCAGGTCGCGATGGATGATGCCCGACGCATGCGCGGATGCCAGCGCCGCGCCGATCTGCTCGACGATTTTCGCCACCAGCGGCGGCGCAAGGTTGCCCGACCGGTTCACGAACTCCGCGAGCGGCTCACCCTCCGCCCATTCGAGCGCGAGAAAGTGGACGCCGTCGGCTTCGCCGTAGTCGTAGGTGCGGACGATGTTGGGATGGGAGACGCGCTTGCCGAACTCGGCCTCGCGCAGGAATCGCTTGACCGCGACCGGATCCTGCGCCAGGCGCGGTCGCAGGATCTTCACGGCGGCGAGGCCCTTGTCGGGGTGCTCTGCGCGGTATACGTCAGCCGTTCCACCTTCGCCGATATGCTTGACGAGCCGGTAACCGGCCACGGTGCGGCCAACAAAATTGTCCGAGGTCATTGGCCTGCCAAGCTACTGAATTCTGCATCTCTCAGCAAGTTCGCAGTTTACGCGACTCGGATTGTGATCCATGTGCTTGACCGGGGCGAGCGGCCGTCACTAA
>DATJFF010000278.1:0-33113 GCA_035495795.1 Vicinamibacterales bacterium
CGAAAGGCGCGCAGTGCGTCGGCATTGGCTCGGCGGTCGACATCGAGGACCAGACGAAGGGGTTCGGGATGCACAGCGACCAGGAGCGCCTGCTCGAGAGCGAGTTGTACCGCTTCGTGCGCCTCAACTGGGAGATCGTCAACGAGCTGGCGCGGGCCCGCTGATAGCGGTACCCGAATTGGATCGAACGCCTTGATGTCAGTTCGATTCTGGTGCGCGTCGCTGGTTGTTCTCGTCGCCGCGGCTGGCGGCTACCTCGAGGCCAGGGACCCTCGCGAGCACGGCCATTTCGTGCCGGCACGCGTCCGGGTGCTGACCTACAACATCCATCACGGCGAGGGGATGGACGGCCGGATCGACCTCGCCCGGCAGGCCGAGGTCCTCAACCGCGCGGCTCCGGATCTGGTGGCGCTGCAGGAAGTGGACCGTGCCACGAGGCGAAGCGGCGGCGTCGATCAGCTCGCCGAGCTCGCGCGGCTCACCGGGCTCACGCCAGCGTTCGGCCGGGCCATCGAGTTCCAGGGCGGCGGCTACGGTGTCGGCGTGTTGTCCCGGCTGCCGGTCCGGGGGATGCGGCAGCGTCTGCTGCCGGGATCGCCCGATCGCGAACCGCGCACGTCACTCACCGTTGACGTCGATCTGCGGGGCGGCGGTCCACGCGTGCAGTTCACCGCCACGCACCTGGACCAGGGCCGCGAAGCCGCGGACAAGCTCGCCCAGGCCAGCTATCTCGCCGCCGCGCTGAGCCACAGGAACGATCGGTTGGGCATTCTCGCCGGTGACATGAACACGAGGCCGGAAACCGAGCCGATGCAAATCCTCGCGCGCCGCTGGACCGATACTTTCGCGGATCCGCCGCCCGATTCGAATGGCCGGCCGCGCCGCCGCATCGATTACGTGATGGTGCGCCCAGCTCAGGCCTGGCGGGTGATCGAGTCGCGCTCTGTGGACGCGCCGCTGGCCTCCGACCACCAGCCGGTGCTGGTCGTGCTCGAGTGGACTGGCGCGACCGATCGCGCCGTGCGCGCTGCGCCGTGAGCCCGGCGCGTCACTGCTTCACGCCGACGAGCCATCGAAACGCTTCCCGTGCGATCTCGGGTGGCGTGCCGTGTCCGCCGTCGTACTCACGGTAGGTGACGTCATAGCCCTCGGCCTTCAAGGTCTCGGCGTACTGGCGGCCGGTCAGCTCGATCGGCATCTGATGATCGTTGGTCCCGTGCGAGATGAACACCCGCGGCATGCCCTTGCGCCGGATCGGGTTCATCATGCCGCCCGAGAACACGATGACGTGATTGAAGACGTCGCCATAGGCGAGTCCCATCGACAGCGCGTAGCCGGCGCCGTCGGACCGGCCGCCGAGCCCGACCCGAGCGGGATCCACGTTGATCGCGTCCGTCACCTTGCGGTAGGCCGCGCTGATGAACTTCACGTCGGGATCGAATCCGGGCGCCGCCTGGCCCCAGGTGAGCGCGCGCGACTCCGGCGCGATGATGACGACGCCGAATTCTTCGGCGAGGGCGAAGGTGGACTTCATCTCGTCGGCCCAGCCGGCGAAGCCGTGGAGCATGATGAGCAGCGGTACCGGCGTGGACTCCTTGTAGCTTTTCGGCACGTAGAGCACGCCGTCACGCCCGTCGGTGGAGATGCCGAGCCGGCTCTCTCCAAACGGCGGCGCGCCGGGCGCAGCAGGCTGCGCCGCCTGTGCGTGCACGACACCGCCGTGCCGCCAGGTAGCCGCGCTCGCCGCGCCCAGCAGGAGGAATCCGCGCCGATTCATGTTGCTGGTCATCGGCGTGAAACGTGCCGTTCTGCCTTGTGCCTTCTGCCTTGTGCCTTCAGGTTGCCTCGCTCTCGTTCAGCAACCTGTCAGGAGCTGCGGTTGGACCTCGTCGTCGCGCTGATCTGCAGGTCGAACCCGTTGGGTGTCGTCGTGTGGTAGCTCTTGTACGGAGCGGTGTGGATGTCGCCGCGTCCGCCGGTGTCCTCGCGCGCGTTCAGCCCGCGCTTGGTGAGCTCGGCCTTCACTTCATCGGGATCGAACGAGGTGATGCCGAACGAGATGTGGCCGATCGACGCGCGCCGCGGGGCGTCGGCCGGCGCCGTGCCGCTGCGGAAGTTCCGGCGGATGATGACATCGCCGATGTCGCCGATCTGGCACTGGTTCTGGCTGCCTTCATCCTGACCCGGCTTCCAGCCGAGCAGCGCCGTGTAGAACGCGACCGTCTCCTTGTAGTTCGAGACCTCGAACGAGATGTGGTCGAGCCACACCGTCTTCCATGAGGTCGACGCGAACGGCGCCGGCGCCGCCGTCTTGCCGCTGGCCGGCCCCTGCCGCCGATTCTTGCGGTTGCCGTTGCTGATCTGCAGATCGAAGCCGTCGGGATCCTTCACGTGGAAGCTCTGGACGTCGCCGCGGTTGTCGGCAACCGGCGACAGGCCGCGCTTTTTGAGCTCGGCCTCAACCGTCTTTGCGTCCCACGGATCGATGCCCCAGCAGAAGCCGTCGATCGCTGCGTTGCGCGGGGCCCGCGGCGCTCCCTGCCCGCCGCCAGCACCGCCGTTGGCGCCGGCTGCGGCCGGTGGCGGCGTCGGCGGAGCGGGAGGCGCAACGTATCCGCCGCGAATCACGAGGCCGCCCCACTCCCCGATATCGAGTGTCGCCTGCTTGCCGTCGTCGCTGCGAACCGGCCAGTTCATGAGCGCCTGGTAGAACGCCGCTTCCTTCGCGTAGTCAACGGCCTGGCAGGAGAAGTGATCGAGCAGCACCGTCTTCCAGCCAGTCGGCTCGAACGGCAGCTTTGCCGGCGTTGTGTCGCACTCGGGCGTGCCGGCCTTGGCGCCGCCGCACTGGCCCTGCGCGAATGCCGAGGCCGGGCTCAGCGCGACGGCGACGCCGAGGGCCTGCAGCAACCGGCGGCGAGAGAGGCGGCCGCGATCGAACTCGTTCAAGAGGGTATGAAGGTCGGTGTGCATGTGATCATCCTTCTCCACGCAAGTGAGCTGAGGGGGTATGAGGCCCGAAGTATCGCCCAGCCCCGCGTTCGACACAACTCGCATTCGGCTGCCGCCAGCCGCATAATTGGCGCGGTAACCCCGTCTTCAGAAAGAGGTTTCCGATGCGACGCGCGTTTCTCATCTCATTTCTCACCGTGTACGCGATTGCGCCCGGCGTGGCGCAGTCGATCGCTCCCGGCGCCGCGGGCGCCCGTACGCCCAATGTCGAGTTCGACATGATGACGTGGCCGGAAGTGAAGAAGGCGATCCAGGCCGGCAAGACGACGGCGCTCGTCTACAACGGCGGGACCGAGCAGCGCGGGCCACAGAACGTGAATGGCGGCCATACGCTGATGGCGCGCGAGACCGTCCGCGAGATCGCCGTCAAGCTCGGAAACGCCATTGCCGCGCCGGTGCTGCCGTTCTCGCCAAACCGGGCCAGCGCGGAGCTGCCCGGCACCATCGGACTGACCCCGGAGCTGTTCGCGGCCATCAACGAGCAGGTCGCCGACGAGCTGATCAAGACCGGGTTCAAGAACGTCGTGCTGATGGGAGACCACGGCGGCGGCCAGCAGCAGCTCGGCGAGGTCGCGAAGAAGCTGACCGCGAAGTACGCCGCGCAGGGCGTCAAGGTCGTCTTCTGCGACGAGGTCTACCAGAAGGCCAACGGCGACTTCGACAAGTGGCTGAAGGACAACGGCTACCCAACGAGCTCCCATGCCGGCATCCCGGACACTTCCGAGATGCTCTATCTCGGAAGTGACAAGGGGTGGGTTCGCAAGGAGCTGGTGAAGGACGCGCTCGGCGATCCGGTGCAGCCTCCAGGCGAGAAACCAGCGCCGGGAGCCCCGCGGGTGAACAACGGCATCAGCGGCGACGGCCGCCGCTCGACACCGGAGCTCGGCAAGAAGATCTTCGACATGAAGATCGAGTACGCGGTGAAGCAGATCAAGCAGCTGCTCGGTTGACGCGGTCTCAGGGACGGAAGATCGGCTGCGACGAGAATTCAACCCACGAGTTGCCGGGATCGGCGCTGTCGAGATACGCGATGTCCGACGTCTGGTTGGCATAGAAGGCGAAGCCGACGCCCTGTGCCAGCGTGCGCGTCTGGTTGTCGGCCCAGATGCCGATGTTGATCGCGATGACATCGCCGTCGTCGGCCGCGACGCTCGCCAGCGGCCAGCCGATTGCCGCCCGCGTGCGTGCCGGGCTCTCGAGCGGGAACTCGGTCGCGTCCCGGGTCACCGGCAGCGCCAGGCCACGAAGCGATCCGTCGGACCGATGCACCGTCACCTGCAGGGCCAGCGTCGCACCGATCTTGCGATGCCACTGGATGCAGTGAACGGCCATGCTGACAGTGCCGTTCACGGTCTGCGCGCCCTGAAGAGGGCGCGTGACCAACTGCAGGTACCCGCGCGTGAACACGCCGTAGAAGGGCGTGTTCCTCACGTCCTGCAACGCCGTCGCATGGTCGGGGCTGGTCTGCGCGCCGTAGACAACGTAATCACCCGTGACGTACATCGGCGGAGGGTTCGTTGTCCGATCGCTCGGGAGCGACCAGGTGAGATTCGGAATCGGCTGCGGGGTCCACCATTGCGGAAAGATTGAAGTGAGATAAAGCCGCGTGCCGCCGGTCGTGACGATCGGGACGGGCGAGGAGCGCGGGGCGGCGCGAGCGGTCTCGCCGAGACCGGCGACTGCGGACACACTGGCCAGAGCTTTCAGCGTCTCACGACGAGTCATCGACATGGGGGCGTCCTTTCGGGACGAATCGACGATGTCCGGGAGAAGAGCCTGCGGCGGACAGTGTCCGGCATTGCCGCGCGGGGAGTCAAGCGTTCCGGGTCGTATAATTCGCGACGCATTCCTCGTCCTACTGCGGCATCTCGATGACCTCACGTCTCCCGGTTGCATCGGCCGCGACCCTGGCCGGCACCATCGTCGCGGCTTACCTGATGGCGATCACCGGCGCGGCCATCGTCCCCGGTCTTGCCGCTGCGATCGGGTTGCTCGCCGGACTCGTGCTTCAACGATCGATTCGACTCGGCGATCCGCGGCCTGCTGCGATGACGGTGACGGTCTGGTGCGGGCTCGTGGCCGCCGGGCTCGTGCTGCTGATGCGATTGACGTGGCCGGCGCTGCTGCCGCCGGGCGGCGCGTCGGACCTCACGCATCATCTGATGCTGGTGGACGTGCTCGAGCGCTCGCGACACCTGGTGGACGGGGCGAGCGAGGCGGCGCTCGGCGAGATGGCGCATTACACGCCGGGCCTGCACCTGCTCATCGTCGTCGCGGGAGCACTGGCCGGCATCGATGCGTACCGCGTCGTCTATCCGGTGCTGGCGGTGACCGTGGCGCTGAAGGCCGGTGTCGTCGTCCTGATTGCTGCCGAGCTCCTGAACGGATCGCGCAGCCGTGTGCCGATCGCGCTTGCCGCGGTCGGACTCGTCCTGTTCGCGCCGATGGCCTACAGCGTTGATGGCTTTCTCCGCGCCGGGTTCCTCGCGCAGGTCGCATCGGAGCTCTTCGTCGTTGCCGGGTGGTGGGGGCTCGCGAACTGGTGGTCGTCGCGGGCGCCAGCCTGGATGGCGTTCACCGGATTGATGGGAGCGGCCACCTTCCTCACCTGGCCGATCTGGGTCGGGCCACTGGTCGTGGCGGCCGCGGTCAGCCTGCTGAGCGCACGCGAGCTCTCGTCGACGGCGCGGGTGAGGGCGGCCGTGTTCGGCTTTGGCCCGGTCGCGGTCGTCGCGGTGCTGCATCTCTCCGCGCATGCCGCGTGGCTCGGCCTTGCCGGGACCAGCGGCGCGGTGCCTTTGCTCGCGCCGGGTCCGCTCGGCTGGCTTTTCATCGCGCTGGCATGTGCAGGTGCGGTCATCGGCTGGCGGCAGCCGCCGGCCCGGCCGACGCTATGGTTTGCGGCGGCGCTTGTTGCACAGGCACTGGCCCTCTACGCGCTGGCTCGCATGCGAGGGGCGGAGACGCCGTACATGGCGATGAAGATGCTCTACCTCGGCGTGTATCCGGCGGCTGTTCTCGGCATCCTCGGAATCGACGCGATCGCTCGCCGCTTTCCGTCAGGGGTGTCGTGGGCCGTGCTGCTGGTCGTGTGCGGCATCGGCGTCGGGCACGCCAGAAGCACAGTCGTTCCACCGCCGGTTGTAGACGTAAGCCTCCACGACGCTGGCAAATGGGCGCGCGAGCACCTCGAGGCGCGCTGCGTAGACTACATCGTGGAGAACGCCGACCAGGCCTACTGGCTGCATCTCGCGGTGCTCGGACAACCGCGCTCGTCACCGCGGACTGCGGACATCGACCACTACACTGCGAATCGCGCCGCCGGCCGGTGGGTGGAAGGCGGCGCCCTGCCCTACGCCGTAGCATTCCGCGCCCTGCTCCCCGGCGAAGTTGTGCGCGACGCAAAAGTGCTGAAGGAGGTGGGGGACGCTGTCGTGATAGAGCGCGTTGGCGTCGCCTGTCCATCGGCGATTGGGGATTGACGATTGATGATTTATTGACGATTGGGCGATTGGCGATTGCGCCATTCGATTGACGACTGCGGCATTGGAGGATTGACGATTTGGCGAATGACGATTTTGGAATGACGATTCTGCGAATCACGATTGGGTGAATCACGACTCGTCGCTTCAAGCCCGACGCCGGCGGCGGCCGGTGGCGGTTTCCCTCGAGGCGTTGAGGATGGCGCTGATCTCGTTTGCTTCCTGCAGCAATCGACCAACCTCCTTCGCTGGCCCTAGACGGTTGTTCTCCAGACGCTGTAGCCACCCGGCTGCCTCGTCGGCCTCTTCGAGTGCAATCGACAGCTTTGAAACGAATGCCGCCTTGCTGCCTGCGCGACAGGCAGCTCGGTAGTTCGAGGCGGTCGATGTCGCGGCATCCTGGAGCTGGGTGAGCAGCCGGATGGTGAGCGGGTCGTGCGGGATAGCACGGCAGAGGGCAATGACCGCGTCAGCGAATCGTTCGATGCGAGCGATAAGTTCCTTGGGTGTCATGCTCGGCGAACCGAGCAACAACCCTGCCCTCTCGACTGGTCCCGAATCTGGCCGATTCAGGCCCAAATCAGAGTTGGGCGAACGCGACACCGCAGAAACGACTAGCCTGGACCTGTACCGGGTACGCAACGGTTTCGGCAATCGTCAATCGCAATCGTCAATCGTCAATCGTCAATCGTCAATCGCAATCGTCAATCGAGATTCGTCCAATCGCCAATTCCGCAATGCCCAGATCGCAAATGGAATGCCCCAATCGCCAATCTCCGAATCGCCAATAAATCGCCAATCCCCAATCCTCAATCGCCAATGGACGCGCGCGGCCGCCGGACGACCGCGTACAGCGCGTCCATAGCTGTCGCAGTAACCCCCTGTAAGCCAGCCAGCACAGCCAGGCGCACCCGCTCCCGCGCGTCGGCGGTGAGGGCTTCGTAGGCGCCTCGATTGGAGGTCCCCATGATGACGGGCCAGAACGCTTCCGGCGAGGCCAGCGGCATCTCCCAACGATCGCGCTCGATAGTCGGCGCCGGGAGCCCGGCTGCGGTAAATACGCCGGCGACCTTCTCGGGCGTGTCGAGGCGCGCTGCGTGCCCCGGCGCGTGCACGGACGGCGCCTCGCGCTCGACAGCTTCCTGGAACAGCGCCTCCCCGGGCGCGAGCACGTCCTCGCCCCACGTGGTGACGGCAAGGACGCCGCCGGGCGCCAGCCACTCCCACGCACGCGAAAGAAGTCCGCTCATGTCGGCGATGAAGAAGAGACCGAACACCGAGATTTCGGCGTCGAAGCTCGCCGCGGGAAACGACAGTGACTCGACGCTCGCGCACTGAAAGGCCGCATGCCGAAGTCCGGCGGCAGCAGCGCGTTGACGGGCCTGCTCGACGAGCGCCTTGGTGATGTCGATGCCCAGCACCGACCCGGTCGGGCCGACCGCTTCCGCCGCCGGCAGCGCCGAGGCGCCGCTGCCGCAGCACAAGTCGAGGACACGCCCGCCCGCGGGAAGGGTCAGCCGCTCTACTGTGCGCCTTCCGAAGTGGTGCCAGAAGGGGAGTGTGTCGAACGTGTCCGCGGCGGCTGTGTAAACAGCTGCTATGTCCGTGTGCGTGTCCGCGTCCATTGACGATTGGGGACTGACGATTGGCGATTTATTGAACATCCGGGGATTGGGGGATTGCGTCATTCGATTGACGACTGCCGCATTCTTGGCATTGGGCGATTTGGGGAATCACGATTGGGGGAATCACGATTCGGAAAATCGGGTGGACTCACGTTCGCGATTGAAGGGGCGCCCCAATCATCAATCGCCATTCACCAGATCCTCCTATCGCCAATGCCTCGATCGCCAATCGAATGGCGCAATCCCACAATCGGCAGATCTCCAATAAATCGTCAATCCCCAATCCTCAATCATCAATGGACGCCGGCTCCCGGTCCCCGAGCACCCCGCTGCCTCCCCTATATTTCACGTCCTGCAGCTGAACGCGAATGCCGTCGGGGTCGGTGAAGTACAGCTCCTTGGTCTCGCCGCGCATCCGGATGTTGGCCTTGATGCCGCGGTCGGTCAGCTGCTTCAGCACGGCGTCGGCGTCGAAACTGGGCATCCCGAGGCACAAATGATCGATGCGGCTCTCCTTCGCGGTTGCCGGGAGCGGGTAGATCCCGAGGAAGCCGCTGCCGCAATTCAGGTTGATGCCGGGATCCTGCCTGGTGAGGATCGGCAGCCCGAACAGATCCTGGTAGAACGTCACCGCCTTCTGGACGTCTGGCACGAAAACGCTGACGTGGTTGAACGACACCACGCTTCCGATCGGCGCCGCAGCGGCAGGGGCAGAAGCGGCGGGCGCCGTCGTCAACAGCGCGAGCGCACCGAGCAGCTCACGCCTCGAGATTCGCCCGGTCTCGTACTGTGCGAGCAACTGTTCGAGCGGTTGACTCATGTCTTCCCCCAGGCCCCAGGTCCCAAGCCCTAACGTGGCCGCGCCGACTGGATCCGGTTCTTCCAGCCAATGCGATCCAGGTCCGGAACGCTATCGCTGATGATGCGGCAGTCGCCGCGGAACTCCGGCTGATCGCAGATCTGCCAGCGTCCGCTCAGACGCAGGCTCTCCGAGCGGCCCGCCATCGAGCCGAGATACGGCGATGGCGACACCAGCGCCGAGGACTTGCCGCCAAAGTTGCGCTTGTCGAACAGTTCCAACCGGCCGCCCTCACCGGCTGGTGGCCGCCACCCGCCCCCTCCGCCGCCGCCCCATCCGCCGCCGTTGCGGATACGGCGCAGCGACTGGATGCGATCGTTCCAACCGAGCCGGCCAAGGTTGCTCTCGGTGCTCGAGAACACCTGGCACCGGCCGCGATAGTTGGACTCCTCGCACCCCTCCCAGGACTCCCCCGGTCCGACCCGCAGGCTGGAAATGCGGCGGCTCATCCCGTAACGGTTCAGCGATGGGACGTCGTCGACGATGGTGACGTTCTCGCCGCGGTAGTTGACGTCCTCGTATACGGTGATACCGCGTCCCTGCGCGGCCAGGTGAACGTTCGCGGCGGCCGCCGCCAGCAGTAATCCACCAACAATCCCCACTCCGAATTTCATGACGGGTCTCCTGCGATCGTACCGGTGAATGATACCCTCACCGCGCGAACTCGATGACGGCGCGACGCGACGACGATGCAGCGGTTGATGCGGCTGCCGCCAAGGTGCGGCGCCGCCTCGTGCCGTTCCTGTTCCTCCTTTACCTCGTCGCGTACCTCGATCGCATCAACGTCGGGTTCGCCTCGCTGCAGATGAACGCCGCGCTCGGCTTCTCGGCAAAGGTGTACGGCTTCGGGGCCGGTATCTTCTTCCTGAGCTACACCGCGTTCGAGATTCCGAGCAACGTCATCCTCGCGCGCGTCGGCGCCCGCCGCTGGATCGCGCGAATCATGATCACCTGGGGGCTCGCCTCTGCCGCGATGATGCTGGTGAAGGATGCGCCGTCGTTCTACGCGCTGCGGTTTGTGCTCGGCGCCGCCGAAGCCGGATTCTTCCCCGGCATCATCTACTACCTCACCCGCTGGGTTCCGGCGCGCGAGCGCGCCCGCACCGTCGCCAGCTTCATGACCGCCGTCGTCACCGCGGGCATCGTTGGCGGCCCGCTCTCGGGCGCGCTGCTCACGATGGACGGCTGGATCGGTCTCGCCGGCTGGCAATGGATGTTCCTGCTCGAGGGCGTACCCGCCACGATTCTCGGAATCCTCGTGCTGGTCGTCCTGCCCGAGTCGCCGGCCGACGCGCGATGGCTGACGGCGGATGAGCGGCGCGCGCTGCTGGCACGACTGGCCCTGGAAGCAGAGGCGGGCGGCGGGCGGGCCCACGGGATCGGCGACGCCTTGCGCCATCGCTGGATCTGGGTGCTGGCGCTGGTCTACTTCGTCGTGCCGGTTGCGCTGTACGCGGTCGGCTTTTTCCTGCCGCAGATCCTGCAGGCGACGTTTGCGGGCACGCCGTTCCAGATCGGCCTCGTCAGCTCGGTCCCGTACATTGCCGGCGCGATCGGCATGGTGGCCACGGCGAGGCGGTCGGATCGGACCGGGGAACGGCGCCGCTTCGTTGCGCTCGGGGCTCTGGTCGCCGGGATCGGACTCATCGGCACCGCGTTCGTCCACGGCCTGGTGTTGTCGGTGCTGTTCATCTCGGTCGCGATGCTGGGCCTCGCCTCGATGTTCGGGCCGTTCTGGACGCTGGCGACCTCGTTCGTGCACGGCGTCGGCGCCGCGGCGGGCATTGCGTTGATCAATTCGGTAGGAAACATCGGCGGCTTCATCGGTCCGTATGGGGTCGGGTACCTGCGCGATCTCACCAGCGGCTTTTCGCTGGGGCTGATTGCAATTGGGGTGGTCGTCATCGCCGGCGGCGCGCTGGTGCTGCTCGTGCCCGAATCGAACTCCGCTCATGTGGACTAGCCCGTCCATTGCGAGAGCTGCTTCTCACTTCTTCCTTCTGTTTGCCAGCTCTGCTACCGTGGAGGACGAGGCTGCCATGACACGTCACATCTTCCGTTTCACCGTGATCGTCGCGCTCGCCGCCGGCTTGGCGGGTTGCTCGAAACAGAAGGAGACCGACCAGAAGCTCGCCGAGCTGCAGAAGCAACTCGAGGCGACCAAGCAGGAGCTGGCTGCCAAGTCCGCCGAGGCTGGGAACGCGGCCGTGGAAGCGGGCACCGCGGCCTCGGGCGCTGTGCAGACCGCCACGGAAGCTCAGAACACGGCCGCCGCCGCGGCGCAAACCGCCACCGCAGCCGCCGCGCAGTCAACCCAAAACCGCGAGGCCGCCGAGCGCGCCGCGCAGGCCGCCGCCAGCCAGGCGGGCAAGGACCGCGCCGCCACCGAGCAGGCTCTGGCCGATCAGAAGGCGGAAGCAGCGAGGCAGGCGGAGGCCAACGAGAAGCTGCGCCGCGACATGGAGGCCATGAAGCCGCGCGAATTCACGCTGAAGGCCGGCACGGTCATACCGGCGCGCACGACCGCCGAGGTCTCGACCTCGACGGTGAAGAACGGCTCGGTGTTCGACGCGCTGCTCGAAAAGGATCTCGTCGTGGACGGGACGACCCTGGCCAAGGCGGGCTCGAAAGTAACCTGCATCGTCGTCTCGAGCGATCCCGGCGGCCGCGTCAAGGGCGTGGCAAGCATGGCCGTGGCCGCGCGGTCGGTTGCGGGAGTCGGCGGGAACAACTTCAACGTCAGCACCGACAGCTACAGCGTGGATGCGAAGTCGACGAAAGGCCGCGACGTCAAGCGGACCGGCATCGCCACCGGCGCGGGCGCGGTGATCGGCGCGATCGCCGGCGGCGGCAAGGGCGCCGCGATCGGTGCCGGCGTCGGCGCGGCGACCGGGGTCGGCGTCAACGCGGCGACGCGCGGTGACGCGGCGGTGATTCCCACCGAGACGCTGATCGAGTTCACGCTGTCGGCGCCGGCAACCGTCGTGGTCCGACCGGCGGCCGCGAGCCGCTGACGCGGTCATCGTCGCGGCCGCGCCGCGACGATCGACGCGATGGACTGCCCCTCGATGTCGCCTTCACGCGCGTCGACGATGGCGAGCGGGGCGGCCAGCGCGGCGAGCTCTCCAGGCTTCAGCAGGAAGCGCGGGTTGGTTGGACGTCCCCGAAGCGCCTGCGCGACGGTGAACGTCTCGTAGATCAGCCGGCCTCCCGGCGCCACCGCCTCGATCAGCGAGGGAAACAGCGGCCGGTGGAGGTAGCGGAATACCATCACCGCGTCGAAGAGCCCGATGCCGAGGCTCGGCGGTGGATCCGTCTCCAGATCCAGCACCTCGCACGTGAGCGGGAGCCGCTCCAGGGCGGCCGCGGCACGCAAATCCGCAACGGCGTCCTCCTCGCGATCGACCGCGTGCACGCGGTAGCCCATTCGCGCGAGGTAGAGGGCGTGCCGGCCCCGTCCGCAGGCGACGTCGAGCACGCGGCCATGCGGCGGAATCAACTCCAGGTGAGTGAGAAGCCACGCCGAGGGCGTGCCGCCGATTGATTCCGTCACCTGTCTTTCCTATCACGCCCGCGCGGGGGCCTGTGGCACACTGCGCGTGCCGATGTCGAGTGCCGCCGCCACGCGCGTTGCGCTTTGGGCGTCCGTGGCGCTGAACCTGTTTGGCGCGTGGCTGTTCCTGACGCCTGCGATCGGCGGCAATGCCTCGAAGCTGCCGCTCGACCCGCCGCCTTTCTACGCGGCGCAGATCGGGATGGTCATTCTCATCTTTGCCGGCGCGTATGCCTGGCTCGCCAGCCGCCGCCAGATCGATCGCCCGCTGCTGACGATGGGCGCCGCCGGCAAGATCGGATTCTTCACCGTGTCGGCGGCCTTCTGGGCAACCGGCGATCTCACGTTCGAGCAGGCTGCGCAGGCCACGCCGGACCTGGTGCTCGGGTCGATCTTTGCCTGGCACCTGCTTGCCACCCGTTGACTACAATCGGGATATGGCTCCGCGAACCGCGCTGGCCACGCTGTTGATCACCGCCGCGATCGTCGCGCCCGGCAAGCCGGCAGCCGCCGTCCCTCAGGCCAGCGGGCCACGGGGCGTCGCGCAGCAGGTGATGGAGGTGGCCGGCGAAGTGGAGGAGGTGGATCGCAGCGGCCGCACGGTCACGATCCGGACCGGCAACACCATCCAGGCCCCGATCTACGCCGGCCCCGACATGCCGATCTTCGAGCAGCTCGCGCGCGGCGATCGCGTCACGATCCGCTACTACGACGCGGTGATCGTCGAGCTGACACCCGGGGCAAAGATGGAACCCCTGAAGGACACGACCGCCGAGGCCCAGAAGAAGGTGGTCCGTCCCGATGCTGCCGTGCTCCAGCAGATCTCGCTGGTCGTCACCATCGACAGCATCGACCAGGCGACCGGCATGGTGACCTATCACGACGTGTCGAATCGCCGGATTCAGCGCCTGGTCCAGTATCGGAACCTGCTCGAAGGACTGAAGCCGGGCGACGTAGTCACTGTCCGCCAGACCCGCGCGCAAGCCGCCTCGATCGAGAAGCGGTGATAAGTGCGCCCCGCGCTTCACGTCAGGCTCTAGGCTTCAGGCTCTAGGCTTTAGGCCAGGCCTCTGTCACGTGGGCATAACGATCGTCCTTCGTTTTAGGCCGCGAGGGCACCGCGTGCAGCGCAGACGATCAGTACGCCCGTGTGACCGCGCGACAGGCCTAGAGCCCAGAGCCTAAAGCCTAGAGCCTAGAGCCTGACACTATCTCAGCACATGGCGTTCGAGCATGCGGCGGCGGACCACTCCGCCGTAGACGTTGCCCTTCGCGTCCACGCCTACGCCCTCGGCGCCGGCGTGATCGGCGGCGGTTGATTCCGAGTCCTCGATGAACGCTTCCACGACGCCGGTCCGGGCCGAGCCGATGCGGATGCCCTTCTTGATTCCGGGCAGTTCGTGCGCGCCGGTGTCGGTACCCCACGATTCCGAGTCGGCGACGTAGATGCGATCGTCCTTCGTGATCGAGATGCCGCTGGGCCTGCCGAACTGGTGCCACTCCTCGAGAAACTTCCCGTCCTGATCGAGGATCTGGATTCGATTGTTCTCGCGGTCGCCGACGAACAGCCGGCCCCGCGAGTCCATGGCGATGGTGTGCGGCTCGCTGATTTCGCCCGGTCCGGATCCCTTGCGGCCCCACTCCTTCACGTATTTCCCGTCGCGCGTGAAGCGGACGACGCGGTTGTTCTTGCCGTTGCGATGGCTGTCGCTGACGAACACGTCGCCGTTCGGCGCGACGACGACATCGGTCGGCTGATCGAAGAGATCGGGCCCGGAGCCGCTGACGCCAGCTTTGCCGAGAGTCAGCAGCACCTTGCCGGAAGGGCTCAACTTGAAGACCTGATGGCCCTTGCCCGGGGTGCCGCCAGCATCGGTGACCCACAGATTGCCGGCGGCGTCCACGGTCGAGCCGTGCGGGAACACGAACATCCCCTGGCCGAAGGACGCGAGGAGCTTCCCAGTCGCGTCGTATTTCAGAATCGGCGCTTCGGGACGGCCGGCACACGAGTTCTCGAAGCAGCGATGGATGACGTAGATCGTTCCGTCCGGCGCCGGCTCGATGGCGGTGACCGCGGCCCACTTCACGCCGGCCGGCAGTTCGCCCCAGTCACGCGTGGTGCGGTAGGGTTGCGGCAGGTCGTTACGGGGCGCGCTGTCTCGTTGCGCGGCGGTCATCAGCGGCGCGACACCGAACACAATCGCAAGGATCACGAAACGCATGAGCGCACTCCTGGTCACGCCCGTCCGGGCTGACGGTCCGGCGATTCTAGCCGAGCCTGTGTGCATCCGCGTGGCCCGGCGCGGCATCATATGAGCATGTCGAAGACCGCATCCGTGAAGGTGTTCAATGCCGGGGGCCAGCTGGTCGGACCGCTCGAACTGCCGCGGGTGGAGAAGAGCGACGCCGAGTGGCAGGCGATCCTCACTCCCGATCAGTTCCGCATCGCCCGCGCGCACGGTACGGAGCGGCCGTTCTGCGGGACGCTGCTCGACAACAAGCGGCACGGGGTCTACACCTGCGTCTGTTGCGGCCTGCCGCTGTTCGCCTCCAACGCGAAGTTCGATTCGGGAACTGGCTGGCCGAGTTTCTTCCAGCCGGTCGCCGACGAGAACGTCGCGACAAAGCCGGACCTGAGTTACGGGATGCGCCGCGTCGAAATCCTGTGCGCCCGCTGCGACTGTCACCTGGGCCACGTGTTCCCGGATGGCCCGGCGCCCACCTACCAGCGGCACTGCGTCAACTCGGAATCGCTGGTTTTCACCGATGTCGAAGACCTGGCGAGGCTCGCCGATCCGGCGGCGGCCACGTCGAAAGTTGAAAATTGAGCAGTTAAGAGTTGCCAGTTGAAGTTCACAGTTAAGAGTTCAGTTTGGAGTGTCCGAAACGGTGGCCACGCGCAACTGTCACTGTAACTGTCACTTTCAACTTCAACTGGCAACTCTAAACTGCCCAACTGTGAACTTTCTCGCGCGCCGCCGTCAGAGATGCCGCCGGGCGGCGCTCACTACCGCCGCTGCCATCCCCCACGGCGCCAGGTCGAGCAGCAGTCCGCGATAGTAGTCCACTGACAGGAACACCCGCCCATCGGTCTCCCAGCTGGCCAGCAGCGTGAAGCGGGCTGCGGTCACGATCCACGTCGCGGCGATCCACAAAAGCGGCACAGAGATCACCGCGATTGCGACTCGCCGCCACGCCTCGCTCGGAGTGGTTGAGAGCGATCCCGATTCAGTGCCACTGGCGAAGAGCTTGGGCGCCAGCCACCAGAGGATCAGCGCCAGCACGACCCAGCGCCCACGCTCGCTCAGGTGTGCGGTGACCCACCACGGCGCCCCGCCGCCGAACGCAGACACGCGTACGCCTTCGAGGCCCAGCTGCAGCGCGGCGTCGACGACGAGCGCCGCGATGGTGGCGGCGAGGAACGCGGCGGCGTAGGGGCGCACGGATGAAGGCCAGTTGCTTAGGTGGAGCGTCGAATACTGCGGGGTTAGCGGTCGTACTTCCAGTTGCGGTGCTTGCCTTCCTCGAGCCACTGCAGCGTGGTCGCGAGGCGCCGTTCGCGCGTCGGCGCGGTCTTCGCCTCGGTAATCCACTCGATGTACTCGCGCTTGTGGCTCGGGGGCAGCGTCTCGAACGTGGCGGCCGCACGCCGATTCGCGGCCAGCGCCTGCTTGAGATCTGCCGGGATGCGCAGCGGCGGCTTCCTGGCTGCGACCGGTCGCGGCCGCGTCACGCCTTTGTCGACGAGCTGCATTGCCGCCTTCAGGTACTGCTTCATCGTCCGCGCCGGCGGAAGATCGTTCAGCGCGGTGATGCGACCGAACTGGCCCATTGGGTCCGACGGCATCTCCGCGCCTTTTGTCACCAGCGCGCCGTTCCAGAACCCGAAGGTGCAGTGCGCCTTGAACGCAGCCATACCGCAGAGCAACTTGCCCTTGTAGGTGAAGCTCGGCGACTGCCACTTCACGGTTTCTTCAACCTCGGGGCAGGCGGCATGCACCTGCGCGCGCAGGTGCTTCAGGATCGGCTGGGCGAACGGTGCCGCCCTGGCGATGTAGGCATCGATGCGCGGGTCGGTGGCCATGGCCGCTCATTGTAGGCGAGCGGCCGCTTCTCAGCGCGGCGCCTTCAGGATCTTCGCGGTCGTCACCACCTGCCCGGTGTGCCGCGACGCGTGCTCAGCCGCGTGGAACAGCAATCCGAGAACGTTCGAGGGCAGTTGCGCGCGGCCGACGCCGCGGAAGTCGAGCAGCGAGGACTCCGGCGTGGTCCTCAGCTGCGCCAGCGCGCGATCCACGGCGGCGCGCCAACCGTCGATGAGCAAGGCCGCGATTGGGGCCGGCTCGCCGGGCTTGCGCTCGCTCAGCATGAACGCCTTCTGTTCCGCCGTCAGCGTCTCGCCGCGCGCGTAGGTGAGGAGCCGATCGGTGGCACCGGACAAGTGCCGCAGGTGAAATCCGATCGACGCGGCGCCCTGGTGTTCCACCCAGAGCAGGTCCGGCGGCAGGTCGAGGACCGCGGCCTCGCAGTCCTCGATCGACATGATGAAGGCATGCGCGGCTGGCTGGAGGAATGCCGGGATGCCGGCGACGACGCCGCGGAGCCAGGGCTCGGGTTGAGGCGTGCTCATCCCGAGATCCTGACATACCGAGGCGTTCTGCCTTGTGCCTTTTGCCTTTTGCCTTCTGCCTTGCGCCTCCACGTGGCCGGCTCCAGCAGCAACCTTTCTAGAACAGCCAACGCACGCCGAGACGGAGGATGCGCGGGTTCATCACTCCAGCGGCTGATCGAACCCGGTGGTGGACCGGTCACACGATCACGGAGCGCGCGCCAAGCAGCGGTCGCGACAGCCGTTCGGCTCCCGAGACGCGCATCGCAGCGCGCGCCCGATCCGGCTCGAGCGCGTTGAAGAGCAGTCGCCAGGCCGCGTCGGCCTCGATCTGAATCGTGCACGCCGCCTCGCGGCCGTCATCGGCGATGACGGACCAACGAGTGCCGTCAATGGCGAGCAGCCACGAGCGGGGCTGAGTCGCCTCTACTTCGAGACGGATTGCGGTCCCTGCGGGAGCGGAGACGTTCCTGTAGGTGACCGGCAGCGCGCGGACGCAGATGTCCAGCAACGGGTCGAGCCACCGCGGCTGAAGCAGGAGCGGGCGGCCGACCGCGTCGCGGATCTGCATCTGGTGGTGCCAGCGTTCGGTGTACTGACGACCGACGTCCATCCAGTTCTCGGACTCGTCTTCGCCGGCCCAGCTCACCGGCCAAATCGCTTTGCCGTGCAGAGGCAGCCCGTTGACCAGCTCGATCACCCAGCCGCCGCTCAGCTCCAGCAGTTCCACGAGCTGCCGCGAGCTCAGGCGAGCCGCGTACGCGACGCCCGTCGCGTTGAGACGATTCACCAGGCGTGACACATCAGCGGCAGACGCGATCGGCGCCTCGAGCGGGATGAAGTGAGCGTCGCGGTAGGCGGCGACGTGGCGCAGGTCACCATCGAGCAGGTGGGCCGCGACGTCGCGCACGCGCCAGCCTGGCGCAATTGTCGGGCGCAGCCACTCGTCGTCTGTCAACGAGCGCAACAGGCCAATCAGCTCCGCGTGCAGTGGCGCGAACAGCGGCGCGGTGTCGATCGGTCCGAACGCCGTCACTGCCGCGGCTTCTTGTTCTCGAGGTACGCGGACCGCAATGCCGAAACCAGGCGCTCGTCCACGAGCCCTGGCGGGTTGCCGGCGTAGGTGAGGCCCTTGGCCTCGCGGAACTTGTCGACCGCAGCGACGGTCTCCTCGTCGAACAGCGCGTATTGCTGCTGGTATTCCTGAGCGGCGCGGCGCTGCTCGGCCTGTGCCTTCTCGAACTCGGCCGGGTTGCTCTTGCGCATCTCCTGGTTCCGCTGTGCGTTGACAGCCGGAGCCTCGGGGAAGGATGCGAGCGTCGGCCGCCAGTAGCCGGCCGCGTGCAGCATGCGCTTCAGCTCGATCACGTCCGGCCCTTCGATCCGTGAGAACGTCCGATAGCCGAGGCGGCGCTGCGTGGTGTAGTAGATGCGCTTCATCTCCCCGACCGGCTCGGGGTGTTCGCCGACCTCGATCGCGCCGGAGATGTAGTCACCGCCGCGCCCTGGATCGTTCGGGTCCGCGATCTTGATCGCCGCCGACTGCAGGTTGCCCCAGCGGCGGTCTCCGCCCTTCTTCTGGCCCGCCTCCAGCGCCAGGATCATCCGCTCCGCCAGCGGCATACCGATGCCCTCGGTGGCCTCGAACGTCGTTGCCACGGCCTCCACGACCTCGGGGCCGACCATGATGTTCGCCTGCACGGTGTAGTTCTTCCCCTGGCGGCTCCCCGCCCAGTTGCCGTTGTTCTTGCCGGTGTGCGCGGCGCTGCGCCCTTTCATGTCGATCATCCCGAGCTGGCGCGACTCGCGCTGATCGTCGGTGCTGAGCAGCTGCGCGATCGCATCTTTCGGCTCCACACCTTTCGCCATGAGGTCCAGCCCCTTCACGCCGTACTCGACGACGGTGGAGGCCTGGGTGCAGACGGCGCCGACACCAGCGCGCACCCACGGCACCGCGCGGCCGACGAACGGCACGCGCGTGGTGACCGCAGCGCCTGCCTGGCCGGTGGCCGGATCGATCGCGCAGAGCGAGAACGTCGAGTACTGCGGATCGCCGACCTCGTTGATCGTGACGCCGTCGGCGGCCCGCCACTGGGCGCTGGCCGCGACTGGAAATGCGAAGCCACAGGCGATGGCAAGCAGTCCACTGAGAATTCGGCCCATCGGCGTTGTCTCCGAAAGAGATAGCTTCGTGTTCATCGTGCCCTTCGTGTTCTTCTTGTGCGCCTTCGTCAGCGCAGGTAGCGGTCGAAGTGCTGGACGAGCTTGCGATAGAAATACACCGCGTAGTGCTCCCGCGCGCTCCACGCGTGCGTCGCCGCCGGCGCGGTCGCCAGGTCGAAGTCCTTGCCGAGGAGCATCAGCCGCTCCGCCAGCGCCATCGTCGTCCGGAACGGTACCACGTCGTCCATCAGGCCGTGGATGATGAGCAGGTGATCGCGCAGGTTCTCGCCCAGCGCCATCGCCGAGCCGCGCACGAACGCGTCGGGGTGTGTCTTCGGCGATCGTGTGATGGCCACATCGTCTGGACCGAACGCAAACGGATCCGAGGCCGGAGCGCCTGCCACGCCGGCCGCGAACATGCCGGGGCGCTTCAGGAGCGCGTAGAGCGTCAGCAGGCCTCCGTAGCTGCTGCCCCAGATTCCCATTTTCGTGCCGTCCACGTAGGGCAACTTCTTCAAGCCATCGACGACCGCCTGAAGGTCGTCGAGATCTCTGCCGCCGTAATCCATCAGGAACGCCTCGCGGAAGGCGCGGCCGTAGCCGACGCTGCCGCGCACGTCCACCTGCACGACGATGTAGCCCTGCTGGACGAGGTATTGGCCGAGAGTGCCGTTGATGCCGCCCCAACGGTTGCGGACCGTGTTCGAGTAGACGCCGCTGAAGATCACCGGGTGCTTCTTCGTGCGATCGAGCGCTGGCGGCTCGATGATCCGCGCGTGCACGACGAAGCCGTCGACCGCGTTCCGAAAGGTCTCGTAGCGCGGCTGCGCCCACTTGGCGCGGGCGAACTCCACGGGCGGCGAGGTCGTAACCTGGTGCTCGCTTCCGCCCGGTCGCGCGTCCAGCACCAGGAGCTCGGTCGGCGTCACGTCATCGGACCACAACGTTGCGACGTGGCGTCCGTCTGGTGAGACTGACGGCACGTGGACACCGGCGCGTGTCGTGAGCGGTACTGGAACCGCCGCTTCCCCAGCCACGCGGTAAACCTGACGTTCGTATGGGTTCGGCCGCGTTGCCGTGAAGATCACCGAGTGATCGCGATCGACGTGGACTGTGGCCGCACCGCGTTCGCCCGCGACATCCCAGTCGCCGCTGGTCATCGGAACCGGGACTGGCGCGGTCAGCGACGTGTCGATCAGATACAGGTGGTCACGGTCGGCGATATCGGCGACCACGAGGATTCGGCGGGCGTCGGGCATCCAGCGCGCGACGTAGGCAGGGTAGATGCGCGTGTCGCGCCGATCGTGCCAGACGAGCCGCGGTTCACCGCTCGTCCCGTTCACGACGTAGAGCCAGCGCTCGGCCCCGGTGTCGGAGACGTGGTCCACCAGGAGCTGCCCTTGCGACGACCACTGGTAGTCGCTGATCGCCCGCGCGCCGGGCTCGGGGAGCGGAATCGTGCGGACCTGGCGGGTCTCGATGTCGACGAGCGCCAGCGAGCGCCGCTCGTTCTCGTCGCCCGGGTATCCTCGGCGTAGTTCGCTCTCGACGGTTTCGGCGCCGAGGTACGACGGGAACGGCACCTTGCGGATGTGGCGCCGGTCGACGACGTGGAACGCGATGGTGCGGCCATCCGGCGACCACGCGAATGGCGGCCAATCGGCGCCCCACACACCGGTGCCGACTTCTACGTCGGCGCGGTTGTAGGTGCCGAGCGGCACCCGGCCGATGCCAGGCACGCCGATGGTGGTGAGACGCTCGGGCTCGCGCGATCCGTTAATCGGCCAGCGCCAGAGGTCGCCGTCGCGAACGAACGCGAGCGTCGCGCCATCGGGCGCCAGCGCGATGTCGGACACGTCGCCGGCAGCAAGCTTCGCGGGCGTACCACCCTCGACGCCGATGCGGAACAGCTGCCCTCGAGACACGAACAGAATCTGCCGACTGTCGGGCAGCCACGTCAGTTCGCTGACGCCGCCGCGAGCGCGGGCTGCCGCCCTGGCGATGAGCGCGTCGGTCGAGTTGCCCGATGGCGGCTCCGGCGCGGGATCGCTTCGCTCAAGATCCGTCAGCCGGCGAAGCCCGCTGCCGTCTGCAGAGACGACGTAGACATCTCGCAACGGCCAGCCGGCGTCGTTCCATCGGAAGGCCAGCCATCGGCTGTCGGGCGACCAGGTGGGCGAGGCTGGCGGCGTGCCGATGACGCTCGGCAACGAGGTGACGCGCTCGATCGTCAGCGCTCCGCTGCGGCCACCTTGTGCGTGCACGGGTGCGATCGAAATGGCGCCGGCGACCACGATCGAGAGCGCGCAGGCGATCCGCATGGCGACGATCACTATAGACTGACAGCCCATGCCCACGGCTGCCCGGCGCCTCCTGCGCGTCTCGATGCTACTGGCCATCGCGCTGCAGATTGCCGCGGCTGGCGCCAGCGCCGACCCGCTCGACGATCTGGCGCGCGAGTTCTGGGCCTGGCGCGCGGTGCACCAGCCGTCCACCGGCGACGACATCCCGCGAATCGAGCGTCCCGCCGGATGGCTGCCGGATTGGTCGTCAACGTCGATTGCAGCGCGCCGCAAGGCGGTCGCTGAATTCGATCGGCGCTGGCGCGCGATCGATTCCGCCGGTTGGCTAGTGCCGCGCCAGGTGGACTACCGCCTGATCGGGTCGGGGATCGCCCGCGTTCACTGGGAGCTGGACGGCGCCCCGGCGTGGCGGCGCGATCCGCAGTTCTACATCCAGCAGGCGCTGGGGCCTGTTTTCGATCTGCTCCTGACGCCCGGAACCTTCAGCGCCTCGCAGGCGGAGCAGATCGAGTCACGGCTGGCGCACGTTGCGCGCGTGAGCGAATGGGCGCGCGCGAACCTCGATCAGGCACGACAGCCCTTTGCCAGGCTGGCCATCGATACGTTGGACGGCATCGAACCGCGCCTGGCCACCGTCGCGCGCGAGCTCGAGGCGGTGGTGCCGGCATCGCACCGCGGGCGGCTCTCGGGCCCGGCTGCGGCCGCGGGCCGAGCGCTGGCGGAGTACCGCGCCTGGCTTCAGCAGCGGCTGGCGTCGATGCCGGCGGACACGGCCGTGGGCCGTCCCGGATATCTCACCTTTCTCCGCGAAGTCGCGCTGGTACCGTTCACGCCCGACGAACTGCTGGCGATCGGCCGGCAGGAGTGGGAGCGGGCCGTCGCCTTCGAAACGTTCGAGCGCCAGCGGAATCGCGCGCTGCCGCCGATGCCCATCTTCCCCGACCAGGCCGCGCAGATCACCAAATCCGCGAAGGACGAAGCCGCAATCCGAACGTTCCTCACCGCGAACGATCTCCTCACCGTGCCGCCGCGGGTGCGGCACTACCGCAACCTGCCCTTGCCCGCTTACCTCGCGCCGTTGTCGTTTCTCGGCGTCACCGACGATCTGACCAGCGAGACGCGGCTCGAAGAGGACGGCTACAGCTACATACGCGTCCCGGCTGAGAACCTTCCCTATTTCTATCTCTCGACGGCGCGCGATCCGCGCCCGATCATCGTCCACGAGGGTGTGCCGGGCCACTACCTGCAGCTCGCCTTGTCGTGGGCGCACGAGAACCCGATTCGCCGGCGCTATTACGACTCCGGCGCCAACGAGGGCATCGGCTTCTACGCCGAGGAGATGATGCTGCAGGCCGGGTTGTGGGCCGACAGCCCTCGCTCGCGCGAGATCATCTACAACTTCGCGCGCCTGCGTGCGCTTCGCGTTGAAGTGGACGTGCGCCTCGCGACGGGAGAATTCTCGATTGCGCAGGCTGCCGACTACCTCGAGAAGACCGTACCGATGGATCGCGCGACCGCGCTCGAGGAAGCGGCTGCCTTCGCCGCCGGCCCGGGTCAGGCGATCACCTATCAGACCGGCAAGCTCCAGATCATCCGCATGCTGGCCGACGCCCGCCGCCAGCAAGGCGATCGCTTCAACCTCCGCGCGTTCCACGATTTCGTCTGGAAGAACGGCAACGTCCCGCTATCGCTGCAGCGTTGGGAACTGCTCGACGACCGCAGCGAGGTGGACCGGCTCGCTCAGTTACGGTAAGCTGCTTCGGCCATATCGCCGCACTTCTGCGCCTCTGCACCTTCGCACCTGCACCTTTGCACCTCTGCACCAGAATGATGTCGATCTCGGAACGCATCGCCCGCGATTTGAACGCGCGCGTCCAGCAAGTGGACGCCGCCATCGCACTTCTCGACGACAAAGCCACGGTTCCCTTCATCGCTCGCTACCGCAAGGAAGCGACCGGCGGTCTCGACGACACGCAGTTGCGCACCCTCGAAGAGCGACTGATCTATCTTCGTGAGCTCGAGGAGCGTCGCGCGACGATTCTGAAGAGCGTCAGCGAACAGGGCAAGCTGACGCCCGAGCTCGAGGCGCAGATTCGAGAGGCTGACACGAAGGCGCGCCTCGAAGATCTCTACCTGCCCTACAAGCCGAAGCGCCGCACCCGGGGGCAGATCGCTCGCGAGGCAGGATTGGAACCGCTGGCCGCCTCGCTTTGGAACGACCCGGCCCAGTCGCCTGAGGTCGCGGCAGCGGCATTCGTGAACCCCGAAAGGGGGGTCGCCGACGTTGCGGCTGCGCTCGAAGGCGCTCGGTGGATTCTGGTCGAGCAGTTCGCCGAGGACGCGGAGCTGGTCGGCGGGCTGCGCACGCTGGTGTGGAACACCGGCGAGTGGAGATCGACCGTCGTTCCAGGCAAGGAAGAGGAGGGAGCCAAGTTCTCCGACTACTTCAACGCCTCTGAGCCGGTGAAGCAGATTCCATCCCACCGCGCGCTGGCGCTGCTGCGTGGCAGGCACGAAGGCTTTCTACGCCTGAGCGTCGTGCTTCCGGAAGAGCCCGACTCCACGCGCCGTCCCGAACCGGAGCGACGCATTGCCGCGCGGGTGGGAATCGAAGACCGCAGGCGCCCGGCCGATGCGTGGCTTCTCGAGACGGTTCGGTGGACCTGGAAATTCAAGCTCGCGGTGCACCTCGAGCTCGACACCGAGCAGCGCCTGCGCGAAGCCGCGGAAACCGAAGCAATTCAGGTGTTCGGCCGCAACCTCCGCGATCTCCTGCTCGCCGCACCCGGCGGCCAGCGCGTGACGATGGGACTGGACCCGGGCATTCGGACCGGGGTGAAGGTGGCGGTCGTGGACGGCACCGGGCGCCTGATCGAGACCGCCACCATCTACCCGCACGAGCCGCGCAACGACTGGGAGGGCTCGCTGCGCGTGCTGGCTGCGCTGTGCGCGAAGCACAGCGTGCAGCTGATCGCCATCGGCAACGGCACGGCGTCGCGCGAGACCGACACGCTGGCCGGCGACCTGATGGCGCGGTACCCGGAGGCGAAGCTGACGAAGATCGTCGTGTCGGAGGCGGGTGCGTCGGTCTATTCCGCGTCCGAGCTCGCCGCCGCCGAATTTCCGAGCGTTGACGTCTCGCTGCGGGGAGCGATCTCCATCGCCCGCCGCCTGCAGGATCCGCTCGCCGAGCTGGTCCGGATCGAGCCGAAAGCGATCGGCGTCGGTCAATATCAGCACGACGTCAGCCAGTCGCAGCTGGCGCGGACGCTCGATGCGGTCGTGGAAGACTGCGTCAATGCGGTGGGTGCGGACGTCAACACGGCCTCGGCGCCGTTGCTGTCGCGAATCTCCGGGCTCTCCGACACCATCGCGAAGAACATCGTCTCGTTTCGCGATCAGCATGGGCCGTTCCGGACGCGCCAGCAGCTCCTGAAGGTCCCGCGCGTAGGCGACCGCACGTTCCAGCAGGCGGCAGGATTCCTCCGCATCATGAACGGCGACAACCCGCTCGACGCGTCGGCGGTGCACCCCGAGACCTACGCTGTCGTCGAGCGCATCGTCCAGAAGACGGGCACGCCGGCGCGCGAGCTGATCGGCCGGACCGAGACGCTGCGCAGCCTGCGGCCGGAGGACTTTGCCGATACGCAGTTCGGCACGCCGACGGTGCGCGACATTCTCAAGGAGCTGGAGAAGCCGGGACGCGATCCACGGCCGGAGTTCCGCACCGCGACGTTCAAGGAAGGCGTCCACGAGATCGGCGACCTGCAGCCGGGCATGATCCTCGAAGGCGTCGTCACCAACGTCGCGAATTTTGGTGCGTTCGTCGACATCGGCGTCCACCAGGACGGCCTGGTCCACATCTCGCAACTCGCCGACAAGTTCGTCAAGGACCCGCGCGACGTGGTCAAGGCAGGTCAGATCGTCAAGGTGAAGGTGGTGGAGGTGGACCTCAAGCGCCGCCGCATCGCGTTGACGATGAAGCTGCAGGACGCGCCGCCAGCGGTCAAGCCGCGCGCCGATCAGCAGGCGAGCCGAGAGCCATCAGCCCCGCCGCGGCGCGACAACCCACGTCCGGCGGCGCCGCCCAAGGCGCCGTCCAAGGCGCCGTCAACCGCGATGGCCGCGGCGTTCAGCAAGTTGAGAAGGTAAGGATGCCGCCCGAGTGCCGCCGCAGGCCGAGACCCGGTGCCCGCTGCCGCGCTCGCGACCGGGCACCACGCCCTCAGCACTCGGTGCTCAGGACCGTGTACGCGGGACCGCAGTCCGCCCTCCGCTCCCAGCACGAGGCACTGCCTCCGCACTCCGCACCTCGCACGCCGCACTCGACTCGGGCAGTCGCAGTTCCGCCCGAATCTTCGAGAGGTCCACGCGTTCGCTGCTCTGCCGCGCCTGCATGTGGGCAACCTTCAGCGTGTAGCGCAAGTCCTTCTGATGCTGCTGCCAGAATTGCGAGAACACCTCCTGCACCGCGTGGTTCGCGTAGTTGCCCAGGAAGCGTCCCATCAGAAGGAAGATGATCGCGACGACGACGAACGGGCCGGCGTCGCCGAGCGCCTCGGTGTTGGGGAGGAGCAGGGAGGCGGCGGCACGAATTGCGCCGAGCGCGACCAAGACGCATGTCGTCACCATGAACCAATAGGCCGCGTCGCCGAAGGCGATGTGGGTCCGTACCCGGTCCAGCAGGTAACCGTCGGACAGGGCGTCATTCAGCACCCGTTCGATCGCCTCGGCGCGCCGCCCCACGATCCGTTCGCGCTCCACGACCATCGGGTCGGTAGGATCGACCCGTGTCGTGGCCACCGTTACCGACGGCGGGATGTTGCCGGGCGCGTAATCATCGGTCGCGTGCGCTATCCGTTCGGCGACCGTCAGGTGAATGCGCGGTGAGATTCCGCTCCGAACGCAGTATTTGCGGATGTCGCGCGGCGACCAGCGATAGAAGCGTCCGAATCCGTTGCGCGGGTCGTAGAGCATGTCGTCAACGCTGGCATGCGAGCGGAACAGCTCGCGGTCCATCCGGTTCAACCGGAGCCCGGCGACCTCGGCATGGGCCAGCATCCAGTCCAGTGCGACCAGCGACATCCCCTGCTTCGGATACCCGCCGCCGACGTTCGAGTGGGCGCCCGCGAACCAGACCTGCTCAATCCGTTCGTCGGGGCCGGTCCACAGCACCGGTTCGAAGGCCAGCCGAGCGTCGTCGATCGAGAGCGCGTGATAGGCCCGCTTCACCGCCGGACCGAGCGCGGAGGTCGGAAACTTGAACTGGTAGACGAACCGGTTGACGATGCCGGCTAGGGCGAACGGCATGCCCACGGCGTCCACGGTGTCCCAGACGCCAATGAACTCGATTGGCACCGACGTGTGGACCGCGTGGCTCCGCTGGAATGTGTCGATTACCCGTTTACTGTAGTCGGCGTCCCGAAACTGCCGGAGTCCGCGGGTCATCAGGCTGCCGTAGCGGGTGCGATACGCCAGGTAGGCGGCATCGACCGCCCGGCGCAGCTCGCCGGTGGTGCCGCACGACTCGCCCTTGACGATGCCGCACGTGCCGATGAGGCCGGCCAGGGTCCTGACCGTGAACGCGCCCCGGCTGAACCCGAACATGTAGATGCGGTCGCCGACGTCGTAGACCCGGGATAGGGCCCGGTAGAGGTCCTTGACGTTGCGTTTGAGACCGTAACCGGCCGCACCCCCCAGCATCCTGAGCAGCGTCATTCCCTTCGTACCGACGCCGTCGTCGTAGAAGGCAAGCTGCTGATCCAGGATCGGGTTCAGCCGGTGCTCGTTGAGGTCCACCGCCTCGAACAGTTTGAAGACATTGGTGCCCCGCCCTTTGATGTCGCTGTTCCCGGTGCCGTCCGAGCAGAGGATGATGTTTTTCGCCATCCGCCACCTGCGAGGCCTTGGGGAGGGGGAATGCCCGAAAGCCCTTTGCAGCGGATAGTGCCACAACGCCCGCGTTCGTTTCAAAGCGTTACGATCCCGTCGGTGCCCCTGCCCCTGGCCTGCACGGTCCGCACGTGCCGACAGCCGTTAAGCCGCGAGAGCCAGCGATTCGTGTGCAATCGTGGGCACAGTTACGACGTCGCCCGCACCGGGTATGTGAACCTGCTGCAGCCGCAGGATCGGCGATCCCGGGAACCCGGTGATGCTCGCGCCACTGTCGAGGCTAGGGCCGAGTTGGAAAAGGCGGGTATCGGAGCCGCCCTGACGAGGGCGATTGCTGGTCGCGTCGAGGACCTCTCGCTGGGCCCTGGCGCGGTGCTCGTCGAGCTGGGTTGCGGGACGGGACGGGCCCTGGCGACCGTCGCAGCGTCAGGCGCGTATGCAGCGGTGGGCGTGGACCTGTCGGTGGCCGCTATCACGTACGCGGCCCGGCACTGGCCGGAGGCGACCTGGGTGGTGGCGAACGCGGATCGGGGCCTGCCGCTCGTCGATCGCGGCGCGAACGTGGTGTTGTCGCTGCACGCTCGGCGCAACCCCGCCGAGGCAGCGCGGGTCCTGGCGCCCGGGGGTGTCCTCATCGTTGCGGTCCCTGGCGCCGACGATCTCATCGAGCTTCGCACCGAGGTCCAGGGGGAGGGCGTCAGGCGATCACGGATCGACCAGGTCATCGCCGAGCATGCGCCGTTCTTCCACGTCCGGGAGCGATTCTCGGTGCGCGAGCAGCGCCACCTAGACGGCGGCCTGCTGCGCCAGCTGCTGTTGACGACTTATCGGGGCGCGCGGACGAGCGAGGCCCGAAGGATCGAGGCGCTGACCTCCCTGGATGTGACCCTGACGTCGGACGCGTGTGTTCTGAGCCCGTCCGACGGTGAATAACGGTCAAGGCAAAAGGCAAAAGGCAAAAGGCAGAAGGCAGAAGGCAGAAGGCAAGAAGGCAGCGGCCTTACTTGCGGTGTGCGGCGGCGGCGAGCGTCTGAAGGAATGCCGCGGCCACCGCGCGGCGCCCGGTGGTGTTCAGGTGACCGCCGTCATCCGTATAACTGCCGACCAGGTTCTCCGACGCCGAGCCTCGATAGGTGAAGGTGTCGCGAGTGCCGTCGGCGGCAGTGGCCTCGGCACGCGCGAGGTCGAAGAGCGGCGAGATGGTCCAGCTCTGGCGCAGCCGCTCGTTGAAGGCGTGGCGGGCGAGGTTCTTGAGCTTGGCCTGGTTCGCCCGTCCGAGCATCTCGCGGGCGAGGATGTCGAGGCCACGCTTTGCGTGTCCGAGCGGCACCGTCGCCGGCACGAATACGGTGTTCGGGTGCCGGGCGGCCAGCTCCTCCAGCGTCGCGCGATAGCGATCGCAGAGCATCGCGTAGTCGGTGGTCGGCTCGATGTCGATGTAACAGAACTTCAGGACCGCGACATCCACCTCGCCGCGCAGCCGCTCGTCGATGATGCGGCGGAAGTCATCGCACTTGGTCAGGGGCTGCTGGTTGGTGCCGACCTTCGCATGCATCAGCGCGCCGCCAGTGGGGGAGTCGGCTCCGAGCTCGATGATCGGCCAGTTGCGCCCGGCGTCGTTCAGCAGGTCGCGCACCCCGTCGAGGATGTTCGCGCCAACCGACTGGTGCCCGAAGAACACGCGCCGGTTGACGAGGGTGTCGAGGTCCGCCATGGGTGCCGCGCTCATCGCTCCATTATCCGGGATTGACAAACGAGCCCCGCGCTCGCAGCATGCCGCGCTATATGCGAGCGATCACGAGGCGCGAGTTGATGCAGCAGGCCGCGGTCGCGGCGGGCACCGCTGCCCTTGCCGGACCGGCACCCGCGGCGGCGCAGGCAACCGCGGACGAAGGGACGCTGAAGTTCTTCCCTGGCTTCACGGCCGCGCGCGTGAAGACATCCGGGGCCGACATCAACCTGGTGCACGCCGGGTCCGGGCCGCCGCTGCTGCTGCTCCACGGCGCGCCGCAGACGCACATCTCCTGGCGGCTGGTCGCCACCGAACTGGCCAGGACGCACACCGTGATCGTTCCCGACCTGCGCGGCTACGGTGATTCCAGCAAGCCCGCCGACACTGCCGACCACGCCAACTACTCCAAACGTGCGATGGCGCTGGACCAGGTGGAGGTGATGAAGCACTTTGGCTTCGAGCGCTTCCCGGTCGTCGGCCACGATCGCGGGGGGCGAGTCGGCCACCGGTTGGCCCTCGACCATCCCGACAAGGTGGCGAAGCTGGCGGTCCTCGACATCCTGCCGACCTACTACCTCTACACGCACGTGACGCTCGAGTTCATCCAGGCTTACTTCCACTGGTTCAACTACGTGCGCGCGGCGCCCGCGCCGGAAGAGCAGTTGAAGGCGCAGTACGAGTCGCAGCGCGCAAAGGCCACCACCGACGTGGAGCGGGAATACCTTCGCGTCAACGCCGATCCGGCGAACATCCACGGCATGTGCGAGGATTACCGCGCCTCCGCGTCGATCGATCTCAAGCACGACGAGGAGAGCTGGAGCCGGAAGATCGAGTGCCCGCTGCTGACGCTGTGGGGCTTGAAAGGACCGATGGGGCGACTCTACGACGTCCTCGGCGTGTGGAAAGAGCGCGGCACGCAGGTGACGGGCACGGGACTGCCGGCCGGACACAACCTGCAGGAGGACGCGCCTGCCGAGGTACTGGCTCAGCTGCGCGGGTTTCTCTGACCTGATAGGATTCGCCCGATCACTCCAGGAGATCCGCCGATGCGATTGCCTTTCCGCGCTGTCATCACGCTTCTCATCTGCGCCATCGCGATCGCGGCGCTGGTCGCCGACGCCGCGTGGCCGTGGGCCGGCCGGTATGGCACCAGCGCGGTGGAGATGCTGATCATCGGCGACGTGCAGGTGCACTCACGACGCGCCGATCCGGCGACCGCGTTCAATCGAATGCGGGAGACCCTGACGAAGGCCGATCTCGTCTACGCGAACCTGGAAGGGCTGCTCGTGAAGTCGGCTGGGACGAAGATCGATATTCCCGACAAGCCCGAGTGGACCCATCCTGGTCCCGACGGCGTGAAGGCGTTGAAGCCGGCGAACCTCACCGTAGTTGGTGTCGCCAACAACGTCGCGTCGGGCCGCGAGAACATCCTCAAGAGCCTGGCCGTGCTCGACGCAAACGGCATCGCTCACGTTGGCGCCGGGCGGACGATCGACGCCGCGCACGTCCCGGCGATCGTCGAGCGCAAGGGCGTGAAGATCGGGTTCCTGCAGTACACGGCTCGCTGGTATCGCGACGAAGACATGATCGCGACCGCCACCGAACCGGGCGTGGCGAAGATCGCGTCGATCGACGGCCTGACGATCGACGCGGCCGACCTCGAGCGCTTGAAGGCGGACATACGCGCGCTCCGGCCGAAGGTGGACATCCTCGTGGTCTCGCATCACAACCGCGACGGCTCGACCCCGGTGCAGTTTGCCGGCAAGCCCGGTACCGCGGCAGGCAAGGATCGGACCCGCGCCGAGGACTATCAGAAGCAGTTCGCGCACGTCTCGCTCGACACCGGCGCCGATCTGGTGTTCGGCCACGGCACCCACACCGTCCAGGGCGTGGAGGTGTACAACGGCAAGCCAATCCTCTATGCGATCGGCCACTCGAATTTCGATCAGCCTGGATACGAACACGCCACCGATGGCCTCGTCGTCCGGGTGGTGATCGACCGCAAGAAGATCGTGCGTACCTCGTTCGTCCCCGTCACGCGCGACGACAAGAACGACGTCTTTCTCCTGGATCCCTCGACCGGCGAGGGCGCGAAGCTGGTCCAGGCGGTGAAGGACCGCTCGACAAGCCCGCCGGCCCTGCGCATCGACGGCAAGGAAGTCGTCCTGCTGGAAACGGCCGCCGTTACCTCGGAACGGCCCTAGTCAAGGCAAAAGGCAAAAGGCAGAAGGCAAAAGGCAAAAGGCAAAAGGCAAAAGGCAAAAGGCAGAAGGCAAAAGGCAGAAGGCAAAAACGTCCCCAGGCCCCAAGCCCCAAGCCCCTTACGGGTCCTCGCCGATCGCCTCGTAATACGCCGCCACCTGCGCGCGGGAGCCGGCCTTCGTGTAGACGTCCGGTCTTCGCGACCGCACGACGCCGGCGATCACCTCGGCCACCTCCGCCGGCTCTTGCCCGCCGGGAAATGCCCGCGAGTCGGGCCCTCCGTACAGCGCGCTCGCCCCGAACTCGGTGTAGACGACGCCCGGTGAGACCAGCGAGAACTGGATGTCCGGGTCCGTCGCCTGCACCTCCGCCCGCATCAGCATCGTCAGTGCGCTGAGGAAGTGCTTGGCCGCGGTATAGGCGGAGCGCAGCGGCGACAGCGGAATCCGCCCGAGCATCGAGGAGATGGTGATGACGTGACCGCGTCCCCGGCTGCGGAAATGCGGCAGCACCGCCTGCATGCCGTAGAGCGCCGACATCACGTTGACGCGCATCATTTCGGCTACGTCATCGTCGGTCAGTTCCGAGGGTGGCCGGCTGAGGCCCCGTCCGACGTTGTTGATCCAGACATCGAGCCGCCGTTCGTTGGCGAGCACATCGGCGACCACTCGGTCGACGTCCGCGCGCACCGTCATGTCCGCGACGATCGCCCGGGCGCGCGGGCCGCAGCGCGAGGCGGCCGCTGCGAGGCGGTCGGCACGACGGGCGACGAGCACGACGCGCGCGCCGTCAGCCGCGAGCCGCTCCGCAGCGGCGGCGCCGATACCCGAACTCGCGCCGGTGATCACGATCACGTGAGGATCCATGCCGGCAGTGTATCGGCGCGGTTTCAAAAGTGGCATTCCCGTTGCACAACGGCTGACTCGGAAGCGCGTCACCGTGAAAGGCCGTGCGGGGATGTGCAAAGCAGGCCGGAGCCAGCGGCTCGCCACCCTTCACAAGGTGCCACGAATTGGCAGCAGCGACATGATGTGTCACAGCGGCGAGCGGGGAGCGAGCTGCTGGCTTCGGAGGAGATGGTTCGATGAAGGCGGCAACCAAGGTCTTGATTCGACGAATTGCCCGCGCACGCGAAGCTGAAGATCTCCGGGCGGTGCGATCGCGCGACATGGTCACGTTTGCGGACGTGCGCTTCCGGGGACAGCAACTGCCCCTGTCGCTCGCCCCCTATCGGCTGCAGGCCGCGGACCGCTGGTGGCGGGAGTCCTGCCAGGCCCAGTCCGACACTCGAACCAAGCGGCATCAGTAACGCCAGACGACTCAGTTCAGGTTGCCATTCGTTCGGCAGCCTGCCTGGCCGCGCCCGGTCCTCCCCCCGGGCGCCGGCCGGGATGTTTCAATTAGCCGCATTGCCCGCCCGGGCCTCCGATCTCCCGCCTCTGCTCTCTGCCTTCTGCCTTCTGCCTTGTGCCTTTTGCCTTTTGCCTTCTGCCTTCTGCCTTCTCTTCGGGAGTATCCTTCTGGTGTCTCGTTGCTCTCTGGAGGAGTTCCCATGGCCCTCACGCCTTCGTGCCTCTCTTCGGTCCGCCTCGGCGCGGTGACCATCGCCGGCACCCTCGCCCTGACTCTGGTCTTCGCGACCCGGATCGACGTCGCGTCACAGGAATTCGGTTCGATCACG
>DATJFF010000279.1:0-32447 GCA_035495795.1 Vicinamibacterales bacterium
GCATGGCCGACGTGCGCGACCTCGTCTGTGACGCGATCAGGCAACGGGACTTCGCCGCGATGGAGTGTGGGTTTGACGTGTATCGCGAGTTTCTCAACGAGCGGAGGGCGCTCGTGACGGGCGAGCCGGTCCCTGACCAACCCTGCGCCGTCGCCGGCAGCGAACCGGGTTTGCTTGGGCCATGGGAGTATTTCTCGCTCTGCCCAAGCTGTCGTCGTACCGGCACTCCCGAATCGTGGGGCAGGACAGGGCCGCAGATCCGCATCGAATACTCCTGTCGAGGCTGCCAACAGTCCTGGGAAGTAACGGGCACCGAGGCCGACACGCGGAGCGTTCACGTACCCACTCACCCGAATACGCCCAGAACGGAACTGAAGACGGTCGCCCACATCACAAAGGAGCGGCCGGACTGGTTCGCCGTCGGCGGAGCCATTGTCGCCGGCGTCGTGCTCGGCGGCGGAGTGCTGCTCCGGCTGCTCCCGATGGCGATGCATCTGGTGTGGTAGCGGCGCCGGCGAGACCGGTTGGTTAGCTATCCGTAGGCCGCCGTATCAGCGCTATACTGCGAACCACTGTGAAGTCCATTCGACGGTTCGGCTGTGTCGCTGCGATCATTCTCTTGCAGGGGTGCGGCTCTCCAGATGCTGCGGTGGCGCTGGCGCAGCGTCTCGACTGGACGACGAGCTACGCACATGCGTTGCTGCGGGCAGCCTTCGATCAGACGCCTGTCGAACAGGACGAGACGGATCGTGCCCTGATGCGCGAGGTCAGGGATCTGGATCGTGCCGATGAGACGCTGCCGGCTGAAATCGCAAAATACGAACGGGCTCGGGCCAACGGTACAAGCGACGCCGCGCATCGGGAGGCGATCCTCAGCACGCTCGACACGATCGGGGGGCGATACTCCGCCGTCGTTCGCGCCTTGCAACCTCGGAACACACATGATGTCGTCCAGAGGGTCTTGTCCGAAACGCCCGAGATGATCAAGGAATTGCGCGACCGCATTTCGAGCCTCAACTAGGGGCGCTTCGCCGTCCCGCTCAGTTATCCGTTAACTATTCCTTCAGAATCACCCCCGGGCCCATTCGCGCTTCGGCACGGCGGCCCGCCTTCGTGCGCGCGATCCAGAGGCAGGTTTCTGCCGGCGGTAGCAGCGGCGTTGATGTGCAGAACGCGATCGACATGCGCGAATCGTCCTCGGCCTTGACGCGGTTGGATGAGGCAGGAATACTACCGCCTCGCAAACTCAACAATTCCCCCACCTAGTTACCAGGATCGGAGTCTCCCCTATGCGGTCGAGCGTTCTCTCGCTTCCCTGCCTCGCGCTATTCGCCTCGGTGCTGGCCAGTCCGGCCTACGCGCAAGTGACCGGCCCGTTCCATGAGCTCGATCGACTGATGGTCCACTGGGCGGAAAACAACACTCCTCCAACCCCTCCGGTCCCGGGTGCTCCTCCGACTTTCAAGGACAACGGCCACGCCGGGATGCTGGCCCTTGGCTTCACACAGGCCGATGTGGACGACTTGCGTGCTGAGTGCAAGACCTATTTCCGCGACTGGTACGACATCGACTTCGATGCCCCTGGCACGATACATTTGCCGGACGGCACTATCGTCGGCGCTGGCGCCGTCATGTTCGGTGAATACATCCCGCCTTCAGAAGACATGCGTGTCGTCGTCGATACCGCAAGCCGCTCGCGCAACAACAGCGAGAACCGGAGTTATGTCGTCAAGGATACGGGTTGCGCGATGATCGTCTTAGCAGGCGGCGGCAACTACGGTGGCATTAACGCCGCCATGCCGCGGACGGCGGGCGACGTCATGGTCTACGGCTACGCCAACATCTTCAATCCCCAGAAACCGCTCGACAAGGCGTACCTCGTCGAGCGGATCAAGTTGAAGCCGGCCTGGCCGATTCGGATCGTACCGGCCGCCGACGCGTTCGCTCCAGCGGGCTCGCCGACGTCCACCGAAGCCGTTTTCAAGGTCGAGGCCGAGTACGTCGACAAGAGCGGCATCACGCATTACGGCACGGGATTATCAACGTTCAGTCAACGCTGGGACCATAACGGCATCTACTACAGCTCGCGGCGCGCCGTGTACTCGTTCCCGTAGTGACGGTCGGCGCGACAGCGTGCGCATTGACTGCCGGTGATCAATCCGTGAGCAATTTTCGGTGAGTGAAACGAAAAGGGCCAAATTCAATTGGCCCTTTTCAACAGTGGTGCGGAAGAGAGGACTCGAACCTCCACCCTGTTGCCAGGACTAGCTCCTGAGGCTAGCGCGTCTGCCAATTCCGCCACTTCCGCAAGTGTGCCGCCGCTCCGAAGGGGCCCTTCGGGCGCGTCGTCCATCGGCAGGAAAGCCGATTATACCCTACTGCTCGGCAGCGAATGAGAAGCGGCCCTTCCGCACCGCCGCCTGCGCTTCGACGACGGCGAGAAACGCCTGGGATGCGTGCGAGAGCGTCGCCTCGCGTCGGTAAACCAGCCGCAGCTTCCGCTCGAAGTCCAGATCGGGCACGCGGACCCGGACAAGTTCCTGACGGGCGAGCTCGGCTTCGATCGAAATGGCCGGCAGCAGCGCGACCCCGTTCCCCATTGCCACGAACTTCTTGATCGCGTCGATGGTCGGCATCTCGACCGGCATCAGGAGCGTCACGCGCCTGTCCTGAAAGGTTTCGATCACTTTGTGCCGGTACGGGGACGAGACGTGGTGGGCAACGAAGGACTCGCCGGCGAGTTCTTCGATGCTGACCTTGGACCGGCGCGCGTACGCGTGGCTCGGCGGGACGACGAAGGCCAGTTCGTCCCGGTAGACCACGATCGAGGTGAGGAGGCCGAGGTCGGGCTGGAACGTCACAACCCCCATGTCGGCTCCGAAGTCCAGCACCTGGCTGGGAATCCGGCTGGCCAGCGCCCGCTGCACCGTGACGTGCACGTCGGGGTAGAGCCGCCGGAACTCATGCACGAGCGGGAGCAGGTAAAGGCAGGTCAGCTCGTTCGCGGCAATCGTCAGCCTGCCCGCCTTGAGCTGCCGGACGTCGTCCAGGGCCGCCATGGCCTGCTGACGGAAGTTCAGCAGCCGCTCGGCGTGGACGGCGAGCACCCGGCCGGCGTCGGTCAGGAGCCCACGGCGGCTGGCCCGGTCGAACAGGGGATGACCAATTTCGTCCTCCAGGCGCTTGATCGTCTGGCTGATGGCTGGCTGGGTCCGGTACAGGGCCTTGGCGGCCGCCGAGAAGCTGCCCTCCCTCACAACCGCAAGAAAAGCCTCAAGCTGCGACAGTTCCATGCCTTCAATATAAGCCAGCCCATATAAATCTATAGGGATTATTACTTTGACTTATTCGGGCGGTTCCCCTGAGACTCACTCAGGAGACATTTACATTTCATGACGGGACGGGCACGGGTTCGAATCTTCGACACCACCCTGCGGGACGGCGAGCAGGCCCCCGGCTTCAGCATGACGCCGGCGGAAAAGGTGCGCATGGCCGAGCAGCTCGAGGCCCTGGGCACGGACATCATCGAGGCTGGCTTCCCCATCTCGTCCGATGGGGACTTCGAGGCAGTGAAGGCGGTCGCTTCAAGCGTGCGGCATTGCTCGGTGGCCGGCCTGGCCCGCGCGGTCCCGGGCGACATCGACCGCGCCTGGGACGCCCTGTCCGGGGCGAAGCGTCCTCGCATTCACGTGTTTCTCGCGACCTCGGACCTGCATCTCGAGCACAAGCTGCGCATCGACCGGGCCACGTGCATGGCCCGGGTCCGCGAATCCGTCGAACGCGCCAGCCGGCACACCGCCGACATCGAGTTCTCGGCCGAGGATGCCACCCGCAGCGATCTCGCCTTCTTGTGCGACATCGCAGAGGCGGCGGTCGAGGCTGGGGCCACGACGATCAACCTGCCCGATACGGTTGGCTACGCGCTGCCGGCGGACATCACGCGGATGTTCACCCAGGTTCGGGCGAGGGTCGGCGATGGGGTGATCCTGTCGGCCCACTGCCATAACGACCTCGGGTTGGCGGTCGCCAACTCGCTGGCCGCCGTGCAAGCAGGCGCGCGGCAGGTGGAGTGCACGATCAACGGAATCGGCGAACGGGCCGGCAACGCCTCGCTCGAGGAAGTGGTCATGGCACTGCACGTCCGCCGAGAAGCGCTTCCCTACGACACGGGCGTCATCACCACCCGGCTGGTCCCGACCAGCGAGGCGCTGGCGGCCACCGTCGGCATCGGCGTTGCGCCGAACAAGGCCATCGTCGGCGCCAACGCGTTCGCTCACGAGTCCGGCATCCATCAGGATGGCATGCTGAAGAACGCCCTGACCTACGAGATCATGCGACCGGAATCGGTCGGGGCTGCCGGCACGAAGCTGGTCCTCGGCAAGCATTCCGGCATGCGCGGGCTGGACGCGCGCTGCCGCGCCCTCGGCCACCGGCTGTGCGAGACCGAATTGGAGCGCGTGTATCGCCGGGTCACCGATCTCGCCGACCGCTCGAAGACCGTCAGCGACGAGCAGCTGTCGGCGATCATTCGCGACGAGGCGAACCGGACCTCGCGTCCCGGCGCCGCCCCGGTCGTGCCGGCCGCGACCCGGGCGCAGGGAGCCGCATGGCGCTGAGCATCGCGCTGCTGCCCGGCGACGGCATCGGTCCGGAAGTGACCGCCGAAGCCGCGCGGCTGCTCACGCGCGTGGGCGAGCTCTATCACCACTCGTTCCGCTTCACCACCCACCCGATCGGAGGCGAGGCGATCGATCTCACCGGCCAGCCGCTGCCGAAGCCGACCCTCGACGCCTGCCTGGCCGCTGACGCGGTGTTCCTCGGGGCCGTCGGACACCCGAAATACGAACAGCGCCTGCCGTCCGAGCGGCCGGAAGCGGGCCTTTTGGCGCTGCGCCAGGCGCTCGGCGGCTTCGCCAACCTGCGCCCGGCGATCGCGCATCCCGCGCTCGTGGATCGCACGCCGTTTCGTGCCGAACGGCTGCAGGGCGCCGACATCCTGATCGTCCGGGAGCTATTGGGCGGGCTGTACTTCGGCGAGCCCCGTGGTTATCAGTCCTCCGATGTCGCGTTCAACACGCTGATCTATTCGCGCCCTGAAGTTGAGCGGATTGCCCGCGTCGCCTTCGACCTCGCGCGCGGCCGCCGCCGGCGCCTCGCCTCCATCGACAAGGCCAACGTCCTCGAGACCTCGCGACTGTGGCGAACGGTGGTGACCGATGTCGCGCGCGACTACCCCGACGTCACCCTCGAGCACGTCTACATCGATACCTGCGCCATGCGGCTGGCCACCTCGCCGGCGAGCTTCGACGTGGTGCTCGCCGACAACCTGTTCGGCGACATCCTCAGCGATCAAGCGGCGTCGGTCGCCGGATCGCTCGGGGTGCTGCCGTCGGCGACGATCGGCGGACGCATCGATCTCTACGAGCCGGTCCACGGTTCGGCGCCGGACATTGCCGGAAAGGGGCTGGCGAACCCGATCGGCGCGATTGCCAGCGCCGCCATGCTCCTCCGGCTCACCGGCAAGCTGACGCGCGAAGCCGATGTCCTCGAGCACGCGATCGACGTGGCGCTCGCCACCGGCGCGCGAACCCGCGATCTGGCTGGCCCGGGAGAGACGATCCTCACGACGCGCGAGATGGGTGACGCGATCGAGCACGCGCTCGTCGATTTGCACGATCACCATCACGCGTACCACGCGGTCTAACGGTATGCAGCTGGCCGGCGCGGATATTCTCGTACGCTACGCTCACGCAATCGATTCTCTGGACCTCGACCGCCAGGTTGGGGGGCTCGCAGTTGAGGAGTGGACTGATGATGATTCACGACGCTGATGCCGATCTCGCACTGATTCGCGGCCGCCGGGTGGCCGTGGTCGGCTACGGCTCACAGGGGCACGCGCACGCCCAGAACCTGCGCGACAGTGGTGTGGAGGTGAAGGTGGCGCTGCGTCCCGGGAGCCGCTCGCGAGCCGCCGCCGAGCGCGATGGCTTTGCTCCCGTCGATCCGGCTGCCGCTACTGACTGGGCCGACGTCATCATGATCCTCGCGCCGGATCTCGAGCAGCCGGCGCTGTTCCACGACCACATCGCGCCGCGCCTCCGCCCGGGACAGCTCCTGCTCTTCGCACACGGGTTCGCCATCCGCTTCGGCTGGATCACGCCGCCACAGGGTGTGGACGTGGCGATGGTCGCTCCGAAGGCGCCGGGACATCGCGTCCGCGAAGTGTTCCTCGAAGGCGCCGGCGTGCCGGGGCTGATGGCCATTCACTCCGATGCGACCGGTCAGGCTCGGGCGATGACGCTTTCCTACGCCAAGGGGATCGGCTGCACGAGAGCCGGAGTCATCGAGACGACCTTCGCCGAGGAAACCGAGACCGACCTCTTCGGTGAGCAGGCAGTGCTCTGTGGCGGCGTGAGCGCGCTGATCACGGCGGGGTTCGAAACGCTGGTCGAAGCCGGTTACAAGCCGGAGATTGCCTACTTCGAGTGCCTCCACGAATTAAAGCTGATCGTGGACCTCATCTACCGGGGCGGCTTGAGCTTCATGCGCTACTCGGTCAGTGACACCGCCGAGCACGGCGATTACACGGCTGGCCCGCGCATCGTCACCGACGAGACCCGGAAGACCATGAAAGCGATCCTTGCCGACATCCAGTCGGGGGCCTACGCGGATCGGTGGAAGAAGGAGAAGGAGCAGAACTTCGCGTGGTTCCTGGCGGAGCGGGAGCGGCTCCGCGACCACGAGATCGAGCGGGTCGGCGCGCGGCTCCGGGCGGCAATGCCCTTCCTGGAACCCGCGAAGATGCCCGACGCTCAGGCGGCCAAGCCGTCAGATACCGTGTCCGTACCCTGAGTCGTAGACGTCCACATAGACCGGCGTCGGTTCCGTTCCCGCGAGCGGACCGGCGCCTTCTTCGAGCATCAGCACCACTTCCCGCACCCGCATCCCCGCGGGCCGGTAGGCGTGGACGGCACGCTCAACTGCCGAGCACAGAGCGTTCACCGCGGCCTGGTCGGTGACCTCATCGGCCCGAACGCTTACCGTCACCTTGGTCCCTCCGTCCGAACTGGCTTGCATCGCCTTGCTCCTCGTATCGGCTCGAAAAATGAAAAAGGCCACTACCGGTGCGGGTAGTGGCCATTTCTACTGTTCTGGTTCCTGCTGGCTGCGCTACCCGCGCGATCTCGATGGAGTGGGGCCAATCAGACCCCCGATAAGGGCCAGGACACCACACAGTCGAAACGCAAAGACACCACGGCCGGCACAAGCCTCGAGAACGGGCAGGTGGCGTACGGTGGTCATAGCGGGTACGGAGAGCTTACGCGCGAAGCCTCGGGCCGTCAAGGCTGCCGGAAGCCGGCAAACTGTTTCACCAGCGCCCGCACGCGGTCCGCGGGCAGTGCGTCAGCTTTACCAACGGCGCTCGTGACGCTGGTAGCCTTCAGCAGAGAGTTGTAGACCGCTTCCTCGGTGGCCTCGAGGGCCGCCTGGAACAGGGGGGACACGCCGTCGGTGGGCAGGAGGGTACGACTGGCTGGCGCGGTGTCGTCGAACTTCACCCTGAGCGAGGGATGCGTCGAGAACGCCACCGCGAAGTCGCCGCTGCCGTTGCTATACGAAGATCCGGTCCTGGCCAGGCCAAAGACCGCCCGCGCCGCCAGCCGCTTGAGATCCCGGGCATCGAGGGGCGCGTCGGTGGCCACGACGATCATGCAGGAGCCGTCGCCGCTCGCGGCATCTCCGCGCCCCGGCGTGGAGGGCTGGTACGCGTACCGGCCGAGTAGCTTGCCGACCGGTATCCCGTCCATCGTCAGGACGCCGCCGTAATTGCTCTGCACCAGAACGCCGACGGTGTAGCCGCCCATCGCCGCGGAGAGGCGCCGCGACGACGTGCCGATGCCGCCTTTCCACGCGAACGCGCGGGTGCCCATCCCGGCCCCGACACTGCCCTCCTCTACCGCGCCGCCATGAGCGCCCTTGAGCGCGGCTTGCACGTGGGTCGGGCGCACTGCGAGCGTACGGATGTCGTTCAGCCCGCCGTCGTTCGTCTCGCCGACCAGCGCGTTGACGGAACGGACGTCCGCGTTCCCGGGCTGCGCGAGCGTCCACTGCACGAGCCCTTCGACGGCTGCGCCGACCGCCAGCGTATTGGTCAGCGCAATCGGCGTCTCGATGGTCCCGAGCTCCTCCACCTGCGTAGACCCGGCGAGCTTTCCGAACGCATTCCCGACGAACACGGCGCCGGGCACCTTGTCCTGGAACACGTTGCCCTGGTGCGGAACCACGACGGTGACCCCGGTCCTGGTCTTGTCGCCCTCGTTGAGCGTGGCGTGGCCGACCGTCACTCCGGAGACATCGGTGATGGCATTCAGCGACCCGGGCTGAAAGACGCCGGGCGCGAGCCCGATGTCGCGGGCGCGCGGGCGCGGTTCCTGGGCGTCGAGCACGACTGCCGCACACAATATCAAGAGCCACCAGGCGCGCATCATGCCCTCCTCGCCGGACCCATCGGCCCAGCCGAAAGCGCATGATACGATCCCCCTTCGCAATGCGCACCATCACCATGGAGGCGGTGCAGGACGCGGCCGCCCACATGTACGAGGCCGCGGTCCGTACGCCGCTCATCCGCCTCGACTTCCCGTTCGATTCCGAAGGCCCCGAGATTTACCTGAAGCTCGAATCGCTGCAGCCGATCGGCTCGTTCAAGCTGCGCGGCGCCTGGAACGCGATTCGGCGGCTGCCGAAGGACGTCACGCGCGATGGCGTCTGGACGGTGAGCGCCGGTAACGCTGCCCAGGGCGTGGCCTTCGCGGCCCGGCGCGCCGGCGTCCCCTGCTCGGTCATGGTGATGGACACGGCGCCGGCGACGAAAATCAAGTCGATCGGCGCGCTCGGCGCCGGGATCGTCCGGGTCACCTACGACGAGGCGTGGCGCACCGTCGAAACGCATCGATCGGATCGGATGCGCGGTCACTTCGTGCACCCGTTCGACGACGACGACTTCATCGCCGGCAACGCGACCGCGGCGCTGGAGATTCTCGAGGATCTTCCCGGAGCGGACGCGGTCGTCGCCCCGCTCGGCGGCGGGGGCCTGCTCGCCGGCATCGCGTCGGTGATGAGAGCGATGAAGCCGGGGGGCAAAGTGTTCGCCGCCGAACCGGAAACCGCGGCGCCGCTCGCAGCATCGCTCGCCCGCGGCGAGCCAAGCTACTTCGACGGCTGGACCGCGTCGTTCGTCGACGGGGCCGGCGGCAAGTCGGTCCTTCCGACCATGTGGCCACTGCTCAGCACGCTCGTGGACGACTCCATCGTCATGCCGCTCGCCGACGTCTCGGCGGCGATGCGCTACGCAGCCGATCGGGTCCACGTCATCGCCGAAGGCGCCGCCGGCTGCGCGATTGCCGCCGCCCGGAGCGGCCGCGCCGGCCACGGCAAAGTGGTGGCCGTGGTCTCGGGCGGAAACATCGACCTGTCCCGGTTCGCCGAGCTCGTCGGCGCCGTACCGGCCACTGTCTGACATCGCACTGCACACGTCTGAACTATGTCCGAAGAAAGATTCGCGTCCGCGGCCCCGCTTCCGGGCCGCATCCACCGCCTTCACGAGCTTGCCGAGGATCTCTGGTGGAGCTGGAACCTGCGTGCCCGCGAGGTGTTCCGGCGCCTCGATTACTCGCTCTGGCGCCGCACCGATCACAACCCGGTGAAGATGCTGCAGCAGATTTCGGCGGATCGCCTGCGCCAGGCAGCAGGTGATCCGCGGTTCCTGCAGACCTACGACGAGACGATGGCCCTCCGCGACGAGGCTCGCGCCCAGGTCCACCCGTGGTGGGAGGAGCACGGCCACGCCGTGAACGGCGGCACCATCGCCTATTTCTCCGCTGAGTTCGCGCTGCACCAGTCGCTCCCCATCTACGCCGGCGGCCTCGGCGTTCTCGCCGGCGATCACTGCAAGGAAGCGAGCGACCTCGGCGTCCCGCTGGTCGGCGTCGGGTTCATGTATCCGCAGGGCTACTTCCACCAGCGGATGTCGAACGACGGCTGGCAGCAGGAGCGCTACGAGCAGCTGTCATGGACCGAAGCGCCGATTGAGGCCGCGCTCACGCCCGACGGGCGGCCATGCGTCACCGCCGTACCGCTTGGCGACCGCACCGTGCTGGCCGCGGTCTGGCGGGTCCGGCTCGGGCGCGCCCGGCTGTTCCTCCTCGACACCGATCTCGTCGAGAACGCGCCGTGGGATCGCGAGCTTTCCGCGCGCCTCTACGCCGGCGATCGCGAGATGCGGATCCAGCAGGAGATCATCCTCGGGATTGGCGGCGTCCGGGCCTTGCGCGCGCTCGGCGTGAAGCCGACCGTCTGGCATCTCAACGAGGGGCACGCCGCATTCGTGGCCCTGCAGCGCATCCGCGAGCTGGTCGAGAAGGGCACGTCCTTCGACGACGCGCTGGCGACGGTGCGGCGGTCGACCGTGTTCACGACCCATACCCCGGTCCCGGCCGGCCACGACGCGTTCCCGTTCAGCATGGTCGAAGGTCATCTGGCCGGCGCGTGGGGCGAGATGGGCCAGCACCGCGGCCGGTTCCTCGCGCTCGGGTCGCACGACAACGGGTCAGGCGCGCTCTTCAACATGACCGCCCTTGCGATGCGGACCTCTGAGCACATCAACGCGGTGAGCGCGCTGCACGGCGAGGTCACGCGCTCGATGTGGCGCCCGCTCTGGCCTGACACGCCGGCCGAACAGCTGCCGGTGCGGTTCATCACCAACGGGGTGCACCTGCCGACCTGGATGTCGGCGCGCGTTTTCGAGCTGCTGACGCGTTACCTCGGAGAAGGCTGGATCGAGCGGATGGACGATCCGTCGTTCGACGGCGGCGTACTCGGCATTCCCGATGCGGAGCTGTGGGCGCTGCGCGGGCAGCTGCGCCTGGACCTGTTCGAATACATTCGCGATCGCACCCGCTCGCGCTGGGCCGACGAGCGCGTCGGGCCGAACCGCGTGGTCGCGGCCGGGGCGATGCTCGATCCCCACGTCCTGACGCTCGGCTACGCGCGGCGGTTCACCGCTTACAAGCGCCCCGAGCTGATCTTCCACGATCCCGCCCGGCTCGCCCGCATCCTGACCGATCCCGATCGCCCGGTGCAGATCGTCTTCGCCGGCAAGGCGCACCCTGCCGACGAGCCCGCCAAGCAGCACCTCCAGCGGGTCTTCAAGAACTGCCTCGATCCGACATTCGGCGGCCGCATTGCGTTCGTGGACGACTACGACATGCACGTCGCGCACTATCTCGTACACGGCTGCGATGTCTGGCTCAACAACCCGCGGAAACCGCTCGAAGCCAGCGGCACCAGCGGCATGAAAGCGGCGATGAACGGCGTGCCGCACCTCAGCATCGGCGACGGATGGTGGGCGGAGGGGTACAACGGCGCCAATGGCTGGTTAATCGAGAGCCACGCCAACCCGGACGATCAGGCCGCAGTTGATGCCGCCGACGCGGAATCGCTCTACACGCTCCTCGAACAGGAGGTGGTACCGGCGTTCTACGAGCGCGGCGACGAGGGGCTGCCGGCGCGCTGGCTGCAGGTGGTCCGCGAATCGATGCGGGCCAGCATCCCGCGCTTTTCGACGCGGCGGATGCTGAAGCAGTACGTCACGGAGATGTATGGCCCGGCCGCGGGCACGGCGGTCGCCGCGGGCACTTCGCAGTGAGATGTCAGAGCTGACAGGTTAAGAGCCGCTGGACGGTTGGCGGCCCCGGACGCTGGCTGCCACCCCCGCGAGGCAGTACAATTGTTCGGATGTCACGGAAGACGGTCGGCAAGACCAAGTGCGCCCTGTGCGGCGCCAAGGAAGTCTCCGAGCCTCGCGGCGAAGAACGTTACTGCCGCGACTGTTGGGACAAGAAGATCGCGGTCGAGGAGATCGTCGCGCGCGAGTTCGTCCTCAAGCGCTACATCCGCGCCCACAGCGCCGAGAAATATCTCGTCTATCACTCCACCCAGAAGCGGCCGGTCGGTCAGATTATCGTCGTGGACGACGGTTACGACCTGTTCCTGACGATGACGCTCTACCCCAACTTTTCGTGGGACGAGCCCGCGTATCACCTCGACGGCGACCCGGAAGGCCGGACCTTTGCCGAGCTCCTCGTCGATGTCGTCGCCACGGAGATCATCGAGCCGTGGGGCGGCGGCAAGTGGCATCTCGAGGTATTCCGCTCCATCGCGGCCGAACCCGAGGACTGGAACGGCGAAATGTGACGGAGTTATAATCCGGGCCGTTGCACCACACGTTACGTTTATCCGGAGGTTTTCACATGATTCGCCTGAGCCAGCGCGTGTTGGCCACGTTCGCGGCGTTTGGACTGCTTCTGGCGCCGATCGCGGCCCAGACGCCTGCACCGGCCGCCCCGAAGAAGCTGATCTCGCCGCAGCGCGGTGAGGCCAACGTCGAGATTACCAAGCCCGACACCAAGGTCACTGGCACCGAGGTGACGACGGTGATCATGGTGAAGAACGTCTCGCCCGCTCCTATCGCCGGGTTCAAGGTGGAGGAAAACTGGTACGACAAGGGAGGCACGCCGGTGGGCGGCGGGGTCTATCGCCACGCCAAGCCGCTGATGCCGAACGAGGTCATTCGGGTCGAGCTCAAGACGCCCAAGAACCCGAAGATGAACACGAACCAGTACCAGTTCTCGCACGCCAACGGCACCGTCAAGCCGAAGGTCGTGCCGAAGCTGCAGGTGACGCCTCCGCCTACGAACTAGTCCGTTCGACTACGCGATCGGCGAGTGCCGCGACCAGCGGCACTCGCCACACTTCCCCTCGCCAGGCCCGCAGCACCAGCACCAGCCAGACCACCGTGGCGCCCAGCCACAGCAGTTTCCCGAACACCTGCATCAACTCGTACAGAGCGCTGGACAGCATCAGCGACACGGCGCTGAGCGCGCCGAGTGCGACCAGCAGCGCTGACACGACACCAAACAGGATCAGCGACTGGGCCGCATGGAACCGGATGACCCGGTGTTGGCGCTCGAGTAACAGGAACAGCCCGCCGGTTACCCACCAGACGCTGTAACAGAGCACCCCGGCGAGGCGCTCGTCCAGCCCGGTGGTGCTCGGCGCCGTCACTGCGCCGGCTCTGGACGGCTCACGCGGATGATGGTTTCACGCGCGACGCCGGCCTTGTCGCCGAGCCGCGACTGCGCTTCCACGCGAATGACGTAGAGTCCGGGCGCGACGTCCTTGAGCGGAATACGGGCCGTGAAGCCGTACCCGCCCGCCGACCCCTTCAACTCGGAGCTGTCGCGCTCCTCGGCGGTCTGGAACACCGTCTGCCCACCCTCGGCTTTCATCGTCGCGCGGATGTCCACCTTATGTGGCTGCTTCGCCTGGTTGTCGTAGATCTCGGCGAAGAGCGCGATCTCGTCACCCTGGGGGAACTCGCGGTGGGTGGAGAGCGGACCGGGAAGCAGCTGCTGGAGCGGATCCTTGCCGCGCGCGGTCGGGGTCGAAGAGCTCGCCGCGGAGGTCAGGGCGAGGCTGCTCATCAGGAAATCTTCCTTCGCGAAGTCAGGGACTTCGACGTCGTAGGAGACCGATCCGGCCTTCTTGCCGTTGGCCTCGCGGGCGCCGATTCGCAGCGTGTAACGCCCCGGCGGCAGGTCGATCGACGAAACGACTCGGAAGCCGGCGACCATGGCGCGCTTCGCCGACTCCGGCCGCATGTTCAGGTTGAGCGTGTTGCGGCCGCCGGAGAAGGTCTTCCCGCTCTGGTTGGTCGCGGTGACGGCGAGCTCGAGGTCGTTGCGGAACGTGCCGTCCTTCTCCACCAGCGGCAAGGCCACACCCGGCACCAGCGTCGAGACCACGACCGAGCCGTTCGGCGCCGGCCCCTTGAAGACGGCGGCGGTCGCCGCCATCGGGATCTCGGAGATCGGGAGCGGGCTCGCCATCGCGTTGCGCAGCTCCACGCTCGGATCGTTGGGACCGGCCGGCTTGACCTCGGGCGTCTTGCCGCGAGCCGAGATGTAGCCCTTGCGGGCACGGATCTGGGCCTGCGGGTGACCCGGCACCTTGACCTCGATCTTGCGGAACCGGCCGTCCCGCTTGTCGTTGGTCGGGTAGTAGCCGAGGACGTAATACGAGCTGTTGTCGTCGACGATGCGCTGGAATGCGGTCTTGAAGTCGTTGGTGTTCACCGTCGCGAATCCGCCGGTCTGGTCGGAGAGCACGCGCAGGCTGTCTTGTGAGAGGCGCAGCTCGTTCTGGAACGACTGCGTGTTGATGCCGAGCGACTGGTCCTCGGGGAATGACTGGACCTCGATCCCCTCGAGCGCCATCCCGCCGAGCCCGCGTGGATCGACGCCGTAGATCGCCACGTTGGACCGCGTCGCCGCCGCGATCAGGTCCTGCGTCGAGTTGATGATGGTCGTCGCGTCGCGCTTGCCCATGAAGTCGTAGATGTCGTAGTCGATGCCCTCGCTGAAGAGCACCAGCGCTTTCCGCCGGCCGCTGACGCCGGTGAGGAATTGCGCGACCTGGCGCATCGAGTCGAGCATGATGCGGGCGTTGTAGCCACGCTCGTTCTCATCGATGTCGTTGATCGGATCGCCCGTCGCGCGATTCCCGCGGGTCATCGCCTCGTCGTCGATCTTGTTCAGTGTCGCCGAGCGGAGCTTGCGGCCCATGAACTTGTCCACGGCACTCAGCATCAGGCGCGGGTTGCTCGTGAACTCCTGGCTGGCGTTCGTCCGTCCGCTGGTGTGGAGCACGGCGACGAGGTCGTTGGCGCCGACGTAGCGCTCGATGAACTGCCGCGCCGCGGCCTTGACCTGCTGACTCCGCAGCGCATTGGTGTGCAGGTCGTCGAGCACGATCAGATAGACCCGCCCGTTCTGGCCGGCGAGGTTGGTGTTCACGTCCGGCTCGATTGGCTTCGAGGCGAAGAGCGGGCGCTCAGCCCGCTCGACCGGCAGGTTGACGAACGAGAAGATCGATACCTGCTGCGGCTTGCCGTCCTCGAACACCTGGAAGTCCTTGGCGGTCAGCCCGCCGAGGAACTTCCCGTTCTCATCGAGCACGCGGGCGTCGACTTCCACGTAGTTGACCTCCGCGCGGAAGGTCAGGTCGGGGAGCTGGGCGCCGGGCTGTTGTGCCGCTGCCGGAGCGGCGGGAGCGGCCGGCGCGGGCTGCGGTTGCTGTGCCGCGAGCGCGCCGCCGAGGGCCCCGAGCAGCACGACGATGCCGAGGAAGGTGCGTTTGGTCATGATGTTCGCGCGTGCCAGGCAGGCACTCCTCAGTATAAGACGGCCCTGTCAGCCGGTGAGTTTACCCGCGTCCGCTCAAACGAGCGGCTTTTCGCGGTGCCACGGCGAGGCTTGTTCGTACGCGTGCCCCACCCGCAGCACCGTGGCCTCGTCGAAGGCCCGGCCGTAGATCTGGAGACCGATCGGCAGGCGCGGCGGCCCTGCGGAGAACCCGCACGGCAGGACCAGCGCCGGCAAGCCGGTCATGTTACCCAGAAACGTGTTGCCGCCTCGGTACGCCGTCGGTTTCGAACCAGGTTTGACGTCGGTGCCGGCCACCTCAGGCGCTTCGAGGACTCCGGGCAGCGACCCATTCGCCGGCACGACCATGACGTCAGCCGATTTCAGCACCGCCGCCATCTCGTCCATGAGGACGGAGCGGATCCGGAGCGCCTTGATGTAATCGGTTGCAGGATAGAACCGGGCCGCGTCGAGCCGCTCGCGAACGATTGGATCGAACAGCTCGGGGGTTTCCCGCAGCCGCTTCTCGTGGAACTGGGCGGCTTCGGCCATTGCCACCACCCACCCCGCGGACGTCGCGTACACCGCGTGCGGCACGTCCACGTCCACCAGCGAAGCCCCGAGGTCCTTCATCGTCGAGAGCGCCGCCTGATAGGCCCGCTCGACTTCGGGGTGCGCGTCCTCCGTGAAGTGACGGCGAGGCACGCCCACCCGCACTCCGCGCAGGTCGCGGGTGAGCCGCTCGGCGTACTGAGGCACGGGATCGGCCGTGCACGTCAGGTCCCGTGGATCGGCGCCGGCAATCACCTGCAGCATCGCGGCCGCGTCGGCGACGGTGCGCGTCATCGGCCCGGCGTGATCCAGCGTCCATGCCAACGTCGTAACTCCGTAGCGGCTGACCCTCCCGTAGGTCTGCTTCAGCCCGACGATGCCGCAGAAGGATGCGGGCCCGCGGATCGAGCCACCGGTATCGGTGCCGATCGACAGCGGCACCATGTGCGCGGCAAGAGCCGCCCCTGAGCCGCTCGAGGAGCCTGACGGCGTACGCGCGGGATCCCACGGGTTGCGGGCCGGCCCGAACCCGGACACGACGCCGCTTCCCATCGCGAACTCGAGAAGATTCAGCTTGCCAACGAGAACGGCCCCGGCGGCGGCCAGCCGCTCGGTGATCGTGGACTCGAACTCGGGAACCCAATCGGCGGTCACCTTCGACCCGTTGGTCGTGCGGATCCCGCGAGTAGCGAGGATGTCTTTCGGCGCGTACGGGATGCCGTGAAGCGGGCCGCGGTACTGACCGTTCGTGATGGCCTGCTCGGCGGCGCGGGCATCGGCGCGGGCGCGATCGGCGGTGACGGTGATGAAGGCGTTGAGCTTCGGGTTGAGCGCCTCGATGCGGGCCAGATACGCGTCGGTCAGCTCGACCGGCGACAGCTTGCGGGCACGGATCAATGCGGCCTGCTCGGAGGCCGGGATGAACACGAGGTCGGCGGCTGCATTCATGACCGCCGCACCTGGAAGGCTGGCGCCGGCTCCACCGCGTCGGGCAGCTCGAGATCGCGAACCGCCTGCAACTGATCCAGGTTGCGCTGCACCGCAGCCTGCGCCACGCGGAGACGCTGGTCATCGAAGCCGCCCGAGAGCAGGCTGGCGGCACCGCGCAAGCTATCGGGCGAAACGGTGGGCGCGGCGGTGGCGGCCAGCCGCTCGGCGGCCGCGCCGGTAAAGCCGAGCGCTGCAAGGATCTGGAGGATGGCGCGGCGGGAAATGGTTTGATCCGACGGAGTGGCCATGTGGCCTCCTGTCACAACTTTACAAGCCGGCTCGGCGTCAAAGCCTGTGACGGGAGGACTATACTCCGTAGTTATGTCTGTCGATGTGGCGGCCGTCCAGGAGGCACTCAAAGCAGAGGGACTCGACGGCTGGCTGCTGTACGACTTTCGCGGCTCGAACCCGATTGCGGCCCGCCTGGCAGGCATCGGCGAGGGCGGTGGCCATCTCGCGACGCGGCGCTGGTTCTATCTCGTGCCGTCGAGCGGCGAGCCGCGCGGCCTCGTCCACGCGATCGAGCGGCACAACCTGGATCACCTCCCAGGGCCGAAGTCGATCTACGCCGGGCGAGTTCAGCTCGAATCAGGCCTGAAGGAGCTCCTGACCGGAATGGGTCGCGTCGCGATGGAATACTCGCCGGGCAACGCGATCCCCTATGTCTCTCGCGTCGACGCCGGCACGATCGAGATGGTCCGCGACACGGGCGTCTCGGTTCTCAGCAGCGGCGACCTCGTCCAGCGTTTCGACGGGTTGTGGGACGCAGCCGGCATCGCCTCACATCGCACGGCCTCGGACAAGCTGTACCGCGTCAAGGATCGGGCCTTTGCCACGATTGCCGAGCAGCTCCGCGAGGGCACCCCAACAACGGAATTCGACATCCAACAATTGATGGTCCAGTGGTTCGCCGAGGAGGGGCTCGTCGCCGAATCGGCACCGAACGTCTCGGCCCAGGAGAATGCGGGCAACCCACACTACCTGCCGACCGCGGACCAGCATCGCATCATCCGTAAGGACGAGCTCGTGCTGCTCGATCTCTGGGGCAAGGGGACAGCGGCGCGCTCCGTTTACGCCGATATCACCTGGGTGGGGTTCACCGGCATCGCCGTTCCGGAACGGGTCTCGCGTGCCTTCGATACAATCGCTCGCGCCCGGGACGCGGCTGTGTCGCTGGTTGAGGAGGCTGCGCAGGCCGGTCGGCCCATCCGTGGCTTCGAGCTGGACCGCGTGGCTCGCCAGATGATCACCCAGTCCGGATATGGGGACGCGATCTTGCATCGGACCGGTCATAGTCTTGGCGAGGAGGTCCACGGCAACGGCGCGCACCTCGACGACTACGAGACGCACGACGAGCGCCGTCTGATGCCGGGGAGTATTTTCACGATCGAGCCGGGCGTTTATTTCGCGGATTTTGGAGTGCGGACGGAAATCAACGTGTTCTGGGGGCCTTCGGGCCCGGAAGTGACTGGTCCGCGGCAGGCGGGTATCATCGCGTTAGTGTAGGGAGGAAGAGTCATGTCCAGTCGGAAGACCACGCTGTTCTACGCGTTGCTCCTCGCGGTCGCGTCCCTGGCGGTCGGGATGGTCATCGCGTCGCGGCTCGACTTGTCGCCAGCGTCATCGGCGCAAACCATCACCGCGCCACCCATGAACAGCGCGCCGCTGACCGGTGCGGTCGACGCGCAGACGTTCCGCAACATCGCCAAGGCGGTTTCGCCGGCAGTCGTTAACATCCGGTCGACCTCCAAGCAGCGCGTGCAGGAGATGACGGAGTTCTTCGGCGGCGGGAGCGACGACCTGCTGGAGCGCTTCTTCGGCGGCCGGGGCCAGGGGCAGGGCCAAGGTCAGGGTCAGGGCGAGCGCCAACCCCGCGAGCAGGAAACGCAGGCGGCGGGCACCGGCTTCGTGATCAGCAAAGAAGGCTTCATCCTGACGAACAACCACGTCATCGAGGGCGCGACCAAGATCGAGGTCCAGTTCCTGGGCGAGGAATCGGACATCTATCACGAGGCGAAGGTGGTGGGTCGCGACCCGCTCACCGACAGCGCCTTGATCGAGCTCATCGAGAAGCCGAAGAAGGAGCTCATCGAGGTGAAGTTCGGCGACTCCGCGCAGATGGAGCCGGGAGACTGGGTGATGGCGATCGGCAACCCCTTCGGCCTGGCACACACGGTCAGCGTCGGCGTGATCAGCGCGAAGGAGCGACCCTTCCCGATTACCGACGGCCGCTCCCAGGACGTGCTGCAGACCGACGCGGCGATCAATCCCGGTAACTCCGGCGGTCCGTTGCTGAACGTGCGCGGCGAGGTCGTGGGCATCAACACCGCGATTTACACCGATGCCCGCCAGCAGGGGAACATCGGCATCGGCTTCGCGATCCCGATCAACAGCGTCCGCGAGCTCCTGCCGCAACTGCGTTCGGGCAAGATTACGCGTGGTGTCATCGGCGTCCAGGTGCTGCCGGTGCCCTCCGACGCGCTCGCCGAATTCGGTCTCAAGGAACGCCGCGGCGCGCTGGTCGCGGTGGTCAATCCCAATGGCCCGGCAGCCAAGGCCGGCCTCGAACCGGGCGATATCCTGCTCGAGTTCAACGGCAAGAACGTCCGCAACCGCGATGACCTGGTGTCGTTCGTGGTCGGCACCAAGCCGGGCACCACAGTGCCGGTGAAGGTGCTGCGGGACAAGAAGGAAAAGACGCTCAACCTCACCGTTGAGGAGCTCAACCTCGAATCGGAAACGACGCGCGCCGCGCGCGGTGGCGAGCGACGCGAGGAGGAGCAGGAGGAGCAGGCCTCCAGCGGCTTCGGCTTGACGATGGGCGGGCTGACGCCTGACGTGATGCGCCGGCTGCGCATCCCGACCGACACCGAGGGCGTGCTGGTCACGGGCGTCGAACAGGGCAGCCCGGCGTTCCGCGCCGGCCTGCAGCGCGGTGACGTGATTCTCCAGGTGAATCGTCACCCGGTCAAGACGCCGAGTGAGGCCGGCCGGCAACTCGGCCAGGTCACCGAAGGCAGTACGGCGTTCCTGTTGATCCTGCGCAACGGTCAGGAGACTTTCGTCACCGTGCGCAAGCGGTAACGGCAACGACAAACGACGAGATCAGAAGGCAGAAGGCAGACAGGATTTGCCTTCTGCCTTTTGCTTTTCCCCCTTCCATGAGCCTCGAGCGCGAAATCAAGCTTCGGTTCGACAGCGCCGAAACGGCGCGGACGATGGTCGTCGCGCTCGGCGCGACCCCGCTGCGCAGCCGCCGGTTGCAGGAGGACGCACTGCTCGATACGGCCGAAGGGCGCCTGGCGGCCAGACGGGCTGTCTTGCGCGTGCGCCACGAGGGCGGCCACAGCCTGCTCACCTTCAAGGGCGCGCCGCAGCCCGGACCGATGAAGCTGCGTGAGGAAGTCGAGACCGTCGTTGCCGATGGCCAGGCGCTGATGGCCATCCTGCAGGCGCTGGGACTCTCCGTCTGTTTCCGCTACGAGAAGTACCGTGAGGAATTCGCGCTCGAGGACGTCGTCATCGCGATCGACGAGACGCCGGTCGGCGTGTTCGTCGAGATCGAGGGCGCCGAGCAGAGCATCGTAAAGGCGGCTCAAGGCCTCGGCCGAGTGCCGGGGGAATACATCACCGATTCCTACCGCGCGTTGTTCATCGCCGCCCGCGAGCGCCAGGGCCTGACCGGCGAGGACATGGTGTTCCCGGATACCGCCCGGGCATGAGCGGCACGTGGCCGGCCCTGGTGCTGGCGGCCGGTCTCGGAACACGTCTGCGGCCGCTGTCCATGCTGCGCGCCAAGGCGGCGCTGCCGGTGGCGGGGCGCCCGCTGATCGTCCGGATCCTCGAACAGTTACGCGCCACCGGCGTCGAACGGGTTGTGATCAATCTTCACCACCGCCCCGAAACGATCACGCGCGTGGTCGGAGACGGGGCGCGGGTCGGGCTCGACGTCCGCTACTCCTGGGAACCTTCAGTGCTCGGCTCAGGCGGCGGGCCGGCCCGTGCCATTCCGCTGCTCGCGGCCGATCGGTTCTTCATCGTCAACGGCGACACGCTGAGCGGGGTGGCACTCCCCGCGCTGGCCGAGGCCCACGCGTCGGCCGGGGCTCAGGCCACGCTGGCGGTGATTGCCGCCGACATCACGAAGTACAACGCGCTCCTCGGCACCGGCGCGAACGAGTTCGTCGGTATCGCACCGCGCGGGACCGCTCTCCCGGCGTCGTCCGAGTTGAAACCGTGGCATTTCGTCGGCGTTCAGGCCGTGAATGCGTCCGCGTATGCCGGCGTCGACCCGTCGCAACCCTCCGACTCGCTGCGCGACGTCTACACCCGATTGATCCAGGCCCAGCCAGGCAGCGTCCGGCTGTTCGCATCGAGCGGGTACTTTCACGACATCGGGACCCCCGCGGACTACCTGCGAACCGCTACGGCTCTGGCACACGACGAGAGCGTGGCGCTCGATCGTGGGCGCGACACGGTCGTTTCGGCGTCGGCGCGACTACATCAGACCCTGCTCTGGGACCGCGTCACCGTCGGTGACAACGCCGTGCTCGAACACTGCATCGTCGCCGACGATGTGGTCGTCCCGGCTGGGGCGCGTTACCATCACGCGGTGATCACCCGTGACGGCCTGACACCGCTCTGACATGGCGACCGACGACCCGAGAATCGCCGCCTATCTCGAGGCCCAGCGGCTGACCGGCGATGTACAACGGATCGTCGCGCTCACCGGCGACGCCTCGGATCGCCGCTACTACCGCGTGCACTTCGCCGCCCGGCCATCGATCGTGCTGGCGCTTCACGCTGGGCCGATCGACGTCGACTCGCTGCCGTTCGTCTCGATTGCCCGCCTGATGCGGGCGATCCCGCTGCCGGTCCCGGAAATCCTGCACTGGTCGAACGAGCTCGGGGTGCTCGGCCTCGAAGATCTCGGCGACGTCACGCTGCAGGCGCACCTCGGCGTGACGTCACGGGCCCAGCACGCGGCGCGCTATCGAGAGGCGGTCGAGTTCGTCGCGGTGCTGCAGCAGCGCGGCGCCGCCCTGGCGTCTCCGGAATACCCGCCGTACGGCATCGCGTTCGACGTCGAGAAGCTCACGTGGGAGCTCGAGTTCTTCACGAAGCACTATCTGGGCGCCTATCGCGGCTTGACGCCGACAACGGCCGAGCGCGAGGTGCTGCTGTCGGAATGGGCGCTGATTGCCGGCGAGCTCGCGGCGGAGCCGCGCGTGCTGTGCCACCGCGATTACCACAGCCGCAACCTCATGTGGCACGCCGAGTCGCTCTACATCATCGATTTCCAGGACGCGCGCATGGGGCCGGACACCTACGATCTCGTGTCGCTGCTCCGCGACTCGTACGTGGACCTGCCGCCATCGCAGGTGGACGAGCTCATGGCCTACTTCCTAGCGCTCACGCGCGAGCCTCAGCGCCGCGACGCCGAGGAGCAGCGCGAGTTCCAGCGCCGCTTCGATCTGATGGCGCTCCAGCGCAATCTGAAGGCGCTCGGCACCTTCGGCTACCAGACCACCACCCGCGGCAATCCCGTGTACATCCAGTACATGCCGCGGACATTGAGTTACTTGAATGCGACCCTCAGTCACTATCCGCGGTTCGGCCGCCTCCACGAGGTGCTCGCCCGCCTCGTTCCCGAGCTTCAGTAGCGGCCGCAGGGGGGCCCCTGCCCCTGTGCACCAGCCCGCGGAGTAAAATCGAGGTTTGACCTTCCGGTTCGGCATCTCCACGCACTTGTTCCACGGCGAACGGCTCTCACGCGACCACGTCGCGGCAGTGGCGTCGCGCGGTTTCACGGCGATCGAGCTCTACGCCACGCGAACGCACTTCGACTACCTCGATCCGGCGGCGCCGGAAGCGCTGGGCGGGTGGCTGGAGGAAACCGGGCTCGCACTGCATTCGGTTCACGCGCCGACAACCGTGGGCTTCGCCGGTGGCAGGTGGGGCGAGACGCTCTCAATCGGCGCGCCTGACGAGACCGCGCGGCAGCGAGCCGTGGCCGACACCGTGGCCAGCCTGGGAATCGCGTCGGTGGTGCCGTTCTCGTATTTGGTGGTGCACCTCGGGGTACCGTCGAAGGACCCGGCCGCGAACAGCCGCGCAGCGGTGGAGCGGAGCCTGGAAGCGCTCGCCGAAGCCGCGGACGCGGTGGACGTGACGCTGGCCCTGGAGCTCATCCCGAACGCGCTCTCGACCGCGCCCCGGCTCGTCCAGTGGCTGGAGGAAGACCTCGAGCTCGGGCGCGCCGGCGTCTGCCTCGACGTCGGTCACGCCAACATCGTCGGCGATCCCGTCGAGGCGGTGGAAACCTGCTCGGGCCACATCGTGACGACGCACCTGCACGACAACCGGGCCGGACGGGACGATCACCTGGTGCCCGGCAAGGGCAGCATCGACTGGGACGCGCTGACGCTGGCGTTCCAGAAGGTCGGCTACGACGGGGCGTGGATGTTCGAGCTCGCGCCGGCCGCCGAGTGGAGCGCGATGCTCGACCAGGCTGTGACCGCGCGGGAGCGCCTGGAAGGTCTCCTGCAGTTCGAGTTCTAGTGGATACGCGGACCGGAGCTGACACCGATATGGCAACGCATGTGTACATCGATCGAATCGGCGAGCACGTCGGTGAGACCATCACCCTCAAGGGATGGCTGGCAAACCGCCGCTCCAGCGGGAAGATCCACTTCCTGATGGTGCGCGACGGCACCGGCTTCATCCAGGTGGTGATGGGCCGCAACGACGTCGGTGACGAGACGTTCGCCCGCGCCGATCATCTCGGACAGGAGAGCGCGATCGAGGTCACGGGCGTCGTCCGCGCCGATGCGCGCGCCAAAGGCGGCTACGAGCTGACGGCGACGGGAATGACCGTTGTCTCGGCCGCGCAGGACTTCCCCATCACGCCGAAGGAGCACGGCGTCGACTACCTGATGGATCGGCGCCACCTCTGGATCCGCAGCGAGAGGCAGACCGCGATCCTTCGCGTCCGCCACGAGGTGATCGACGCGATTCGCGACTTCTTCAACAACGAGGGATTCATCCTCGCCGACACGCCGATCTTCACGCCGGCGGCGTGCGAGGGCACGACGACACTGTTTCCCGTCCAGTACTTCGAGGACACCACCGCCTACCTGACCCAGAGCGGCCAGCTCTACAACGAAGCCAACGCGATGGCGCTCGGCAAGGTCTACGCCTTCGGGCCGACGTTCCGCGCCGAGAAGAGCAAGACGCGACGTCACCTCACCGAGTTCTGGATGGTCGAGCCGGAGATGGCCTACGCCGATCTCGACGACGTGATCAGCCTCGCGGAGCGCCTGGTCTGCTCGGTGGTGGGCCGTGTTCTCGATCGCCGGCTGCGTGAGTTGAAGGCGCTGGAGCGTGACACCTCGAAGCTCGAATCCGTGAAAGCGCCGTTCCCGCGCTTGCGTTACGACGAGGCGGCGAAGATCCTGATCGACAAGGGACTCCCCTTCCAGGTCGGCGGCGATCTCGGAGGCACCGACGAGACCGTCCTCTCCGAGCAGTTCGACCGGCCGGTGTGCGTGACCCACTACCCGGCGGCGGTGAAGGCCTTCTATATGAAGCCCGATCCGGAGCGGCCCGATCGCGCGCTCGGCGTCGACGTGCTCGCGCCAGAGGGCTATGGCGAGATCATCGGCGGCGGCCAGCGCCTCGACGACTACGACCTGCTAGTGCAGCGCATCAAGGAGCACAACCTGCCGATGGAAGCGTTCGAGTGGTATCTCGACCTCCGCCGCTACGGCTCGGTGCCGCACGGCGGCTTCGGCATGGGCGTCGAGCGCTGTGTAAGCTGGATATGCGGCCTCGAACACGTCCGCGAGACGATTCCGTATCCGCGCATGCTCTACAGGCTCTACCCGTGAACGCGAGCACGAAAGAAACCACGATGGCACGAAGGTACGAAGGACGCACGAAGACCTCTCTTGGAAGGGCACGCATGCATGCGGTCCAGAACTCTTTCGGGAGAGGGCGCATGACGAAGGCGTTTCCCAAAGAAGGCTTCGTGCCGGCCTTCGTGTTCTTCGTGTCTTCGTGGTCTCTCTTTGACTGGGGACGCAATTGAAGATTGGCTTTGTCTCGCTCGGGTGTCCGAAGAATCTCGTCGACTCCGAGGTGATGCTCGGTCTGGCCGAACAGGCGGGGCACGTGGTGACCGCCGAAGCCGACGGCGCCGACGTCCTGGTGGTCAACACCTGCGCGTTCATCGATCGCGCCAAACAGGAATCGATCGACACGATCCTCGAGATGGCCGAGCTCAAGAAGCAGGCGCGCGGGCGGAGGCTCGTCGTCACCGGGTGCCTCGCCGAGCGCTACCGCGAGGAGCTTCGCAAAGAGATCCCCGAGATCGACGCGGTGCTCGGCACTGGGGAAGTCGGCGACTTCGTCGCCGCCGTGTCGGGAGCGTCGAGCGTGTCGGGACCGGAATCGCCGAAGGGAGGGCCTGACGATCTTTCGGGAGAGGAAAAGGACCCGTCGGGACCGTCTGCTCAGCCACTGCGCTTCTACAAGCGCGATCCAATCCAGGCTGCTGGCGTCGGCCCAAATGCCAGACAGTCCCGAGAGCGCGAAGTCCCCTCCCGATCGGGCGAAGCCGCTTCCCGATCTGGCGCAGCCCTCTCCCGGCAGCCGGCCGCCCCTGTCTTCGGCCTGGACCTTCCCACCTACATCTACGACGCCGATACGCCGCGGCGGCGCGCGACGCCGGCGCACTACGCTTACGTCAAGATCGCGGAAGGATGCGACTACAAGTGCGCCTTCTGCATCATTCCAAAGATGCGCGGGCACTACCGGAGCCGCACCGTCGAGTCGATCGTGGCCGAGGCGCGGCGCCTCGCCGCGGAAGGCGTACGCGAGTTGCTCCTGATCTCCCAGGACACGACGTTCTACGGTATCGATCGCGGTGAGCGCGGGTCACTGCCACGGCTCCTCCGGGCGCTCAACGAGGTGGAGGGCCTCGACTGGATCCGGATGCTGTACCTGTATCCGACCACCATCACCGACGAGGTAATCGACGCCGTCGCCGAGCTGGACAAGGTCTGCAAGTACATCGATCTTCCGCTCCAGCACGCGTCGGATCCGGTCCTGAAGCGGATGAAGCGGCCCGGGACACGCGCCTCCTACGAGCGGCTTCTAACGAATATCCGGGCGCGGATTCCGGACGTCACGCTGCGGACCACGTTCATCGCCGGCTTCCCGGGAGAGACCGAAGCGGACGTGGACGCCCTGGTCGATTTCATCTCCGCGATCGGGTTCGATCACCTGGGCGTCTTTACGTATTCCCACGAAGAAGGCACCTCGGCCTTCGCGCTCCCGGACGATGTGCCGCCGGAGGTCAAGGACGTCCGCCAGGCCCGGATCATGGAGGCGCAAAAGGCGCTGGTGGCCCGGCGTCAGCACGGCCGAGTTGGCCAGCAGACCGCCATCATGGTGGACGGCCCCTCACCCGCTCACGAATGGGTGTGGCGCGGCCGGCTTGCCGGCCAGGCCCCCGAGATCGACCCGGTCGTCTACCTGACCGACGCCGATCCGGAGTTGCTCGTTCCGGGCCGGCTGCTGGACGTCGAGATCGTCGGCGCTGACGAATACGATCTGGTTGCCCGTCCACTCGCCGGACGCTGACCTCCCGACGGCCCCGCTCGGGCCAATTCGGTGTGTTAACATAAATGATCGGTTCTCAAGTCTGGGCAACCAGAGTGGGCCTATCGCCCACTTTTTCTTTTTGGGGGGGCTTTTTTTGAGCCCGCTGGAGCAAGTCCGGGAAGCCGCCAGCCGGGTGGCCGCCAGCTACGGGCTCGACATCTACGACGTCGAACTGAAGCGCGAAGGCGGACAGCAGGTGCTGCGCGTGGTGCTCGATCGGCCCGGTCCGAACCGGACCGCCGAGGAGAGCGTCAGCCTGGAGGATTGCGCGCGGGTGAGCGAGGAGCTGAGCGCGATCCTCGACGTCGAGGACATCGTGCCAGCCGACCGATACACGCTCGAGGTGTCGTCGCCGGGGCTGGACCGCCCGCTGCGGCACGAGGAAGACTACCGGCGCTTCGCCGGGCGGCGCGCGAAGGTCGTGCTCTCGGAACCGGTTGCGCGCCAAACCGCATTTGCGGGCCGCATTCTCGGGGTCGAGGGCCACGACGTGCTGTTTGAATCGGAGGGGGGCAAGCACGTGCACCTGCCGTTGCGGCTGATCACGCGCGCTCACCTGGACGTGGAGTTTTGAGCTGACATGAGCACGAATCCGCTGCTGCAGACCATCGAGGCGCTCGCCAAGGAGAAGGGGATCGAGCCCGACGTCGTCATCCAGGCGATGGAAGAGGCCGTGCTGACCGCCTCGCGCAAGTACTACAAGACCGGCGAAGAGCTGAAGGCCAAGTTCAATACCGAGAACGGGCAGATCGAGCTGTTCGCGGTCAAGACCATCGTTGACGAGGTCGCCGATCCGGCCACCGAGATTTCGGTCGCCGAAGCGAAAGAGATCTACGGCGAGGATGCCGAGGTCGAGGCCGGCTACCAGATCGAGTTCCCGAAGCGCACCGACGTCCTCGGGCGCATCGCCGCCCAGACCGCCAAACAGGTGATCTTCCAGAAGGTCCGCGAAGCCGAGCGCGAGAACGTTTTCGCGGAATACAACCAGCGCGTCGGCGAAGTGGTGAACGGGCTCGTCAAGCGGTTCGAGCAGGGCGACATCATCGTCGAAGTCGGCCGCGTCGAAGCGATTCTGCCGCGCAAGGAGCAGTCACGCGCCGAAAGCTACGCCCAGGGCGATCGCATGCGGGCGGTGATTCGCGCCGTCGGCAAGGGCGCCAAGGGGCCGCAGATCGTGCTGTCGCGGACCGACCCGGCGCTGCTCATCAAGCTGTTCGAGCAGGAAGTGCCGGAGATCTACGACGGGACCGTGATGGTCCGCGGCGCGGTGCGGGAAGCCGGCGATCGCGCCAAGGTGGCGGTCTACTCGCGGGAACGCGACGTGGACCCGGTCGGCGCCTGCGTCGGGATGAAGGGCACGCGCGTGCAAGCGATCATCCGCGAGCTGCGCGGCGAGAAGATCGACATCGTCGAGTGGTCCGAGGATCCGGTCCAGTTCGTCACCAACGCGCTCAGCCCGGCCAAGGTCCAGCGCGTGACCATCGTCGACGACAAGGACAAGGTGATGGAAGTCGTCGTCGAGGACAAACAGTTGTCACTTGCAATTGGTAAGAAGGGTCAGAACGTGCGGCTCGCCGCCAAGCTGACCGGATGGCGAATCGACATCAAGAGCGAGGAAGAGAAGCGCAAGGAAGTCGAGGCGCAGTTCGGCGCGCTCGAAGCCGCCGCGGCAGGCGAGACGGCCGAGGAAGAGACCGGTGCCGCGGCGACAGCCGCCGGGCCGGACGATTCGACGCCCGACTCGAACTCCTGACATTCGTGATCGTTGAACAGCCTGTAGACGAGAACCCGAAACTTAAATGGCCACTGTCCGGATCTACAAAGTCGCAGAGCTTCTGAACACGACCAGCCAGGAAGTGCTGGAGCTGCTCAAGAAGAATCACGGCATCGAGCTGAAGAGCGCGTCGAGCACGCTCGAAGAGATCGTGGCGCGCCAGTTCGTCGAGCGCCAGGCCAAGCAGCGCGGCATCGAGCTGCCCAAGGGAGACATCTTCTCGGAACAGGCGGTCAAGTCTGCCAAGGCCCGGGCCGGGGCTCCGGGGAAGAAGCCCGGTGCGCCGGTCGAACCGCCCAAGCCGGCGGTGCCGACGCTCGGACCACCCCGGCTCGTCAAGAAGCCGACGCTGGTGAAGCCGGCGGCGCCTGCTGGCGAGCCCGCTTCAGGGCCATCAGCGGTTGCCGTCGCGGCACCGCCGGAAGCCGAGGAAGCGCCGCAGGCTCCGGCTCTCGAGACGCCAGCGCAGGCCGCACCCGCCGCCTCCGCGGCGCCGGCTGCCGCGCCCGCCGAGGCGGCAAGCGAGCCGGCCGTCGAGGCGCCTCCGGCCCCGGTGCAGTCCTCGTCGACTTCCGAGCCAGCGGCAGCGCCGGCCGCTGCTGCGGCTCCGGCCCAGGCGCCGAGGCCCCAGGCACCGGCCGCGCCACCGCGGCCCGCCGGACGATTCGTGCCACCCAGCATCCGGCTGCGCGTCGAGGAGCCGGGCCAGGCGCCGCCGCAGGCGCCCCCGCTCGTTCCAAAGCGGGCCATTGTCCCGCAACAGCCGCCGCGCCCGGTTCCGCCGCCACGTCCGGCCACGCCGCAGGGACCACAGCGTCCGGGCGGCCCGCGGGCACCGTATTCACCAGGCGGCCGGCCGACCGGCGGGATGACGCCGGCGATGCTGGGCGGACCGCGCCCGCTGCCGTCGCAGCCGGTCCGGCCCAATCAGCCGGGCCTGCCGCCGCGTCCGGGCATGCCGGGTCAGCGTCCTCCCTACGGGCAGCAGTTCCGGCCGCGCCCGGCGGGCGGCCACCAGCGCCCCGCGCAGCGGCGCGATGCGCTGCAGCGGATGCCGTCGCCGGCCGCGCCGGTTGCGCCGCCGCCGATCTCACGCACCATCACGCTGGCCGAAGGAATGACCGTCAAGGATCTCGCCGACAAGCTCGACATCCGCGTCAAGGAGGTCCTCAAGGCTCTCCTCGATCGCCGGATGATGATGACCATCAACTCGGTCGTCGACATGGACACGGCGCGCGAGGTCGCGCGCTCGTTCGGCGCCGAAATCGAGACCCGGACGTACGAGGAAGAGCTTCTCGAGACCGAGTCGGAAGCCGTCGATCCCAAGGACCTCGTGCCCCGCGCACCGGTGGTCACGGTCATGGGCCACGTGGACCACGGCAAGACGACGCTGCTCGACTCGATCCGAGAGACGCGCGTTGCCGAGCGCGAAGCCGGCGGCATCACGCAGCACATCGGCGCCTACCTGGTGAGCGGCCTCGGTGAAGAGGGCGACAAGCAGATCGTCTTCCTCGACACGCCGGGCCACGCCGCGTTCACCTTGATGCGCGCCCGCGGCGCCAAGGTCACGGACGTCGTCATCCTCGTTGTCGCGGCTGACGATGGCGTGATGCCGCAGACCAAGGAAGCAATCGACCACGCGAAGGCGGCCGGCGTGCCGATCATCGTGGCGGTCAACAAGATCGACAAGCCGGGGGCGAACGCCGAGGTTCCCAAGCGCCAGCTCGCAGATCTCGGCCTGATGCCGGAGGACTGGGGCGGCGACACGGTCTTCGTCGAGGTCTCGGCCAAGCAGAAGAAGAACCTCGATACGCTGCTCGAGATGATCCTGCTCGTCACCGAAATCGGCGAGCACAAGGCGAACCCGAAGCGGGCGGCGGTCGGCACCGTGCTCGAGACCAAGCTCGATCGCGGTCGCGGACCGGTCGCCACCGTGCTCGTCCAGGACGGCACGCTCCGCGTCGGCGATAACGTGATTGCCGGTCCAATGGTTGGGCGCGTCCGCGCCTTGATCGACGACCGCGGCCGCACCGTGAAGCAGGCCGGACCATCGTCGCCGGTCGAGCTGCTCGGGCTCGAGGCGCTTCCCTCGCCGGGCGACTCGTTCCAGTCCGTCGCCGATCCGGCCAAGGCGCGGCAGATCGCCGCCTTCCGGCAGGCAGTCGTCAAGGAGAGGGCACTTGGGGCCAAGGGCAGCCGCCTGACGCTCGAGTCGCTGCAACAGCAGATGAACGAAGGCGGCATGAAAGAGCTCGCCATCATCATCAAGGCCGACGTGCAGGGTTCGGCCGAAGTGCTGGCCGACTCGCTCGCCAAGCTCTCCGACGAGAAGACCAAGGTCAAGATCATCCACTCTGCGGTCGGCGCGATCAACGAGTCGGACGTGCTGCTGGCGACCGCGTCGAATGCGATCATCATCGGCTTCAACGTCCGGCCGGACCGGAACGCCGCCGACGTCGCCGAGCGGGAGAAGGTGGACATCCGCCACCACTCCGTCATCTACAACGTGACCGAGGAGATCCAGAAGGCCATGACCGGTCTGCTGGAACCGACGATCAAGGAAGTACGCCTCGGCAGCGCCACCGTTCGCGAGACGTTCAAGGTGCCGAAGGTCGGCACGGTTGCCGGCTGCATCGTCAACGACGGCCGCGTCACGCGCCAGGGCGACGCCCAGGCCCGCCTGCTCCGCGACAACGTGGTCGTGTGGGAAGGCAAGCTCGCCTCCCTCAAGCGCTTCAAGGACGACGTGTCCGAGGTGAAGGCCGGGATCGAGTGCGGCATGGGGCTGCAGAACTTCAACGACATCAAGATCGGCGACGTGATCGAGGTGTTCCAGCTGGAGCGGGTCGCGGCCACGGTCTAGCCCGCGGGTTGCACAGAACCCAGGTTCATGGCTCTTTCCCATCGCGTCGAGCGCATCGCGGCCCAGATTCGCGAAGAGCTCAGCCAGATGATCTCGACGGAGGTCAGGGATCCCGGAGTCGGGCTGGTGACGGTTACGCGTGTGAAGGTAACCGCGGACTTGTCGCTGGCCCGGGTCTACTGGACTGTCCTGGGCGAGGCGAAGGACCGGAAGGAAACGGCCAAGGCGCTGAACCGGACGGTCCCCTACCTGCGCCATCTGCTCAGCCAGCGACTGACGCTCCGCCGCGCACCGGAGATCAAGTTCCAGTACGACGAGTCGGTGGCGGCACAGGACCGGATCGAGCGCATCATCCAGGACCTGCACAGCGAGCGCGAAGCGCACCCCGAGCTCAACGCGTTGGTCGATGCGTCCGAGCCCGCCAAGAAGGATGAGCCCGCACAGTAGTCCGCCCCCCGAGCTGCTCGAGGCGATCAGGCGCGGCTCGCGGTTCTTCGTCACGTCACACCAGCGGCCCGACGGCGACGCGATCGGCTCGGCGGTCGGGATGGCGCTGGCTCTGCGGGCACTCGGCAAGCAGGCGACTGCGCTGTTCGATGCCGCGCCGCCGGTGTTTCTTCAACCGTTCCCGGACGTGGAGAACCTGCGGATTACCAGCGACGTTTCCGAGACCGCCGATGCGGTCCTGGTGATGGAGTGCAGCACGCTCGATCGATGCGGCATTCGGGGGCTGGATGGTTCTCTGGTGATCAACATCGATCACCACCCGGGCAACACGCAGTACGGCACCATCAACTGGGTGGACGAAAGCGCGGCGGCATGCGGGGAGCTCGTCTTCACGCTGATCGACGCGCTCGGCATTCCGCTGACGCCGGAGATCGCCACTCACCTGTATCTCGCGATCCTCACCGACACCGGGTCGTTCCACTTCTCTCACCTCACGCCGCGCACCTTCGAGCTTGCCGGCCGAGCAGTGGCCGCGGGCGCGGACCCGCAGTGGATTGCTCGCACTCACTACGACAGCAACTCGCTGGCCCGGGTGCGGATCTTCGGCGCGGTGCTGAACGGGATGACGATGCACGCGGGCGGGCGTGTGGCGCTGCTCACGGTGACGCAGGCGCTGGTCCGGGATCTTGACGGGACCTACGACGACACCGAGGGGCTGATCAACTTCCCACTCACGGTGAAGGACGTGCAGGCCGTTGCCTTCTTCAAGGAAATGGGGCCGGGAGACTGGCGCGTCAGCCTCCGCTCGAAGGGCGCGGTGGACACCGGCCGGATTGCCAAGCAGTTCGGCGGCGGCGGGCACCTGAACGCGTCGGGATGCGGCTGGCAGGGGTCG
>DATJFF010000280.1:0-17637 GCA_035495795.1 Vicinamibacterales bacterium
GCGGTGCTGAACGGGATGACGATGCACGCGGGCGGGCGCGTGGCGCTGCTGACGGTTACGCAGGCGCTGGTCCGGGACCTGGACGGGACCTACGACGACACCGAGGGGCTCATCAACTTCCCGCTCACGGTGAAGGACGTGCAGGCCGTTGCCTTCTTCAAGGAAATGGGGCCGGGAGACTGGCGCGTCAGCCTCCGCTCGAAGGGCCCGGTAGACACCGGCCGGATTGCCAAACTGTTCGGCGGCGGCGGGCACCTGAACGCGTCGGGATGCGGCTGGCAGGGGTCGATCGACGAAGGCCACGCCGTCTTCGCCAGCCTCCTCGCTCAGGCCGTCAGCGGATGACCGCAGGTGTTCTCGTTGTCGACAAGCCGCACGGCCTGACCTCGCACGACGTCGTCGCCGTGGCGAGGCGGGCCATCGGCGAGCGGCGAATCGGCCACTGCGGGACTCTGGACCCGATCGCCACCGGGGTCCTCGTCCTGGCCATCGGCCCAGCCACGCGGCTGGTGCAATTTCTGTCGGGGTCCGCCAAAGGGTACGAGGCAGTGGTGCGCTTCGGGCAGGAAACCACCACCTACGATTGCGCCGGCGAGATCGTCGCCGAGTCGCCGAATCGCCCCAGCCGCGACCAACTCGAGACGGCGCTCGCGCGATTCCGCGGGGCCCTCATGCAGGTGCCGCCGGCCTACTCCGCGAAGAAGGTGGACGGCGTACGGGCTTATGCCCGGGCACGGCAGAACTCTGGCAAAGCGGCCGCGCTGCCTGCTGTGCCGGTCGTCTGCCACGAGCTCACCCTGACCGCCTTCGACGGCGAGCGGGCCGGCCTGCAGCTGCTGGTGTCGGCGGGGTTCTACGTGCGGTCGCTCGCCCACGATCTCGGGCAGGCGCTCGGGTCAGGCGCCGTGCTGGAGTCGCTGCGACGGACGCGATCCGGCGAGTTCGAGGTGGGCTCGGCGGTGCCGTTCGACGAGCTCGTCCGCGGCAGCGGCGAGGCCGTCGCCGGGCACCTCGTGCCGCTGGATCGGCTCCTGCCCCACGTCCCGTCGTTGACGCTGTCGGTCGAGACCGCGGCCCGCGCGCGACACGGTATGGACATCCCGGCACCGGGCTGGCCGGCGGATTCCCGCCTGGCGCGCCTCGTCGACGGGGAAGGAAGGCTCCTGGCACTGGCGGTGCCCGCGGATCGGCCAGGGTTTTTGCACCCCTCCGTTGTTTTGGGCTAACATTGACGATTCTGGACGGTCAGGTTCGACCGTCATGTACGGCGGCCTGGAGCGGCGGGTGCCGCATTTCTGGGCCGTGCGTGGAGGCACTGTGGCACTGACGAAAGACAAGAAAGTCGCCCTCATCGGCGAGTACAAGAAGCACGACAGCGATACCGGCTCCCCTGAAGTCCAGGTTGCCCTGCTGAGCGAGCGCATCACCTACCTGACCGAGCACTTCAAGTCGCACGCCAAGGATCACCACTCGCGCCGCGGGCTGCTCAAGCTCGTCGGCCAGCGGCGTCGCCTGCTCGACTATTTGAAGAGCAAGGATTCGGAGCGTTACGCCGAGCTGATCAAGCGCCTCGGAATCCGCAAGTAGTCAACGAGTTCAAGGGACGAGGCGTTTATGCATACACGTGAAGAGGTTTCTCTCAGCGGCAGACCCCTGTCAATCGAGACCGGCAAGTGGGCGAAGCAGGCCCATGGCGCGGCAATCGTCCGGATGGGCGACACGATGGTGATGGTCACCGCCTGCCACTCCGGCAGCCCGCGCGAGGGCATCGATTTCCTCCCGCTGACCGTGGACTACCGCGAGTTCGCCTACTCATCGGGACGCATCCCTGGCGGGTTTTTCAAGCGCGAGGGCAAGCCGACCGAAAAGGAAGTGCTCACCAGCCGGGTCATCGACCGGCCGATTCGCCCGCTGTTCCCATCGGGCTGGCGCCATGAGACCCAGATCATCGCGATGGTGCTCTCGGCCGACACCGAATACGACTCGGACGTGCTCGCCATCACCGGCGCCTCCGCGGCGCTGGCCCTGTCGGAAATCCCGTTCGAGAAGACGATTGCCGGCGTCCGCGTCGGCCTCGTCGACGGTCAATACATCATCAACCCGACCTTCGAGCAGCGGCGCCAGAGCCGCCTCGACCTGGTGGTCGCGGGCAGCCGCGACGGCATCGTGATGGTCGAAGCCGGGGCCAAGGAAGTCACCGAAGAAGAAGCGCTCACCGCCCTCGAGGAGGCGCACAAGGCGATCAAGGAGCTCTGCGACAGCATCGACGCGCTCGCGAAGAAGTCCGGCAAGAGCAAGCTGCCGAAGCCGGAGCGGACGATCGGCCACGAGTTCTACCGCGAGGTCGAGGAGCGCGTGCTGGTGCCGCTCAGCGAGGCGATGCGGATCAAGGGCAAGCTCGAAAACTACGAGCGGGTCGATCAGCTGCTCGACGATCTGATCGCCTCGCTCCCCGAGGGCGAGGTCCAGCGCAAGCTCGAAGCGAAGGCCATCTTCAAAGAACTCCAGGAGAAGGTGCTGCGCGACGAGGTGCTCGAGCGCAATATCCGTCTCGACGGACGCAAGTTCGACGAGATCCGGGCCATCACCATCGAGACCGGCGTCCTGCCCCGGGCCCACGGCTCCGTCGTGTTCACCCGCGGCGAGACGCAGGCGCTCGTCACTGCGACGCTGGGCACCGCCGACGATCAGCAGAAGATCGAGAGCGTGGACGGCGAGGTGTGGAAGCGCTTCATGCTCCACTACAACTTCCCGCCGTTCTCGGTCGGCGAGGTCGGCTTCATGCGCGGCCCGGGCCGGCGCGAAGTCGGTCACGGCGCCCTGGCCGAGCGATCGCTGTTCTCGATGGTGCCGGCCGAGGACACCTTCCCGTACACCGTGCGGATCGTGTCGGACATTCTCGAGTCCAACGGCAGCTCCTCGATGGCATCGGTGTGCGGCGGATCGCTTGCGATGATGGACGCCGGTGTCCCGCTGAAGGCCCCGGTGGCCGGCGTGGCGATGGGCCTCATCCTCGACGAGAAGACCGGCAAGTACGCGGTGCTGAGCGATATCGCCGGCGCCGAGGACCACTACGGCGACATGGACTTCAAGGTCGCCGGGACCGAAGCCGGCATCACCGCGCTGCAGATGGACATCAAGATCACCGGCGTCCCGCCCGCGGTGATGCGTGACGCCCTCATGCAGGCCCGCCAGGGTCGGCTGCACATCCTCGGCAAGATGGCCGAGGCGCTCACCGGCCATCGCCAGAGCATTTCCGCCTACGCGCCGCGGATCGTCACCATCAAGATTCCGGTGGACAAGATCCGCGACGTGATCGGACCGGGCGGCAAGATGATCCGCTCGATCATCGAGCGGACCGGCGTGAAGATCGACGTCCAGGACGATGGCACGGTCAACGTGGCGTCGGCGGACGAATCCGCCGCCGCGAAGGCGATTGGCATCATCCAGGAGCTCACCGCCACACCCGAGCTCAACAAGACGTACCTCGGCAAGGTCCAGCGGATCACCGATTTCGGCGCCTTCGTCGAGATCATGGCGGGCACCGACGGCCTGCTTCACGTCTCGGAGATCGCGCACTACCGCGTCAAGGACGTGCGCGACGAGCTGAAGGAAGGCCAGCAGGTGCTGGTGAAGGTGATCAACATCGACCCGACCGGGAAGATCCGCCTGTCGCGCAAGGCACTGATCACGCCGGAAGAGGGTGGCGCGCCTCCGGCTGGCGAGGGCGCCGGCGAAGCCGGTGCCGCTGCCGGCGCCGGCGCCGGCGGGAGCGAGCGTGGCGATCGTCCGCCGCGCGACCGCGGCCCGCGGCGCGATCGCGGCCCCAGGCGGGAATAGCGTCCGAAGTGAGAGGTGAGAGGTGAGAGGTGAGAAGTGAGAAGTGAGAAGCCGAAAGCTTTCACTTCTCTACTTCCCCCGCCTCTCCCTTCCCGGCTTTCTTCTCACTTCCCACCTCTCACTTCTCACTTCTCTTCGGGCCTACAATGACTTCATGGCCCGTTTCACCGCGCTGATCGGCCTGGCGGCTGCGCTTCTGGTCGCGTCAAGCCTCGGGGCCCAGGAGCAGGCGCCAAACCGCCGCGAGTTCACCATCGTCGCGCGCGACCACACGTTTACGCCCAGCCGGATCGAGGTCTCTCAGGACGACCTGGTCAAGGTCACCCTCCGCAGCGAGGATCGTGCCTACAGTTTCGCGATCGACCCGTACCGGATCGTCAAGCGGGCCGGCGGCGGACAGACCATCGCGTTCGAATTCCGCGCCGATCGGGCCGGCACTTTCGAGTTCTACTGCAATCTCACCTCCGACGCCGCGTGCCGAGAAATGAAGGGCACCTTGGTTGTGAAGGGGAAATAGGGTGCCGCGCGTCCATTGAGGATTGAGGATTGATGACTGGTGATTTATTGAAGATTCATGATCGTGAATTGCGGCATTCGATTGGGGATTGCGGCATCGGGAAATTGCCGCAATGGACCGATTGCGATTGACGAATTCTTCAACAGCAGATAGCCGCAACCGCGGCAATCCTCAATCGTCATTCCCCGGATCGGTCAATCGGCAATTCCACCAATCGTCAATCAACTGGCGCAATCCCCAATCGCCCAATCATCAATAAATCGTCAATCGCCAATCCTCAAATCCTCAATGGACAGCCGCGGCGCACAGTTCAGCGCCGCGGGAACAGGTCAGGGTTGTCGGTGAAAAGGCCGTCGGCGCCGATTGTGTACAGGTAGTGCTCCATTTCGGCCTGCACGGTTGGAAACGTGCCAGGATCGGCTGCGCGGAACGTGTACGGCGTGACGATGAGCCCTGCCTGGTGCGCCCAACTCACGAACTCGGGCATCTTCAGCAGGATTGACTTGTCGGGCCCGAAGCCCTGGACGAGCCCCTTCCACTCCGCGATGCGGGCGGCGGTCCAGCCGTCGCCGCGGCTGACGAGCAGCACGATCGGAACTCCGATCTTCATCTGCGCCAGCTTCCGCGCGCTCTCTTCGCTGAACGTCTGCAGGATGACCGGAGACTTCGGGTCGGCCTTCGGCCCACGGAGAGCGTGCTTGTCGAGCGCGGCCGCCACCAGTTCCTCGAACCGGACGTCCCGTCCCTTGTAGATCTCCGGGGTCTTGAGCTCAGGGAACAGGCCCGCTTTCCCCTTCACCAGCGCCACGGCCTCGTCGAAGGTGGCGACCCGCTCGTTGGCGAACTTCGGATCGAACCACGACCCGGCATCCAGCCGCCTGATCTCCGCGAGCGTGAAATCGTTGGCGAGCCACGCCCGGCGCGTCTTGCCTTCGATCGTCATCTCGGTAAACCGGTCGGGAAACACGTCCTCGACGTTGGTCGTCCTCTCGAGGCTCGGGTCATGCAGGCAGATCAGGACGCCGTCCTTCGTCACCGCGAGGTCCTGCTCGACGAAGTCCGCGTGCTGGGCGAGGGCCAGGCGGTAGGAGGCGAGCGTGTGCTCGGGGGCGTAGGCCGACGCGCCGCGGTGGCCGATGTTGATCTTGCGGGTAGTCTGGGCCATCGGATTGATCGGCAGTGCCAGCGCCGCGGCGGCGGCCAGAATCAACAGGCGCATGCGCATCCCGAGACCCAGCATCGCACGGCGGCCTTACGTTCGCGTAAACGCGCGGGCCGCCTCAATCCGTTCCCGGATCGGCGGGTGCGAGTAGAACAAGACCCGAACCAGCGGCGACGGCTCGTCTTCGGCCATGTTCTGCTGCGACAGCCGCTTCATCGCCGAGACGAAGGCCTCGGGGTTGCGCGTGGTCTCTAGAGCGTAGCGATCCGCGGCCCGTTCCTGGGCCCGCGACAGGGCATTGGCGAGCGGCAGCATGAGAAACGACCAGAGGCCACCGACGAGCATCAGCAGCGGCAGGCTCGCCGGGTCGGAGAGGCCGCGGTACCCCAGGCCCTCGGCCATCACGCGAAGTGCCAGGTCAGACAGGTAGAAGGCGCCAACGACCATCGCCGCCTGGAGCGCCAGGCCGCGCCACATGTCGTTGTGGACGTGGTGCGCAAGCTCGTGGGCGAGCACCACCTCGATCTCGTCGTCGGAATAGTCGGCCAGCAGCGTGTCCGACAGGAGAATCCGGCGCGTCGGTCCGAGACCGGCCAGCGCCGCATTGGCCTTGCGCGTATGGTCGCTCAGGACCCATTCAAAGACGCCGACGACCTCGGCTTCGGCGCGAGCCGCCAGGCGCATCAGGCGCTCGACCAGCGGCGGCCGCTCCAACGGACGCACGCGGTAGAACAGCGGCAGCAGGAGAACCGGGGCGACCCGGGCGAGGCCGAGGATGGCGCCGGCGAAGACCAGCGCCGACATCAGCCACCAGTATCCCGGCCACGCTCGTAAGGTCGAGTAAACCACCGAGGCGCCGCACGCGGCGAGCACTGCCGCGATGGCGAACGCCTTGGCGTGGTCCACCAGCCAGTGCGAGGCGCTCTGTTTCGAGAGGCCGTAGCGGTGCTCGAGCACGAAGCCTTGATACCAGGCGAAGGGCAGCTCGATAGCCTGAAGCAGCCCCACGACAACGATAGTGAGCAGGATGACGGTTGCTGGCTCGTCGAAGCCGGCTGGCAGCAGCGCGCCTGCCGCGGCCTGCAGCGCCTCGCGCAGACGCACGGCAAGTCCAGTGACGGCGAGAAGGAACAGGGTGAACCCGGCGGTCAGGGTGCCGCCGAGGTCGGCGCGTCGCCGCAGCCGGTGGTATCGAGTGGACTTGTCTTCGTTCACGTGAAGCGGATGCAGAACTGCGCACCCGCTCCTAACTGTAACCCCTCAAGTCGTCGATTTCGAGAGTCGAACGCCGCCGTTGGTAGTCTCGAGCTTTACCGAAGCCCCGCCGCCATTGAGCGTGCCCTCGAACCGGCGGCGCGTCTTCTCGCCAGTCGTCTGGAAATCGAGTCCGCCCGTATCGATTCCGCCGTTGGTGACGCGCGCGACAACCGAGGCCTTGCTGCCCTCGGGCAGCGCCAGCCGCACCCCGCCGTTGACGCTTTCGAGATTCACCTTGCCGGCGTCGGCGAGCGGCGCCGCAATCTGGACATCGACACCACCGTTGACGGTAGAGGCCTCGACGACCTGCGCGGAGATCCCGCGCGCCTCAATCCCGCCGTTCACGGTCCGCGCGTGGACTTCGCCGGCCAGCCCCTCGAGCAGCACCTTCCCATTGGTGTTGCGGAGGTCTACGACGGCCCCCCTCGGCACCTTGACGGTCCACTTGACCTCGACGCCGCCGATCCCGAAGTGGCGCGGGGTGCGCACCTCTATTCGGACCTGGCTCGCTCCAGCCTCTTCGTGCATGTCGACCTTGCCGAGCAGCTCCTTCGCGGCGTCGTCCGACGAGGCCTTGGCGGTGCGTTCCGCGACCAGCTCGAGGCTGGTTCCGGACGCGGGTTCTGCGGAAATACGGCCGTTGACGTTGATGAGCTCGACCCGGCCGCCTCCTTCCGGCAGCGGATAGCTCCGCGACCAGGTGTCCTGGGCCCGGCCCGAGGCCATGCTGACCGACAGCCCACCCTCGCCGTTCATCTGGACGTCGCAGGCCGCCGTTGCGGCCAGCACTGCCACGGCCAGTCCTATCCCGAGCGGGCGTCGTCGCTGCATACCCACCAATACGGGGATAGGGTTCGCGAGGTTCGCGAGATTCGCGTCAGTTCATCTGGATCGAGATCAGCTTCGAGACGCCCGGCTCTTCCATCGTGACGCCGTAGAGCCGGTCGGCAATCTCCATGGTCTTGCGGCTGTGGGTGATGATGATGAACTGCGTTTTGTCCATCATCCCGCGCAGCAACTCCACGAACCGGCCGATGTTCGCGTCGTCGAGCGGCGCGTCGATTTCGTCGAGCAGGCAGAACGGGCTCGGCTTGTAGCGGAAAATCGCGAACATCAGCGCGATCGCGGTGAGCGCCTTCTCACCGCCGGAGAGCAGCATCACGCTCTGCAGCCGCTTGCCCGGCGGCGAGGCAACGATGTCGATGCCGCTCTCGAGCGGGTCGGTCTCGTCGAGCAGGCTGATGCCGGCGCGGCCGCCGCCGAACAGCGTCGCGAACGTCTGCTGGAAGTTCGCGTTGATCGCCGTGAACGCCTCGCGGAAGCGGACGTGGGTGGTCTCGTCGATGCGCTCGATCGCTTCGTTGGTCTGGGCGATCGACTCGATCAGGTCCTGCCGCTGGGTGGTGAGGAAGGTGTGGCGCTGCTCGAGCTCCGAGTGCTGCTCGATGGCCATCATGTTCACCGGGCCAATCCGATCGATCTTGCCGCGCAGCTCGGCGATCGCTTCCTCCGCCGTCATGTGCTCGGGAACGGGCGCGTCGGCGGTTTCGGCTGGAACCGCGCCTTCCTCCTCGTCGGGCTCCGCGGCCTCGGCGGCGCGAATCGCGCGCGCGTCCGGCTCGACGATCCCCTCGGCCTCCATCCGCTCGACATCCTCTCGCACCTCGTCGAGCGACACCCCGACCGCGTCCAGGGCCTGCTGAGCGAGATGCGCGAGGTCGGATTCAGCCGTCGCCCGGGCGACGTCGAGCTCCGCGGCCAGCGCGCGAGTCGCGTCGAGCGCGCGCCGCGCGTCGCGGATGACCGCTTCCTGCCCCTCCACTCCGGCCCTGAGCTCCGCCGCCCGCTCGTCGGCGATGCGGACCTCTTCGCGCAACTCGTCGAGCGTCCGCACATCGGCGTCGAGCGCGGTTTCGTGATCGGTGACCCCGGTGATGAGCCGCTCGCGCTGATCGCGCATCAACGCGATATCGCGGACGCAGGCCTCGACGCGGCGCTCGAGCTCCACAGCCGCCGCTGCCATGCGAGCCACTTCGGCGGCCGCGGCGTTGCACCGCTCCACCAGCGTGGCGTGCTCAGCCCGCGCCTCGGCGACGGTGCGGCTCGCGGCCTCGGCCTGCTCGCGTGCCGCCGAGAGACGCTGCACGGCCACGCCAAACGCATCGTCGGCTTCCTGTTTGTCCGCGTCGAGCCGGGCTATCGATTCCCCGGCCTCCACCTGGCGCGCGTCGAGACCGGCAATTTCCTCGCGGACTCGCCGTATCTCCGCGGCGACGAGATCGACGCGCTGCTGCACGCGGGACTCGTCCTGGGCGGCCCTGGCGACCTGGGCGTCGAAGGAAACGATGGCCTTCTCCTGGCGATGGACCTCCGCCCCGAGGCTCTGGATGGCAGCGGTGGCCTGGGCAATCGTCTGCTCGAAACGCGTCGTCTCGTCGGCGAGCCGGCCGAGCTCCGCGTGCTGGCTGGCGATCCGCTCGCGGAGCTCCTTGATCTCGCGCTTGGTGGCAAGAATTCCGCGTGCTTCGGCCTTGTCGCCGCCAGTGACGACGTGACGGCCGCGGAAGACGTCGCCATCGAGCGTCGCGACCGGGAACGGTACGGACGGCGCCACGTGAGAGGCGGTATCGAAGGACTCGGCAATCCACGCTTCGCCGATCGCCGCTCTCAGCGCACCCGCAAACGGCCCCTCGACGCGCACGACATCCTGCAGCCGCACGGCACCCGCCGGAACCTCCGCGCTCTGCCCGGCCGTGCTCTGAGCTTCTGCGAGATCGGGGTTGGCGACGATGAAGCCGCACCGCCCGGCATCTTCCTGCCGGATCAGCCGCAGCCCGGCTGAGACGTGCTCCAGCCGCTCGACCAGCACGTGCTGGAGCAGGTCACCGAGGCACGCCTCGACGGCACGCTCGTAGCGCGGCTCGACTTCGAGAAAATCCGCCAGAGCGCCCATCTGCCCGACCTTGCCATTGGCGCTGACCAGCACCATCCGGGCGGCATCGGCAAACCCGGCGCGGTGTGCGTCGAGCTCCTCGAGCGAGCGCAGGCGTGCCGCCATGCCGGCGAGCTCCTGTTCGCGAGCCCGCACTTCCCGGGCGCGCCATTCGTGCTCGATTTGCGCGCTCGCCAGCTCCGATTCGCGCGCCGCGCGGGCGACGCGGGCGGAGTCGAGTCCATCCTGCGCGCGGCGCAGCTGCTCGCTCGACGAGACGCGCTCCACGCGGATGCGATCGAGCTCGGCGTCGAGCTCGCGCGATTCCATCGCAAATCGCTGCTCCCCTTCCACCGCGCGCTCGCGCTGCGCGCCTGCCGACTGCACCGCGGCATTCAGTGCCGTGACGGTATTGACGACGGCATAGACGTCGGCGCGGGCCCGCTCCACATCCTGCTCGACGGCATCGATGGCCTGCTGGGCCTTTGCGTACTCTCCGGCCGCCGCCTGCACGGCGCCCTGCGCCGCGTCGCGTTGTGCCTGCGCGTCGAGGACGGCCTGCCGGCGGCCCTCCAGCGCCAGGCGCTCCGGCTCCCGCCGCGCCTCGAGCTGCTGCCGTTCCTGATCGAGCTCCGCGGCGCGCGTTTCGACCATTGCCGCCTGCTGGCGATCGAGCGCGATCTGCTGCTGGCGGCGATTGATGTCGAGCTCGCGCGCGTGGGCCGCGTCGCGCCGGCGGTTGGCGGTCGCGTCCGCTTCGGCCTGCTCGATGCGAAGTACGGCAAGCCCGCTTTCGACTTCGGCGAGCCGGGCGGCGGCCGCGGTTTCGTGCTCGCGCGCCTCGGCCAGCCGGCCGCGGGTCGATTCGATGGCCTCGGCCAGCGCCCGGTAGCGGCGGGCGACGAGCACTTTCTCCCAGCGGCGCATTTCGTCGCGCAGCCGGGTGTAGCGGCGGGCCTTCGCGGCCTGACGCTTGAGCGCGCCCTTCTGCTTCTCCACCTCGAACACGATGTCGTCGAGGCGGGTGAGGTTCTGCTGCGCGGCTTCGAGCTTCAGTTCGGCGGCGCGCCGCCGCGCCTTGTACTTGGTGATGCCCGCGGCCTCTTCGATCAGCTGACGCCGGTCGGCGGGACGCGAGCTCAGGATCATCCCGATCTTGCCCTGCTCGATGATGGCGTAGGCCTTCGCGCCCAGGCCGGTGTCCATCAACAGCTCGTGGATGTCCTTCAGGCGGCACAGATGCCCGTCGATCAGGTATTCGCTCTCGCCGGAGCGGAACAGGCGCCGCGTGACTTCCACGTCACGGGTCAGATGATCGATGGGATCCAGCGCATGGCCGTTCGGCTCGGCGTGGTGCCCGTTGGTCGAGGGCTCGTAGCCCATCTCCTTCTCGAGCGACGGCGGCACGACAACGCCGCTCAGCTTCAGCCGGACTTCGGCGGCGCCCGTCGGCTTGCGCGCGTCCGAGCCGCTGAAGATGACGTCTTCCATCTTCTCGCCGCGCAGGCTCTTGGCGCTCTGCTCACCGAGCACCCACGTCAACGCGTCGGCGACGTTGCTCTTGCCGCACCCGTTGGGGCCGACGATGGCGGTGACGCCCTCGTCGAAGGCGAGCTCGGAGCGATCGGAAAACGACTTGAAACCGGAAAGTTCGAGACGTTCGAGGCGCATGACGGGTCGGGGCTGCAGAGGGGAAACGCCGGCCAGTCTAGCAAGCCCTTCCTCTTGTGGCAAGGAGGAAGGACGACCCCAATATTTGGGGTCTTTACCCCACAGCCGCTCAGGTAGCCGCTTGCAGACCTGGCGCGAGATCCCTTACGGAAACGGCGCGACGACGGAGTTCGAGGCGGAGGCCTCGTCAACCGCGACGATGAGGGTTACTGCCCTATTCTCGAGCTCTTGCCGCGTGACAGCTGGCTCAGTTTCTCGGCCTCGCTGAAACGCGTCAGCGCGTAGCGCGCCTGCGGGTCGGCGCTCGTGAGGTGCTGCCGGGCGGTGGCGATATCGAACACCGCCTGGTCGATCTCGAACCGGACCATCGCCTTGATGAAATCGAGGTCCTTGTTCCAGGCGTCCTCGTCCATCTTCGTGTTCCGGCTGATCACGAATTTCTTGAACTCGGCGACCATTTCCGGCGTCGCCTCGAAGTTCTTCTTCACGTACTTGAAGTTCGGCGACTTGCTGCCCGGACGCGTGTCGGCATCGTAGTAGAACTGCTCCGCGTAGGTGGCGAACAGGCCGCGGTTGAACAGCGAGCGCCCGAACCGCGTCGGGTTGAAGCCCTCGATCGGTCCCTCGAAGCGCTCGTCGGGCTCGATGCCGCCGCCCGAGTACACCTTGCGTCCGCCATCGGTGTATTTGAGCTGGTCGTCGGTGTGCGTGCGCTGGCTCTGATCCTTCATCGTGTAGGTGAGGTACTCGTCGAAGGTGCCATCCCACGGACGCTGGATCAGCCGGCCGCTCGGCGTGTAGTAGCGCGCAGTGGTGAGCGCGAGCCCGGCGCCGCCGCTGACCCGGTACACCGACTGCACCAGCGCCTTGCCAAACGTCGTCTCGCCGATGATGAGCGAGCGATCGTGATCCTGGAGCGCGCCAGACACGATTTCCGAGGCACTGGCGCTGCTGCGATTCACGAGCGTGATCATCGGAACGGTGCCGTACTCGGGCGTGTCGGTCGCGTGGTAGTCCTGATCCGAGTTCGGCACGCGGCCGCGCGTGTAGACGACCATCGCGCCCTTTGAGAGGAAGCGGTTTGCGATGCGAATCGCCTGATCGAGCTGGCCGCCCGGATTGCTGCGCAGATCGAGCACCAGACGCTTCATGCCCCTCTTGGTCAGCGACTCCAGCGCGTCGCCGAGATCCTCGTCGGTGTGCTCGGCGAAATCGGTGATCCCGACGTAGCCAGTCTGCTCGTCGATCATGAACACCGCCGAGAGGCTCGGAATGCTCACCTGATCCCGCATCACGTTCATCGGGATCAGCTGGTCGAGACCCTTCCGGCGGATGCCGATGTTGACGTAAGTGCCCTTCTTGCCGCGGAGCTTGCCGACGGCGTCTTCGGTCGTCCAGCCCTTCGTGGTCTGGCCTTCGATCTCGGCTATCACGTCGCCGCGCCGAATCCCCTTGTCGTGGGCCGGCGAGCCCTCGAACACGCGGACCGCGGTGATGTCGCCGTTGGGCGCCTGGATCGTGACCCCCAAGCCGTAGTAGCGCCCCTCCTGCCGCTCGCGCATCTGTGCGTAGCTGCGGGGATCCATGAAGTTCGAATGCGGATCGAGCGTCTGCAGCATGCCATTGATGGCGCCGTAGACGAGCCGATCCGACTCCACCTCCTCGGCGTACTGCGATTCGATGGCCGCGAGCGCGGTGGTGAAGGCGCGGTAGTGGGCCGGTACCCGGTCCTGGGTGGCGAGGGCTGCGGTCCCGAACCAGCCGCCCGCGACCGCCGAGACGGCCAGGGCCAGCACGACCGCGAAGAGCGACTTCATCCGCATAGGGCGATGCTAACCAATAAGCCCCTACCCGGCAAGGAATTCCCCCGAAAGGGTGGGGTATACTGACCACTTGGACGTCAAGGCGGGCGTACCGGCCGTTTGACCGCGCAACTGGAGCACTCCCATGTTTGGTTCCATTGGCATGCCCGAGCTGATCATCATCTTCGTGATCGCGCTCATCATCTTCGGCCCGCGGAAGCTGCCCGAGCTCGGACGGTCGCTCGGTCGCAGCCTCAATGAATTCAAGAAGGCCTCCAACGACCTCCAGAACACGCTCGACCAGGAGATCCGGCTGGAGGAACAGAAGGAGAAGGACGCGGCAGCGGCCGCCGCTGCGCGCAAGGCGGAAACCGAGGGCCCGGCCGTCACTCCCGACACCACGGCCCCAAGCCAGACCGTTTCGCGGTAGTCAGTTCGTATGGCGCTGGTGCCGTTCCCCAGGCGGGACGACGAGTCGCCGCAGCTGCGGACACCCGATCCCGACGACACCCCGTCGCCGTTTGCCGACGAGGAGGAAACCGGCCTCGACGGGCGGATGACGTTCCTCGAGCACCTCGACGAGCTTCGCAAGCGGATCACCCACGCGGTCGTCGCGCTCCTCGTCGGATTTCTCGCCGCATTTGCCTTTGCCGACCGTACCAAGGACTTCGTCTACGCGCGCCTCACCGCCGACATCCCCGGCCACCGGCTGATTTACACCGAGCCCGGCGAAGCGTTCTTCATCTACCTCAAGATCGCCGCGCTCTCAGGGGTGCTGCTCGCCTCCCCGTACATCATGTGGCAGGTGTGGCTGTTCATCGCGCCAGGCCTCTACGCGCGGGAAAAGAAACTCGCGATTCCGTTCGTCCTCGGCTCGTCCTCGCTCTTCATCGCAGGCGCGGCCTTTTCGCACTACATGCTGTTCCCGGCGGCCTGGCGGTTCTTTGCCAGCTTCTCCGGGGAGTTCATCGAGTTCATGCCCCGCATCGACCCCGTTTTCGGGCTCTACGTCAAGTTGATGCTCGGCATGGGGCTCGTCTTCCAGATGCCAATGCTGATGCTGGTTCTGGCGCGGCTCGGCCTGGTGACCGCCGGCTTCCTGCTCCGCAACATCAAATACGCCATCCTGCTGATTTTCATCGTCGCCGCGGTGATCACCCCGGACGGCAGCCCGGTGAACCAGGCGCTCGTCGCCGCCCCGATGTTTGTGCTCTACCTGGTGGGCATCGTGGTCGCCTGGCTGTTCGGTAAGGCGGAAAAGCCTGCAAGTGAGACTGTGTAAAGTCTCTTATCTGTTTGACTTCCGGCGATCCCGCGCCATAATATCGGGCCATGGGTATCTTGCGGCGTTTAGCCACGTTTATGGCAGTTACCCTGGTCGCGGCGAGTCCGGTCTGGGCTCAGTCGTCTGACCAGGCAACCCGACCCGCGAGCAGCACCGTCATCGGGGACACCGGTCTATGGTTCGTGCCCCTGGGCGAGACCTTGCCGAAGGGCAAGGCCGCCGGGATGGGCGCCCGCGTGAACTTCGACCATTCCGAAGGGTTTACGGACATCTCGGATTTCCGCGGGACGTTCGCCTTCGGCGCTACCGATAAGTTGGAGATCTTCGGAGCCCTTGCCGTCGTACGGCGCATCGACGCCGACCGCCGCCCTGTTGCGGTGGCCGGGCAGCCGATGGATTACATGATCTCCAACGAGTGGAAGCAGGGCTTTGGCGACATCTACGTCGGCGCCAAGTACGGCATAAAGTCACAGGCCACCAACAACGGCGTGGCCGTCGCCCTCCGCGGCGCGGTCAAGCTGCCGACCGCCAGCTTCGACGACGGGCTCGGCACCGGCAAGCCGGATTTCCTCGTTGATGCGATCATCAGCAAAGAGGTCAACCGGAAATTCGATGTCTCGGGCTTCGGCGGCTTCACCTTCCGCACCAGTCCCGACGACTACGAGCTGAGCAGCGGCTTCCGTTACGGCGCGGGCTTCGGCTGGCCCAGCCGCTCCGCGTTCAAGCTGTTCGGCGAGGCGCACGGTGAGTACTACTTCGACAACACGGTAACCTTCAGCGGCACGCCCAACCCCGCGATTGGCGGACCGCCCGCTTCGTGGACGGTGGATCGGCCGTTCAACCTGTTCGCAGGTCTGCAGTATCAGAGTCCGAAGGGCTTCTACGTCGGCTCCGGCCTGGGCTGGAATACCAACCACATCGATCGCGGTGATGTCCCGGGCGCGACCAGCGAGAGCGGCGACAGCCTCGGCTTCCAGGTCCGGATCGGGTATCACCCCGGGGTCCGCGCCTGGGCACCGCCCGCGCCGCCGCCGCCACCCCCGCCACCGCCACCGCCGCCTCCGGCCAACCGGCCGCCGACGGTCAAGGCGCGTTGCGAACCCTGCACGACGCTGGTCGGAACGGCCGTGACGGTGACGGCTGACGCCAACGATCCCGACGGCGATACGCTCACCTACCGCTGGACGGCGCCGACCGGCACGTTTGCCAACGCCGCCGACCGCCAGACCCGCTTCACCTGCCCGGCGCAGCCTGGCGCGGTGCCTGTCACCGTGACGGTGAGCGACGGCAAGGGCGGCACGGCCAACGACACCGTGACCATCCAGTGCACGCAGCCGCCGCGCAAGGAGTACACGTTCGAAGACGTCCACTTCGACTTCGACCGCTACTCGCTCCGCGCCGAAGCCACGCGCGTGCTCGACGAAGCGATCAAGGCGATGCAGAGCGACAACACGCTGCGCCTCACGATCGAAGGCCACACCTGCAACATCGGCACGGCCGAGTACAACCTGGCGCTCGGGGAGCGCCGCGCCGCTGCGGTCCGCGAGTACCTCACCAGCCGCGGCATCGGCGCCGACCGTCTCCAGACCGTGAGCTACGGCGAGGAACGGCCGAAGCACGACAACAGCCGTGAAGAGACGCGCCGGCTGAACCGCCGCGCAGCCCTGACGGTGCGCCTGCAGTAGGCTTCAGGCCTCAGGCTTCAGGCTTGAGGCCAGACACACAGAGGGCGGGCTTCCTTTCGGGGGCCCGCCCTTTTCACGTACGGAGTTTTGAGGTTTTGGGGTCTTGGCGTCTTCGGCAGCCAGACTCAACGGCCGGATAGAACTCGGCCACGCGCGCGACCCCTGCGATGCGCTACTCGAAACTGAAGGCTTCCAATGCTCGACCGGAGTGAGGCCCGAGACAGTCCCTCCCGCGCTCCCACTCCCGACCGCACATCCCTCCCGGAAGCGGCGCAGCCGCTCCCGCCCAGCGTCAGTATGCCTTCGCGAACCAGGCCGTCACGATCGCGTCGCCGTTGCACTTGATGCACGGCACGCCCGGCGCCTTTTCGAAGCCGAAGGGGATGTTGCGAATCGTGGCCTGTGTCTCGGCTTTGATGTCCGCTTCGCACTTCGCGGAGCCGCACCACGGCGCCTGCACGAACCCGGGGCGGCCGTCCATGATGCTCTTGAACTCCTCGTAGGACGTGGTGGCCGAGGTGTGGCTGTCGCGGAAGGCGCGCGCGCGGTCGAGGAGCGCCGCCTGAATCTCGTCGAGAAGCGAGGTGACGCGCGCCGCCAAACCGTCCATCGGCAGCGACTGCTTCGCGCGGGTGTCGCGCCGGGCCGCAAACACCGACGACTTCTCGATGTCCTTCGGACCTATCTCGAGCCGGAGCGGCACGCCGCGCATCTCGTACTCGGAAAACTTCCAGCCAGGCGTATTGCCGTCGTCGGCGTCGAGCTTGACTCGAATGCCGGCGGCCTGGAGCTGATCGCGAATCTCCTGGCACTTCGGGAGGACCGTTTCCTTCCAGTTGCCGCGCGGAATCGGGACGATGACCACCTGCCAGGGCGCGACCTTGGGCGGCAGGATCAGCCCGCTGTCGTCGCCGTGGGTCATGATGACCGCGCCAACCAGGCGGGTCGTCACGCCCCAGGAGGTCGTCCACGCATACTGCAGGGTCTTGTCGCGGCCCTGGAACTGGATCTCGAACGCCTTGGCGAAGTTCTGGCCGAGGTTGTGCGACGTGCCGGCCTGCAGCGCGCGGCCGTCGCCCATCAGCGCCTCGATTGAATAGGTCTTCGACGCACCCGCGAACTTCTCGCTCTCGGTCTTCTGGCCATCAATCACCGGCACTGCGAGGACCGCTTCGCAGACCTCCTTGTACAGCGCGAGGATCTTGAGCGTCTCCTCCTGTGCCTCCTCGGCGGTTTCGTGAGCCGTATGGCCCTCCTGCCACAGGAACTCGGTCGTGCGCAGGAACGGCCGGGTGACCTTTTCCCAGCGGACAATGTTCGCCCACTGGTTGATGAGGAGGGGGAGATCCCGCCACGACTGGATCCACTTCTGGTACATCACGCCGAAGATGGTTTCCGAGGTCGGCCGGATGATCAGCTTCTCCTCGAGATCCTCGGTGCCGCCCCTGGTGACCCAGGCCACTTGAGGCGCGAACCCCTCGACGTG